>CAYQAJ010000121.1:1245-14425 GCA_964415245.1 uncultured Pirellulaceae bacterium | reverse complement strand
TTTCCGCCGAGGATTTCAGGATTCGACGTGATGCGATCGAACATAGCTCGCTCCGTTGCGTTGGTTCGGTAACTCCCAAACCAATTCTACACTGCCACGGCGTTGGGAGGCTGCTAGCAAGGCTTCGACGGCAAAACCGCAAATGGCTGATCGGATGTGCCCTGGACAATACCACGCGGATTTGCGACATTCCCGCCCCTTGTTCCGCGGTGGGCGGCGGCCTTCCATTCCAACAAGTCCAATCTGACCGCGCCGCGAGTCTTATCTCGACTTCCTGCCATGACGATCTCCAACAGCAATCCGGAAGGCCCAAAGCAAAGTCGTGCATCGCTGCATCGCACCTTGCTCGGATGCGCCGTGCTGCTCGCTACCGTGGCATTCGTCGGTTGCGCCGGCCCGTTGCGCACGGCGGGGCAGCCGTTTGTCGAAGCCGGACAAACGATCCGCGAGGGCTTCGCATCGCTCGGCAACACCAAGGAGTTGCCGTTCTACTTCGACGAAAAATCGCGGGAAATCGACAACCATCTCGGCAGGTGAGCATCCATCTCCCGCGAGCTCGCTCTCTCCCACGGTCGCCCCGCCTTTCGCGATGTGCGTTTCTCATTCCGAGCGGCACTTCGTCCCCTCGCGCGTGTCCTCCTAGCGCTTTCCGCACGTCGGTCCCTGCGTACAATGGGCGGCACAGAGGACCCGTTCCGCTCGAGGGGATGACACGTTGATCGATACAACACGAACCACGTACGACAAGCTCTGTGAGCATGCCCGCGAAATCGCACTGCTCGAATCGCTTGAATCGCTGCTGAGCTGGGACGAGCGAACCTACATGCCGCCGGGAGCTGCCGAGTACCGTGCCGAGCAGGTGCGTCACCTCACGGGACTGATTCACAGCCGCCACATCGATCCGCGCGTGGGCGAGTGGCTCGACGAACTGGCCGATAGCCCGCTGGCGGCCGATCCGCACAGCGACACGGGGGCCACGATCCGCGACATCCGCCGCGAGTACGACAAGCGCGTGAAAATCCCGCAATCGCTGGTCGAGGAGCTGGCCAAGCTGGCGGTGCTCGGCGAGCACGCCTGGATCGAGGCCCGACGCAACAGCGACTTCCCTCACTTACGTCCCTTTCTGGAACAGATCGTGGCGCTGAAGCGTCAGCAGGCCGAGGCGGTGGGCTACGAAGAGTCGCCGTACGACGCGCTACTCGACGATTACGAGCCGGGGGCGCGAACCGGCCAGGTGCGGCAGGTGCTCGCCGATTTGGGTGGCCAGCTCCCGGCGCTGGTTGACGCGATTCAGGGAGCGCCGCGGCGGCCCGATGTGTCGATCCTCAGCCGGCAGTATCCGGTCGCGGCGCAGGAGGAATTCGGCAAGGAGGCGGCGGCGGCCATCGGCTTCGATTTCCACCGCGGCCGACTGGACGTGACGCATCATCCCTTCTGCGCCGCAATGGGTCCGCACGATTGCCGCATCACCACGCGGTACAGCGAGCGATTCGTGCCGACCGCTCTCTTCGGCATCCTGCACGAGGCCGGTCACGCCATTTACGACCAGGGATTGCGCACCGAGCAATTTGGCCTTCCCCCCGGTACGTTCACGTCGCTGGGAATCCACGAGTCGCAGTCGCGGATGTGGGAGAACATGGTGGGACGGAGCCGCCCGTTCTGGCAGCACTTCTTTCCTCGGGCGCAGGAGGCGTTCCCCGCCGCGCTGGCGGACGTATCGCTCGATGCCTTCTTGCTGGCCGTCAACGACGTGCGGCCATCGCTGATTCGCGTCGAGGCCGACGAGATCACGTACAACCTGCACGTCATCGTTCGCTTCGAGCTGGAGCAAGCGCTCATCTCGGGCGACCTGCCCGTGGCCGATCTGCCGGGCGCCTGGCGGGAGAAGTACCGCCATTATCTCGGCATTGAGCCCAGCACCGACGCGGACGGCGTGTTGCAGGACATCCACTGGGCCGGGGCGGCGATCGGCTATTTTCCCACGTATTCGCTGGGGAATCTGTACGCAGCGCAGTTCTTCGAGCAGGCCCGCTCGGACCTGGGCGACCTCGACGCCCAGATCGCTCAAGGGCGCTTTGAGCCCCTGCGCCAGTGGCTGGCGACAAACATCCATCGGCAGGGTCGCTGCTACACGGCCCCCGAACTGGTGGAGCACGTCACGGGCCGGCCGTTATCGCACGGGCCGCTGATTACCTACCTGCGAGGAAAGCTTTTCCCTCTTTACGGTCTATAAGCTCGGGAGCCCGCCTGACACCCGGTGCAGGGAAACGCTAGCCGCCGGCATGCGGGCTCGGTTACACTGAAGCATTGCCCTCGCAGCCGCATTCGAGGTTGGCCATGCTGCTTGCCGCCTGCCCCAAGTGCCAGGAATCCATTCTCGTCCCGTACGGTGTATCCGCTGCGGCACAGGTTCGCTGTCCGCTGTGTCAGGAGGAGTACACCCTGAGCGACGTGCTCGAGCAGTTGCCCCCCGCCCTGATCGTTGTCGATGGGGAGGAGGTCGCCGCATTGGCACACGTCGGCGGCGAAGCGGCCTCGGCGGTCTCGGCCATCTCGGTAGCATCGCAGCGCGGCGACTCGGATTCGGCGCTGCGAGCCTTCATCACGGAGAAGGGAGGCTCGCCAGCAGTAGCCGACGGCGACGGTTCGCGTACTGCTTTCGATTACGCGGAAAGGCAGGCGCCAGCCGCCGCGAAGGCGGGGCCCCGCGCCGGGACGAGTGCGCGTCCGCGCCGACGCCAGCGAAGCCCGCTGTTTCACGTCGCGGGAATCGTGCTGGGTGGATTGGCGGCGGCGCCGCTGGCGCAACTCATTCTGTGGTGGCTTCCCGGCTCGTGGCAACGCGACCCCATGAATTTGGGCCCTACCGTGGGACGTTATGTCCCCTTTATCGTGCCGAAGAACTTGCGCTCACCAGAGCCCGTCGAAGAGGACAAGCAGCGCGAGGGACTGACGTCCCCGGCCCCCTCCAATGGCGGCAACGATTCGCGCGATACGGCCGGCGGCGATAAGAAGCCCAATCGACTTGCGGGCCAACTCGCGAGTGGGTCCGGTGGCCAAGGCGACAAGGATTCGGGAGGACTTGCCGACGCGTCCCGACCATTTCAACCGGGCGCGGGCAACAGCACAGACAAGGGTGCGAACACCGGTGCAAAAAGCGGCACGGGTAACGGCGCCGACACCGATTTCCCGCTATCAGGCTTAGGCGGCGACACGCCATTACCGGGTGATGGAGGATATCAGCCCGGCTCCGCCGGCACTTTCCCCATCCGCGGCGGCCCGACGACCCGCACCGCCGACTTGGAACGCGCCCTGGCCGAGGCAGGCGCCGCCCGCAAGGCGCTCTCCGAAGTCGCCGACATGACGGCGGACGAGAAACGTGACGCGCGAATGAGACTGTACCGTGCACTGGCGCGGCTTGGCGATGTTGTGACGCACGTCGACCACAAGGACATCGGTCTGGCAGAGCAGGTCGACTTGCTCGAGCGGCTGCTGTTCGACGTGGGCCGCAATCGAACGACGTTCGAGTTCCTCGGCTCGGCAGCCGCCAAGTGGATCGACGACAACGATCGCGCGTCCGCGGGCGTCGTCCTGGCCGGCACCATCCGCCAAAACCGCCAGGTCGGCGACCTGTACGAAGTGCAGATCGAACTGGCGGGAACAAGCGAGGAGCCACGCGTCGTGTCGGTGCTGGGCTGGATCAACTCCCAAGTGGGGCAGCGCCGGGAAGACAGGGTCATCATTGTCGGTACCTTCGTCCCTGATCCCAACGAGAATCTGTCGGGCTACCACGGAACCGAGGACGAAGTAATCTGCGGCGGCTTTGGTGTACCGGTATTGCCGCGGTGAGGCGCACTGTCCTCTACTCGTGCGTCCGCAGGAATCGGGCGCCGATGGCTTTCTTTGCAGGCGATGGCCGATTGCGCCGGCTATAGACGAGTGACCGAGGGTCCATGTCAACGGGCGACGAGCTGACGCAATTGGGAGCCGCTGCCATTGCGCGCGGCGTGGCAGGCGGCGAGCTGTCGGCGCGGGAGGTATGCGACGCGTTCGTGGCCCGCATCGAGGCCGTGGGCGCGATGCCGGGCGGCCGGCTGAACGCCATCGTCGCTCCCCTCTTCGATTCGGCGCGGCGCGAGGCCGACGCGGTGGATGCCGCCCGCCAGCGCGGCGAGCCGCTGGGCCCTCTGGGCGGCGTTCCCCTGACGGTGAAGGATTGCTTCGATGTCGCGGGCACAGCGTCGACGATGGGGCTCACATCGCTCCGCGACAAGCTGGCAACGCACGACTCCGCGCTGGTCGAGCGCTTGCGACGCGCCGGCGGAGTGATTCTCGGCAAGACCAACGTGCCGCAGCTCATGCTGTGGCATGAGTGCGACAACCCGCTCTTCGGCCGCACGAACAATCCCTGGAACACGGCCCGCAGTCCCGGCGGAAGCAGCGGAGGCGAAGCGGCCATGATCGCCGCCCACGCTTCGGCCCTCGGTTTGGGAAGCGATCTGGGGGGCAGCATCCGTGTCCCCTGCCACGTGTGCGGCATCCACGGATTGAAGCCAACCAGCGGCCGCCTCACGCGGACCGGCACGGTCGAAAACCTGCGCGGCATGCAGGCGATTCTCTTTCAGCCGGGCCCCATGGCGCGACACGTAGAAGATCTTTCGCTGGCGATGCGCGTGCTCGGCGGCAGCGGGCCGGCGAAGGCAGTTCACGACGAGGCGCCGGTGACACTTGGCGACCCCGGCGCCGTGGAGCTCGATAAGCTGCGCGTCGCCGTTTGGGCCGACGACGGTTACTTTCGCGCTTGTCCCGCAGTGCGCCGCGCAGTGCGCGAGGCGGCCGACGCCCTGCGCGCGTGCGGGGCGGAGGTGGAAGAGATCGACCCGCCCGACGCCGCGCTGGCGATGGAGCTGTTCGCCGCCATCGTGTCAAGCGACGGCGGCTCCGACGGGCGTCGACTCGTACGCGGCAGCGAAGTCGATCGGCGGCTAGGGCAACTGCTGTTTCTCTCCAGCCTGTCGCGGCCGGTGCGGTGGGCGATGGCCACGGCGTTGGATCTGGCAGGAGAGCGTCGCCAGGCTCGTCTGCTGCGAGAATCGCGACGCCGCTCCGCCGAGGCGTACTGGCAGGTGACGCATCGACTGAGGCGGTTTACCGGCGAATTCATGCAGCGATTGGCCGAGGGACGATTCGACGCAATCATCTCCCCTCCCTATGCTTTACCGGCCGTGCTGCACAACACAGCGCACGAGCTGATTCCGGCGGCAAGCTACTGCATTCTGTTCAATGTACTGGGATTGCCCTCCGGCGTTGTCGCCGCGGGGCGCGTGCAGCCGGGGGAAGAGAGCGATCGCACGGAAGGGGGCGACCGCTGCGAGCGGCTATCGCGGCGTATCGAGAGCGACAGCGCGGGGCTTCCGGTGGGAGTACACGTGGCTGCGGCGCCGTGGCGGGAAGACATTGTGCTGGCTGTGATGGGGGCGCTGGAAGAGGCGTTTCGCCGCAACGACGACTACCCTGCCGAACCCCCGTATCCGACGATCAAGGAAGCGACTCAATCCACAGCTTGAACAGCTCGACTGCTTCCTGGTCCACGATCGAAGTGGCCAGCGGCGGCATCTGCCCCTGTCCTCGCCGCGCCATACGCTCGAAGATGAGCGAGTGCCCTGGATCGCCCGGCGCGATCAGCCGCGCGTCCTCAACGTCGAGCCCGGTGTGGTGGGGACGCACGTCGATGATCTTTGTCGCATCCAGCGGCGTGAGGTAGTCGATCACCAGCTCCGAGTTGCCTCCGCCGTTGGCCACGTGGCAGTGTGCGCAATTCGCGTGCAGATACGAGCGTACGCGAGATGTGAGCGGCTGCGACTCATCGTACGGGTCGGGCATCCGGGGCAGTTTCTCGGGCGGCTCCGACGGCGGGTTCGAGAATACGCCCCAGTGCGCCAAAGCCGTTACCTGGTTCACTCGCACGTCGCCGTAATCGTGCTCGCGGTTCATTTGCAAGGTGTTCACGCCGAGCACGTAACGGGATTCGCGAGTGTGGCAAGTCATGCACTCGGCCCGGCTGGGGTAGTGCCACACCTGGTCGCGCTCGCCGCCGGGAGCCGCGGCATCGCGAATCGTGTACGCCACATCGACGCCCGGCTTCTCGACCAGCACGGCATCGGTCTGATCGTCGTTCCATCGGTAGGTGTAGCCGAACCACTCGCCCCCTTGCGGCCCGTCCTGGCGAGTCAAAAGTCGCGTTTCCATGCGTCGGCGCGATTTGGGATTGCCCGCCTCCATATCGAGCGAAAACGTCTTCACCATCACCGTGCCGCGCGGCAACACCCAGGCCCGCCAGTCGTTGGGGTCGAGGGGGTTCATGTACTCGATCTGCGAATCGCCGGGGAGCGCGAGGAACCGCTCCTTGTGCGCCCCATCGGACCAAAGTGGCGAATTGACGTCGTACGAAATCAGCCCGGGTTTCGCACGATGCGCCGCCACGTCGTCGAACAGGCCGGTTTCGCTGAGCCGCCTGGGAAAATCATGCTTGTCGACATTTTCGGGCGTCCGGCCGAGCGTGTACAGCTCGCCAGCCCCGTAGTCGACGATTAGCGGCTCACCGGCGCGATCCTCGCCGATCGAAAGAACGCGGATCGGCGTTTCGGCCAACTCCTGCTGCCACGATACGCGGCCCGCCTCGTAGTCGTAACGCACGCCCCAGATCGTGCCCGTGTCGTAGTCGCCATAGAGAAAGGCGCCGCGCAGCTCGGGGAAGTGATTCCCGTGGTAGAAGTATCCGCCCGTGATCGAACGCATTTCGCTGTGGGGGTGCTCGACGATCGGCGGTACGAATTCGCCGGGCCCGCGCGGTCGCTCCAAGTTCAGCGGATGACTCCCTTCCATCACGCTCCAGCCGTGGTTTTCGCCGCGGCGAACCAGGTGGATCATCTCCCACGAGTCTTGCCCGATGTCCGCCACCCATAGCGCGTGCGTCTCCGGATCGAACGCCATGCGAAACGGATTGCGAAAGCCGAACGCCCAGATTTCGGGCCGGGCACTCTCGACGCCCACAAACGGGTTGTCGGCCGGGATGCCGTAGGGTTTTCCTTTGCCGGGGTGGTCGACGTCGATTCGCAGAATCGTTCCCAGCAGATTGCTGATGTCCTGCCCGTCGAGCCCCGGGTCCATTCCCCCGGTGCCGTCTCCCGAGCTGACGTAGAGCATCCCGTCCGGGCCAAACAGCAGGTGGTGCCCGTTGTGGCCGTTCGATTCGTACTGGAGCAGCACGACCTCGGAGTCAGCGTCGGGCCGGCGCTTCTCGCCGCCGACGGTGAACCGGGAGATGCGGTTTTGTACCTTCTCGTCGATGCGGCCGTTGCTGAAGATGTAGACGAAGCCGTTGGTGGCATAATCGGGGTGAAAGCAGAGCGAGTACGCTTCGCGCCCCACGTCGAAGAACAGCTCGGCGTGCTTGATCGATTGATCGAGCCCCAGCTCAAAAACCTTGCCGTCCTGCTGCATCACGAGGACGCGGTCGCTCGTCGGCTCCTTGATGATGAACAGCGGGTGCTCGAACGTGAGCGCCGGATAGATCCTCTCAATGCGAAGCGGCGGAGGCGGATCGGGCGAACCGACAACGCGCGAATCGTTCCACAGCACTCGCTTCTTGGGAAGCGACGATTGCGCGTCGTCTCTGTTCTCGCGCTTGTCTCCTTGCGCGGCGGACGACCGGCCGCCTGGCGCCGGGTCGCCGATCAGCGACAGAATCAACGGCAGCGCCAGCGATACGATGGCCAACGACACCGCCAACGCGCCCATGCGGCGCAGGCCATTGCGTCGCGTGCTCGGTGAGCTATCGCACAATGCGTGGCGCGGGAAGTTACGTTTTCGGTGCATGCAGCGATCCGCCGTGGAATCGTCGGTCTGGCAGTATTGTACTTCCCGGCCCCGCCGAACTAAAAGCAGCAGCACCCGCAGCTTCGGCGCCCCGACGCACCCCCTTCGGGCAGGCGGCTTTGACTGGACCTATGGCTCCGTGGTTGGTACATTTGACCATGTACGACCGAACTTCAATCCACTCCGTCACTTGGCGAGGAGGAGTATAGCCATGACACGCTTTGCGACACTCTCTGCTTTGTTGGCCGCCGCCATGCTCGCCGCCGTGCCCGCAGCGGCCGCCGAGATCAGCGGTAAGTACCTCGAAACCCGCACCTGCCAGGTGTACACCGGGCCCTGCTTTGCCAACTCGGAGATCGGCCTCACCGGCGAAGACGCCATCATGGCCTGGCAGGTTTCCCAGGGACAGTACGGCGGCGTCGACCTAGAGGGCCTCAACGTGGTCGTCGTGCTCACGGCCTCGGACACGCTGGCGCACGGCGGAGTCGATGACCCGCGCGAAGTGCGGTCGGTTGTGTTCGTCGACGACCGGGCCGACGAACAGCAGCGCGACGCGCTGGTTTCCTTCGCGCGGCGGCACGCGGGACGAGCCGGCGAGTCGGTCGTGAGGATCGAGTCGATGCCCATCGCCATGTCGCTCGATGAGTTCGAGCTCAAGGGCAAGCTCGAAGCCGGCAAGTGCGTGAAGATGGAGACCCGCGCCGCGCGGAGAGGCGACTGCATTTGCTCGAACGAACGGGCCTATTATCCGCCACTGGCGGAAGTCGAGAACTTTGCACCCGGCGTGACGACCATCGGGTGGTTCAATGGCCGCGGGCTGGGCAGCCGATGGTCGACGCCCGACAGCCGCAGCGCCTACATGGCTACGTTTGCGTATTGATCCGCTGAAGTGGCCCAATGCGTGAGAGTCACGTCGAGCCCTCCGCGTCCCCGAGTCCCCGCGTCTTCGTGTCAGCCATGATGTTGTACCGACTAACCTTTGCACTACTGCTCTCCGTCTCACTCGCGATCGCCGTGCGTGCGGCCGATCATCGCGTCGAACCGCTGGGCGAACCCGCTCCGGCCGATGCCATCTCCGCCGAAATTGCCGCCACGCTCGCTCCCACCGGCGTGCGCATCGTGCGCGGCCAGTCGCGTACCGTGTGCGAAATCTGGCTGTGTAAGCAGTTGGCGGCCCGGCCCGACTTCGAGGCCACGCCGGCCGTGCAGTATCCGCTGGTGCCCGGCTCGCTGGTGGGCGTAGTGCGATACGCAAACAAGGGGGGCGACTTCCGCGATCAGGACATCGGCCGCGGCGTGTACACGCTGCGCTACGGCCAGCAACCGGTCGACGGAAATCACGTCGGCACGTCGCCCACGCGAGACTTCTTGCTTTTAATCGAAGCGGAAAAGGATAAGTCGACCGAACCTCTGGATATCAAAGAGCTGGCGACTTCGAGTGCCGAAGCGGCCCAGTCGAGCCATCCGGCGCTGCTCTCGCTGCAGCGACCCGTCGACGGCGGCGAAAAGGCCCCCTCGATCCGCCACGACGAAGAGCGAGACTGGTGGATCGTGCGGCTCGGCGGCACCATCCGCGCGGGCGAAAAGGAAGCGCCGCTCGACCTGGAGCTGGTGGTCGTCGGTCACGCGGCGGAGTGAGCGGCAGTCGCGAGCTACGCTCGATTAGGCGGAGTTGCCGAGCCACTTTGTCAGGCGCGGTGATGCGCTAATTGCCCGAACTGTCCGCCGCGGGAGCGCACGCTCATGATTCTCATGCGAACTTCAGTCTGCGCGGCGACAATGGGATCGCTGATCATCCTTATCGCCATCGCGGCGCACTTTCCGCCACATGAGACTGCCCGCGCAGACGACGCGGCTCAGACGGACAGTGCATCCCAGGACGATGCCGAACCGAAATTCGAAACGATTCGGCTCACGGGCAAGGTCGTGTGGATCGCCGACGCACTGGAGCGCCGCTATAACATCCGCACCGGGCCCGAGGCGGCCGAGCGGGTGTTGGCCCTGGAAAACGACGAGGGGCTGTTTCCCCTGGTCGAGGACGTGCGCGGCCGGGCCTTCCGCAAGGACGAGCGGCTGCGAGGCATCGACGTGGAGCTGTTGGTCCGCCGCTACGAAGGGTCGCCCATGGTCCAGGTCATCCGGGTGTTCGCCCTCCGCGACGGCAAAAAGTACGAGCTCGACTACTGGTGCGACATCTGCGCCATCGCCATGTTCGAGATCAAGCCCTGCGAATGCTGCCAGGGCCCGGTCCGGCTGCGCGAGCGGCTGGTGATTGAAGACGATCCCTCGGACGCCACACCCTGACTCAGATTCGCCGCCTGTTTCGCGCTTCGCCTGCCGGCGAAAACTGGCATTTCCGCCCCCGATTGTTCCCCCCGGCAAATCGGCCCACGGTTAGTTGCGAGCCCGCTAGCAAGTCGTATAATCAGGGCCGCAAACCGTGCTCAATCGTACGCATCCATAGGGGACCCACGGTATGTCGGCGTCAGATACCACAAGCGGCGCACGCGGGGGCTTCAGCCGCCGCGACTTTCTCAAGGGATCGGGAGCGGTCGCCGCCGCGACCGCGCTGCACGCGCAGAGCGCGACGGCCCTGGCCGACGACGAAGCGCAGGTCGTGCGCGGCGCGACCGAAATCACGCTCCAAGTCAACGGCAAGGCGCACAAGGTGAAGGTCGAGCCGCGGACGACGCTGCTCGAAGTGCTCCGCTACCAGCTCGACCTGACCGGCGCCAAACCGGTGAGCCTCGACGGTAGCAGCGGTGCCAGCACCGTGCTGCTCGACGATAAGCCCATCACTGCGTCGAACACGCTTGCCATCGCCTGTCGTGGCAAAAAGGTGCAAACCGTCGAGAGCCTCGGCGGCCAAAGGCCCGATGCCGTGCCGCGAGCCTTCGTCGAGCACGATGCCCAGCAGTGCGGCTTTTGCACGCCGGGATTCGTGATGGCGGTGCGGGCGTTCTTGAACAAGAATCCCAAGGCGACCGAGGAGCAGATTCGAAAAGGGCTCAACGGCAACATTTGCCGCTGCGGCACGTATGCGAACGTCATCCAGGCCGCGATCGCGGTAGTCAAGGGAGGCTGATATGGCACAGGACACCTACAACTGGCCCGCAGCCGACAAGACCAGCGTCATCGGCAAGCCCATGAGTCGCCTCGATGGAATCGCCAAATCGACCGGCGCGGCCAAGTACACGTACGACGTCAATCTCAAGAATCAACTCATCGCCCGCGCATTGGGTTGCCCCCACGCCCACTGTCGCGTCAAGTCGGTCGATACCGCCGCGGCCGAAAAGACCCCCGGCGTGGTGCATGTCGAAGTGCTGCGCGGCGCCGGCAGCGAAGTCGAGTGGCAGGGAGAACTGTTGGCCATCGTGGCGGCCGAGTCGGAAGGGGCGGCCGTCGAGGGTTTGTCGAACCTGAAGATCGAGTACGACGTGCTCGACTCGTTCGTCAGCGACGAGGATTTGATGGCGGCCGAAAAGGCGGGCCGCACCGCCCCAGCCGGCGGTAAGACGCTCACGCAAAAGGAACCCGGCGAAAACGACGACGAAGAGGCCTTTATAGCCGCGGAGATCGAGCGGCTGTTCAAGGAGTCGAAGCACGTCGTCGAGGGGTATTACGGCATCGACGCCATCACGCACTGCTGCCTCGAACCGCACGGCTCGACGGTCGCCTGGGAAGACGGCAAGCTGCTGGCCTACCTTTCGACGCAGAACGTCTCGGGCACCGACGACGGATTCGCCCGCGATCTGGGCATCACGGCCGACGACGTCGAGGTGCGGTGCGACTACATCGGCGGCGGATTCGGTAGCAAGTTCGCCCCCGACTATTGGGCGATCGCCGCGGCCCGCATCGCCAAGGCCACCGGTCGCCCCGTCAAGCTCATGCTCACCCGCGATCAGGAGTTGAAGATCGCCGGCAGCCGCCCCTCGGGCTACATCAAAGTGCGCCTGGGTGCCGACGCTGACGGTGTGGTGCAGGTGTGGGACTCGCAGCACTGGGGAACCGGCGGCAGCGGCGGCGGGGGCGTGGCGCACGGTACGATTCCCTACGTCTATACGCCGAAGAATTACCGTCGCGTGGCAACGGCGGTCCGAACGAACACGGGACCGGCGCGTGCCTGGCGGGCGCCGAACCATCCGCAGGCGTGCGCCATGTCGCAGACGGCTTACGACGATTTGGCCGCGGCGATGGGAGTCGACAGCTATGACATCTTCATGCGGAACCTCGAGAATACGGCGGGTGCACGAACCGAAGTGTACGCCGAGGAGATGAAGATCGGCGCTCGGCTGATGGACTGGAAAGCCAAGTGGCATCCGCACGGCAAGGGCGAAAAGCGCGGGTCGATTGTCGATGGGCTGGGCATGGCGCTGCACACCTGGGGCGGTGGAGCCAACAACTCCACGTGCCAGTTGCGTATCCACCCCGACGGCGGCGTGCAGTCGTTCTGCGGCACGCAGGATTTGGGCACCGGAACGCGAACGGTGTGCGCCCAGGTGCTGGCCGAAACACTGGGACTGAAAGTCGACCAGGTCACCGTGAACATCGGCAGCTCGAAGCTGCCCAACAGCGGCGCTTCCGGGGGCAGCACGACGGTCGGCGCAGTAAGTCAATCGCACCGCCGCGCGTCGACCGACGCCCTGACCGAGCTGTTCAAGTTGGCGGCAACCAAGCTGGAATGCGAACCGGGCGATCTGGAAGCAGTTGGCGGCCGCATCCGCGTCAAGAGCGACGCCGAGCGCGGCATGGCCTGGAAAGAGGCGTGCAGCCTGTTGGGCCTCAAGCCGCTGGAGGTCACGGCCGACTACCGCAGCGGAACGCCCAGCTCGTTGTCGAGCAGTGGCGTGGGGGGCGTGCAGATGGCCCACGTCGAAGTCGACAGTGAAACGGGCGTCGTGCGGGTGAAGAAGTTCGTCGCCGTGCAGGACATGGGGCTGATCATCAACCCCAAGCTCGCCACGAGCCAGATTAACGGCGCGGTGATTATGGGCATCGCGTACGCCCTGTTCGAATCGCGGATCATGGACCCGGCCACCGGCGCGTTCATCAATGCCGAGCTGGCAGATTACCGTTTGCCGCGACTGGGCGACATCGGCGAAATCGTGGTCGAGCTGTACGAACCGGAAAGCGAACGCGGGCGCGGCGTGATCGGGCTGGGCGAACCACCGGTCATCAGCCCCGGCGCGGCCATTGCTAACGCGGTGTGCAATGCGTTGGGCGTGCGCGTGCCGGTGTTGCCGCTTACTCCAAAACGTGTCATCGAGTCGCTCCAGGCGGCGGGGAGGGCCTAAGCGATGAA
>CAYQAJ010000121.1:0-1145 GCA_964415245.1 uncultured Pirellulaceae bacterium | reverse complement strand
TCGAGCCGTACTCGGCCGTGCGGCAGGCGATTGCCGGAATCAGCTCCATGCAACTGCAATGCCAGGGTACCATCGGAGGCGAGCTTTGCCAGCGGCCGCAGTGCTGGTTTTTTCGCAGCGGGCACGGGCTATTGGCCGACGGCGGCAAGCTCGCGCAGGCCGGCGACAACCGCTTTCACGCCATTGTTGGCAACACGGGACCGGCCAAATTCGTGAGCGCTTCGCGGCTGGCCCCGGCACTGATCGCGCTGGGGGCACAGGTGCGGATCGTCGGGCCTAATGAGGACAGCGAGGCACTGTTGCCTTTGGCGCAACTCTATCGCACGCCGCGGCACGAGGGACAGCGCGAAACGATACTGGGGCCGAGGCAGTTCGTGTCGCATGTGATTCTGCCTGCTGCGACGATGACCAGCGGCACGTACGAAGTGCGGCACGGCGAAGGGCCCGACTATCCGCTTGCTGCCGCAGCCTCGGCGCTGGTGCTCGATGCCGGGCGAATCGTCCGCGAGGCGCACGTGGTGATGGGGCAGGTGGCCCCGGTGCCGTGGGTCTCGGCCGAAGCGGCGCGGTATCTGGTCGGCAAGTTCGTCGACCATTCGGTGGCCGAAGCGGCGGGCAAGGCGGCGGTCGCGCAAGCAACGCCGCTGGCGCACAACGGCTACAAGGTGCAATTGGCCAAAGTAGCGGTGAAGCGGTCGATCCTGTTGGCCGCCGGCCTGGAAACGGGAGGGTTTTGAGCATGGCCTTCGAGAAGCACTACGACGCGCAGCCGCGCGTCACCACGCCCCCGTGCATCCACCTCCGCAGCAAGGCCATGTGTGTGGCCGGAGAGCTGCGCGACGTCGAGCACCCCGACGAAGCCGGAAGCCAGCACTTCTGGTGCAACATGACGCAGCACGTATTGGGGCCCGACGAGGCGCACGTGCTTCGTCACACTTGCGTGCCGGGTCGCGAATGCTATCGCCAGTCGCACTGATACCGCGGCGGCATGCGGAGGTGGCGTGGGACTCGCACGTAGCGTCAGTACCGCGCGCCGCCAGCCACGCAGATTCGCACTGACGTGAACCCCTACCGAGCCCACGGACTGCCGTCCGTGGGTCTCCCCGCGACTCCCCGTAACTGATTTCGCAAAAACCCCGCCGCTG
>CAYQAJ010000120.1:1275-14436 GCA_964415245.1 uncultured Pirellulaceae bacterium | reverse complement strand
CGTCGTACACTTCCTTCTTCTTGTCGGCCAGCTTCTTGAACTCGGCGAACACCGTCTGCAACTGGTCGCCGGTGAGCTGGTAGCCCAGCGCACGGGCCCGATCGGCCAGTGCGGCGCGTCCACTGTGCTTACCCAGCACGAGGTCGGTCTTGGCGAAACCTACGTCCTCGGGGCGCATGATCTCATAAGTGGTGCGCTCCTTGAGCATGCCGTCCTGGTGGATGCCCGCCTCGTGGGCAAACGCGTTACGTCCCACGATGGCCTTGTTCCTTTGCACCTGCATGCCGGTGACGGCCGAAAGCAGTCGGCTGGTGGGGACGAGGCGTTCGCTGTGGATGCCGCAAGCGCAGTGGTAGTGGTCGAAGCGGGTCTTCATGGCCATGACGACCTCTTCCAGCGAGCAGTTGCCGGCCCGTTCGCCGATGCCGTTGATGGTGCACTCGATCTGGCCGGCGCCGTTTTCGACCGCCGCCAGGCTGTTGGCCACGGCCAGGCCGAGGTCGTTATGGCAGTGAACGCTGATCGTGGCCTTGTCGATGTTGGGTACGCGCTCCACGAGCATAGCGATTACGCGCCCCATGTGGGAAGGCGTGGCATAGCCGACTGTGTCGGGAATGTTGACCGTGGTGGCGCCGGCGTCGATGGCTGCCTCGACCACCTGACAGAGGAAGTCGTGCTCGGTGCGGGCGGCGTCCTCGGGCGAGAACTCGACATCGTCGCAGTAGCCGCACGCCCGCTGCACGCCGGCCACGGCCCGTTCGATGATTTCCTCGCGGGTCATGCGGAGCTTGAACTCGCGGTGGATGGCGCTGGTAGCCAGGAAAACGTGGATGCGGGCCTGCGGGGCGCGTTTGAGGGCCTCCCACGCGCGATCGATGTCGGCGTCGTTGCAGCGGGCCAGGCCGCAGATGGTGGTGCCGCGAACGTTCGTGGCAATTTCGCGCACGGCTTCGAAGTCGCCGGGAGAGGCAATGGGAAAGCCCGCCTCGATGATGTCGACGCCCAGGTCGACAAGGGCCTGGGCGATCTCCATCTTTTCGTTCAGATTCATGCTACAGCCGGGCGATTGTTCGCCGTCGCGGAGCGTGGTGTCGAAGATCTTAATGCGTCGTGGTTTGGCGTTCATGGCTGGGAAGTCTCGCTGCCTAATGGGAGTGCGTGCCGAGGGAAATACGCGGCGAGTGGCCGGCGCGTGGCCGGCCCGCGCAGCAACAGCCGCGCCCTCGAAGGGGCTAGGCGGCGTTTGGTCGTCGCTCGTACGGTCACTTCCTTCGTCTCCCCACGAAATTCCTGCGTGTCCCAACGAAAAAACCCCGAAGCCGGCGGGCCTCGGGGTCGTTTGATTTCTTTCGCTTGCGCGCTCGAACGTCCCTACGGCCTGCCGGTGGCGGGCAAAAGCAACAGCAGGGGAAGTAGTGCGAGGCGTGTCATGGTGATTTCTCTAACTGTACGGTATGCGTGTCGCGGGCCCGTGTCAAGTGCATCGTGGGGGTGGCGTGGCGACCATTGGACCATTGCATGGGCGGCGGCAGGCGAGCGCCACAAGAATGTGCCCGGCGAGCGCCACAAGAATGTGCCCGGCGAGCGCCACGTGAATGTGGCGGCTAATTACTTCTTTCCTTCGATGCAATACAGGTGCTCGTAGGTTCGCTGGAAAATCTGCCCATCGGAAAAGGCCAGCGAGGCGCGGGTCAACTCACCCAGCGAGTTGGTCGCCAGCACGCGGCATTCCTCGGGGCTGGGCTCGAGCACGAACGTAGTGCCCGCCATGTCGCAGATGTACAGTCGGCCGTCGACGTGGGTCATGGAGCTCCACGACTGCGCTGAGGTGCCGTCTTCATTGTCGAGGCGCTTCTCCCACTTCTTTTCGCCGCTGGCCAGCTCGATGCACCAGGCGATGCCCGGCTCGTTCAAGATGTAAATGTACCCGTCGACGATTACGCCCGAGCCGACCCGCTGCGGGTTCTTCTGGTCGTGCAGCCACAAGCGGCGTGTCTCGGTCACGTCGCCGCTCCCGCCGCTCTTGACCGCCAGCGCGGTTCCGCCGTAGCCGCACATGGTCACCACCGTATCGCCCTCGGCCAGCGGCGAGGTGTAGACCAGCTTGGTGGGACCTTCGCACCACCACAGCTCCTTGCCCGAGGTCGGGTCGATCGCCACGAGCTTCAGCGGCAGGCTCAAGAGCAGCTCGTCGTGGTCGCCCGATCGATGCAGGACAGGCGTGCTCCACGAACCGCGGTACTCGTCGACCTTCTCCGACACGGCAGTGGGGGGATCGTAGCGCCACACTTGCTCGCCGGTGCGCTTATCGAGCGCCACGACGTAGGCCGTCAGACCCGGTCCGCACGAGAGGATTACCAGATCGTGGTAGATGACCGGGCTCGATGCGTTTCCCCAAATGTGCTGGAATTCGCCGAGCGGCTTCGACCACAGCAGCTCGCCTTGCAGGTCGTACGCAAAAACGCCGGCCGAACCGTGCCACATGATCACACGCTGGCCGTCGGTCACGGGCGACGATGAACAGTAGGGATTGCTATCGTGTGTTGCCTCGGGCTTTTCGTAGGTGACTTCGCGCTGCCAGAGGAGCGAACCGTCGCCACGGTCGAAGCACATGAGCGCGCGCACGGTTCCCTTCTCCCGCGCGCCGGTAACGAAAACCCGATTCTCCCACACAATGGGGGTCGAGTTGCCGGGGCCGGGCAGGGGAATCTTCCACTTGATGTTCTCGTCTTGCGACCAGTGTAGGGGCACGCCAGTTTCGTCGGAAATGCCGTTTCCGCCCGGTCCGCGCCATGCCGGCCAGTTGCCGGCGAAGGCCGACGAGCCGAAAGCCAGCATGAATGTCGCGGCAATCGCCAGTGTCAGACCATAGCCAAGTCGCCGTCGAACGACTGTTGCATGTGTCATTGGTAGCTTGCTCCCGAATCCGGCACGATTGGCATCACTGTCCTTTGGCAATCGCGGACAATGCTCTGTATTTTTTTCACCGAGCTGCTGATCGACTGGGCGTCCGGTTTTGCCATTCGCGTGGCAATTCAGCGTACTCGGGCGCCTTAGGTTTGTCATGGTATGAAGGGGCTTCGGTCAAAGACGAAAAATGGGTGGGAGCGGTAAATTGAAGCGGCAACCCGCCCCAAGCCGATCCAATTTCTGGTGTTGGCTGCCGGCACTTATTCGATTTCAATAGCCCGCCATTTAGGCCTGCCCTGACATTCGGACACTGGTCATGGACGCCGAGCGCCTCGATCTGACGAGCGACCCGCACGACGGCGGATCACCGGCATCGCTGCGACCGTACGTGGGTATCCATTTCACCTGTTGCGGCGTGTACGCAAGGGTTTACGTCAATCGCGAGGGCACCGCCTATGCCGGACATTGCCCTCGCTGTGCTCGGGCAATCCGGCTGCGGATCGGTCCCGAGGGGACCGACAGCCGCTTCTTTCAGGCGGAATAGCTGCCGTTTCAAGACTCCGTGGGGGCAAACTGCCGGCTTGCCCATCCACGTGTATTTCGACGCCGAATCGGGCAGCTTTGGCCACGCGCGCACTGCGTATTGAGCCGCGTAGCCGAATCGCGTACTATTCGCGGCCCTTTTTCGCGGCTGCGGAAAGCGCGGCAGGTCGCGGGCATCCCCCATTCGGTGCGGATGCCGCTCGTGTCGTCAGCGATTGTCATGCTCGACTTTGAAGTTCAACGCTGCACCCGCCGCTGCGCCGGCACCGAGCGCGAGCTAAAACCGGGCGAGACGTTCTACTCGGTGCTCGTGCAAAGCGGGTCCGACGTGCAGCGGCTGGACTACAGCGAAGAGGGCTGGACCGGCGCGCCGACCGACGCCCTGGCTTGGTGGAAGTCGAGCATGCCAAGCCTCGACGCGTCGAAAATGCACTGGGCCCCCAGCGACGTGATGCTCCGCTACTTCGAGCAGCTCGAGGGCGACCCCGCGCAGGCCGACGTGCGATACGTGCTGGCGCTGCTCTTGGTTCGACGGCGGATCGTGCGGCACGAGGGGAACGAAACCGACGACCAGGGCCGCGAAGTGATGATGCTGTATTGCCCGCGAAACGAGAACCAGTATCAGGCACTGGTGGTGCCGCCGAGCGCGGAGCGAATTGCACAGATTCAGCAAGACGTTGGGCGGTTGCTGTTTGGGAGCGATGAATGACGAGAACACAAGCTCCAGCGAACAAATTCCAAATCACAAGCTCCAAATCCCAAACAAAACTCAAAGCTTCAATTGGTCAAATATTCAAACCCCGAGTCGCCGCGCTTTGTGGTAGTGGCACGTACCGCACCAATGCGACGTTGAGCTGCGACATTTGGAATTTTCTTGCTTTGCAACGTTGAGATTTGTTTGTGATTTGCGATTTGTGATTTGAGATTTCGACACCCGAGCGCTGTCCTGCTGCGCCAACCGCGCGCAGAGGAACAGAACGCTTGAGCGTGGACGAGGTGAGCACGTGAAAGAACGGACTCTCGCGGCGCTGTTCGTGGTCGTGGCGCTGTTTGCGGCCGGCGGGGCAAGCTGCAACGGCTCTCGGCAGCAGTTCGTGCAGCCGCCGCCACCACCCGCGTTCACCGCGCCGCCGACTCTCCAGCAGGTCATCATGGCCGTCAACGCCAATACCGGTCGCATTCGCCAGCTTCAGGCGGAAAACGCCATCGTGTCCGCCTCGGGCATGCCGGCGCTTAAAGCCAACTTGGCGGTCGAGCCGCCGCGGCGGATGCGACTTCGGGCCGACCTGGCCATCACCGGGCCGGTGCTCGACGTGGGAAGCAACGACGAATTGTTCTGGCTGTGGTTCAAGCACGATCCACAGCCCGCCATCTACTACGCGCGGCATGAAGAGTTCGCCGCCAGCCCGGCGCGACAGTGGCTGCCGCTGGGTCCCGGCTGGCTTGCCGAAGCGCTGGGTCTGGTGTGGCTCGATCCGGACGTGCACTACGAAGAGGAGGCTAGCAGCGGCGACCGACGTATGACGCTGCGGTGGCGCGTCCTGGAACCTTCGGGCGAGCTGACCCGAGTCGCCGTAATCGACACCTCGTACGCCTGGGTGTTGGAGCAGCACGTGTTCGACTCGGGCGGCCGACTGGTGGCGAGTTGGCGGGCCTCGCAGCATCGCTACTACCCAGCCGAGGGAGTGTCGCTGCCGCACCGTGTCGAAGTGCAAATCCCGGCGGCGCAGGCGGCGTTTCAGATCGACGTCGACAGCTACGGCATCAACCGGCTGTACGGCGACCCGCAGAACCTGTGGTCGATGCCGCGATTGGAAGGGTATCCGGCGGTGAACCTGGCCGATCCGCGGCTTTCGCAGAATTCTGGGCCGTCGCCGACAAATGGGGCGAGCGCAACGGGATCGCGCACGACGCGGCTACCGGACACTGCGCCATCTGCTTCAGCGACATCGAACTCGCACATAGCCCCGAGCGGAAGCGCGGGGTTAAGCGGCTGGTCGCCACCCGGCGGGCAACCAATCTCAGGGCGCCCCCTATCTCCGCGCGGCAGCTCGGGGTTAGCTGTACCTGCGACGGCGGCATCTCCCTACGGCTCTTCGACCGATCCCTACGGCGGTTACCGACCGCGATACCGTGGTTACACGCGGTTGGAGTAATCGCCGATTCTTGCGGCTCTGCCACTCGGCGTGGCCGGGCGAAGAAGATATCTCATCGGGCAACCGGCTGAATGGGCGAACCCGGCGTGACGGCCGGCGTAATAGGAGCCGCCTTTCGCGCGACGGCTGCACGTTGGGTCGAGCCGACTTTGTTTGCCGATGCAGCGGGATGTGCCGATGCGGCGGTCGCTTGCGTGGCGGTGCGCTGCGTCGGGACAACGGGTAGCCTGATGGTAAAGGCCGTCCCTTTGCCAGGCGTGCTTTCGACGCGGATGCGTCCGCGATGCGACTCGATAATCTCGCGGCACGACGAAAGTCCCAGTCCCGAGCCTCCCTTGCCGGTGGCATCCGGCCCGCTCTTGGTGCTGAAGTAGGGATCGAAGATGCGGGGCAGCTTGTCGGCCGGGATGCCGCAGCCGGTGTCGCGCACCACAAAATCGACCATGTCGTGCGGTGCGGGGCACGACAGCCGAAGAATGACCCGCCCACCGCTGGTCATCGCTTGTCGTGCGTTGATCAGCAGGTTGAGCAGCACCTGCTGAATCTGATTGCCGTTGGCCAGCACCTGGGGAACGGTCTCGAATTCCTTCTCCACCGCGATGCGATATTTGTTCATCTCCCGTTCCAACAGCACCAGCGATTCGTCGATCAGCGCCGCCAGATCGGTCGGCTCGATTGAGTTCGAGCGGTTGCGGGCCATTGCCAGCACGCTGCTGGTAATACGGGCGGCCCGCTGGCTGGCGGCGAAGATCCTATTGAGGGCCTTGTCGCGCGTGGCCTCGTCCTTATGGCGAAGACCGATCTTAGCGTAGTTGATGATTGTGGTGAGCACGTTATTGAACTCGTGGGTCGTGGTTCCGACGAGCTCTCCGAGCGCGGCGTGCTGTTGCGCGTGGGCCAACTTCTGCTTGAGAAGCGCGATCTGATCTTCGAGGCTTGTAGCGTGAGGGTTGGGAGAATTCATGGGGATAGGGGCGGGTGTTCAGTTTTCAGTTTTCAGTTTTCAGTACGCGGCAACCGGGTGCAGGAGACGACGGCGAGGCGGCGGGAAGGATAAAGTGGCGGGGAACTTGGCCGTCGGAGTTTCCCCACCCGGCCGGGGCGCGGTCACAGTTGCAGTTTCGCGCGCTTACCGCGGCGCCGCTGTTTCGTCTGTCTTGCGCGACAGGAATGTCTTAACGTGTTGCCGTTCAGACAGTTAGCGTCAGGGGTGGTATCGTCGAAACGAGCTAGGGCTCTCTAGCCCAAGCCGCTATAATCCGCGGCCTTTGCTCGGGAGACCCAAGGCAAGCACGGGGGAAGCGGGAAACGCCGGCATGCACACCGTAGATCTTTTGGAACAGGCAATCTCCGCGGCCCAGGCGCTGGGTTACGAAGTTCGTCTGGAATGGCTGGGCGGGGCGGCCGGCGGAGCCTGCGAGTTCGGCGGAAAGCGGTGGGTGTTTATCGACTTGGCGCTTTCGGCCGACGAGCAGCTCGAGCAAGTCGTCGATGCGTTGCGCGAGGATGTCCGCACGGCTGGCCTCAAGCTTTCGGGCTCACTTCGCGGCGCTCTGAGCTTGCGCAAAGCGGCGTAACTACCCACTGTCGCGGGTAAGCACCAAATCCCAAATGCCAATGACCAATCGTCGTTCGTGGTGGCGAGCATTGGTCATTGGTGCTTGGGGCATTGGTCATTCGCCGGCGTAGAGTCCGTGGGTCTCGATGTACTTTTCCACGGCCCGCGGTGTGCGATAGCGAATGCTTTGCCCTTTTGCCACGCGGTCGCGAATGTCGGTGCTGCTTAAATCGACCAGCGGCATCGACACCTGATGGGCGCGAATCTCTTCCAGCCGCTCGGGGCTTACCAGGTTTGCCAACGCGGAAAGGTCCGGTTCGCGGGATCCGCTACGGCGGACAATAACGGGTAGCGCCAGCTCGCAGATTCGCCGGGGCTCGTGCCAGGTTGCCAGATCGTGCAGCGAGTCGGCCCCCATGAGCAGCAGCAGCTCGGCGTGGGGCTTCGCGCGGGCAATCTCGGCCAGCGTGTCGACCGTATAGCTCAGGCCGCCACGCTCGATCTCCAGCTCGCATACCAACATCGCTTCGTGGCCGGCGAGCGCCAGCTTGAGCATTTCGACGCGGTGCCGATCGCCGGCCAGCTTGCGGTCCTTCTTATGGGGTGCGATTGCGGCGGGAACGAACCACACCTGATCGAGCCGGCACTGTTCCCGGCACGACTCGGCCAAGAGTAAATGCCCATAGTGGACGGGGTCAAACGATCCGCCGAAGATGCCAAGACGCATGAACGAAAGTGTACAATCGGCGGGTGCAGGTGGCGACGGGGCAGGGACACGGCGTCACCAGGACGAATAGGACTTATAGGACCTATGTGACCTAACTGGCGCGCCCGATCGTTTTGAATTTCGCCCGCTGCCTTTTCATGAACGCACGACAACCCACATTGTTCCCCCTCGAATCTCCGCGGCGGCGCGATGACGCGATTGCGACCGACGACCACGGTTCGGGACTGGTGGCCAGCGTCGTGTTTGCGCGCGGTCCGACACAGCCGTTCGATTACGCCGTGCCCGAGGGGTTGCGGGGCGAAGTCGAGGCCGGGCGACGCGTGCGGGTGCCGTTCGGGCGCGGCGATCGCGTGCGAATGGGCTACTGCGTGTCCGTGGCTGATGCCTGTGCTTCGCGAGACGACGCGGCGATTGCGTCGCGGTCGCGGAAATCCTCTCGCCGCCCGCTCAAAGTCGTACGCTCGGTTGTCGACTCGGCACCGCTGTTGAGCCCGGCGCTGATGGAGCTGGCGCGGTGGATGGTCGACTACTATCTGAGCGACTGGGGCGAGACGATCGAGACGGTCGTCCCTTCGAGCGTCCGCGCCGCGGCCGGAACGCGGAGCATCGCGCTGTGGAGCGCCGCACCCGACGCTGCGGCCGATCTCGACAGTTTGAAGCTGCCTCCCAAGCAGTTGGCGGCGATGCGCGTGCTGGCCGCCGCGAAGCGGCCTATGACTGCCCAGCAACTTGCCGCGGCGGCCGGTTGCACCATGGCGCCGCTCACGGCGGTGCGTCGTAAGCGGCTGGTGCAAGTGACGGAAGAACGCATCCAGCAGTATGTCGCCGAAGAAGAAGTGCCGGAGCAGATGTTCCCGCCCTGGGAGCTTAACCGGGACCAGCAGGCTGCCCTGGAGGTGATTGAAGAGGCGCTCGCCGCCGGAATCGGCGACTCGGTGCTGGTGCGCGGCGTGACCGGAAGCGGCAAAACCGAAGTCTACATGCGTGCCATCGAGCGGGTTGTGGCGGCCGGGCAGCAGGCCATCGTGCTGGTGCCCGAGATCAGCCTTACGCCGCAAACGCGACAGCGGTTCCGCACGCGGTTTCACAGGGTGGCGGTGCTGCACAGCCACCTGACGGCCCAGGAGCGGTACTGGCATTGGCAGCGGATCGCGCGGGGCGAGATCGACGTCGTGGTGGGTGCCCGCAGCGCGGTGTTCGCCCCGGTGCCGCGGCTGGGACTCATCGTAATGGACGAAGAGCACGACCCATCGTTCAAGCAGGATGGCGCGCCGCGCTACCATGCCCGCGACGTGGCGCAGTTTCGCGCGCGGCGGGAAGGAGCGCCGCTCGTGTTGGGTTCGGCGACGCCATCGCTGGAAAGCTGGTGGCGTGCTTGCGAGGGAGTGTACCGCCTGGCAGAGATGCCGCAGCGGGTGTACGACCGCCCGCTGCCCGAGGTGGCGACCATCGACCTGCGGGGAGAGTTCCACAGTCGCCGCAGTCGCGGAGCGGTGAGCCGGCCGTTGCACCACGCGATTCGCCAGGCGCTGGAGGGGGGCGGGCAAGTGATCCTGCTCTTGAACCGCCGCGGATTCGCGACGCACCTTCAGTGCCAGAAGTGCGGCTACGTGGTGCGGTGCCCGCAGTGCGACATCGCCCTGACGCATCACCGCACGGGCGAAACGGCCATTTGCCACTACTGCGACTACCACGAGCCGGCCCCCGACGCCTGCCCCGAGTGCCGCTTCCCGGGCATTCGTTACAGCGGCCTGGGAACCGAGCGGCTGGAAGTGGAGATTCGCGCCCGGTTCCCCGACGTCGTCTGCCTTCGCATGGACAGCGACAGCATGCAAAAGCGGGGGAGCCACGAGAAGGCGCTGGCGCGATTTCGCTCGGGCGAGGTGCGAATTCTGCTGGGAACGCAGATGATCGCCAAGGGGCTCGACTTTCCCAACGTCACCTTGGTCGGCGTCGTGAACGCCGACACGGCGCTGCACTTTCCCGACTTTCGCGCCGCCGAGCGAACCTTTCAGCTTGTTACGCAAGTGGCCGGTCGCACCGGGCGCGGCGACAAGGGGGGACGCGTGCTCGTGCAGACGTTCAGCCCCGAGCATCCGGCGCTGGTGGCGGCCCTGCGTCACGACTACGAGGCGTTCGCGCGGCAGGAGTTGCCGGTTCGGCAGGAACACGGCTACCCGCCGTACACCTCGCTGGTGCGACTGGTGTTTCGTGGCGCGGACAGCCGCGTGACGGAGCTGTTCGCCGAGACGATCGTCGATCGGCTGCGAAGTGCCGCCAGCGACGAGTCGCTCACCGTGCGCGTGCTCGGTCCCGCGCCGGCGCCGCTTGCGCGTTTGCGGGGCAAGTATCGCTTTCACGCGCAATTGCACGGCGAGACGGTCGAGACGCTCTCGCGAGTGGTGCGACGCGCCGCGGAAGGAGCCAAATCACCCAGCGGCGTGCAGTGGATTGTCGACGTCGACCCGCTTGATCTGCTGTGAACCCGGATGTGTCGCGGTCACTCGGATGTGTCGCGGTCTCCCGACCGCGCCACCGGTCCGACCGCAGGTCTCCCGTGCGCCGCGAGTCGCGTGTACGCGATGGGCGGCGATCATTCGCGTGGCACGGTCGGGAGACCGTGCCATAACCGTACTCGCGCCCGCTCCGCTCTGGCTCTCAAGGCGGCCCGTCCGTACAATGGGCCATTGCCACACGCGCGGATGACCTGCGCGGGGAATCGACCGCATGTCGTATCGCTCCCTGACCCGAGTTCTCGGCGAAACCAGCCTCGAGCGGAAGTGCCGCTGGTTGTTCGCGCTGAGTTTGCTGCTATTGATCGGCTTGGCGCTGTTGTGGGTCGACCGGATCGCCGAAAGTCTGGTGATGACCACCACGCACAGCAAAGGGCGCGACTGGGTCAAGCTCGTCATCATCAACACCCATTGGGAATCGTGGGAGACCAATCCCGAGATGAAGCCGCTGCAGCAGGAGATGAGCCGCGACCTGCTCACGGAGAGCTACCAGTACAAGATCCTGGCGCTGGATGAATCGCTGCGGCCCCGTTCCGGCGACGGCGCCGAAAACGAAGGTGCGGCGGGAGGCAGCGGGCCGGATTACACCAACGAATTGGCGCCGCGAGTGAGCTGGCCGGAGGACGACGCCGAAGAAGCCATCGTTCGCAACCTGAAGGTCCGCGTTGAGGCGCAAATGGAAGAGCGCACCCAAGAGGCGGCACGGCGAAAGGCGAAGCAGGCCGAATCACCCGTCGACGATTTCGACCCCGCCGACGATATCGAACCGGTGTTCTATTCCCGGCCGGAGCCCAGCGCCAAGGACTTTTACTACTACCAACCGGTGTACTGGAAGGCCAGTTGCATTCGCTGCCACGAGGAATTACAGGCCAAGTACGCCGTATCGGCCGCCGACCGCGCATCGCTGGGGGACGATGGGACACCCCCCTTGCGTATCGTCAAAGTCACCATGCCCTACGAGGCCACGAAGAAGGCAATCGACCGAGTGCGGGCCGTTCTGATTGCCGTGGCCATTGTGACGGTGTTCATGGCCATGGTATTCCTCTACGCCATCGTGCGGTATGTGGTGGTGCGGCCGCTGAAGCACCTGCGCGACGT
This sequence comes from uncultured Pirellulaceae bacterium, assembly GCA_964415245.1. GTDB lineage: Bacteria > Planctomycetota > Planctomycetia > Pirellulales > Pirellulaceae > CAYQAJ01. The sequence continues at coordinate 2,931 of CAYQAJ010000120.1, read as the reverse complement.
GAGCGATGCCGTCAGCCGCGGCGAGACCGAGGTGCGGGCCGACATCCATACCAACGACGAATTCGAGCAATTGGCCGCGTCGTTCAACCGCATGCTTCGCCATTTGACCGAAGCGCAGGGGGAGCTGCGGCGGGCCAACGTCAACCTCGACGCCAAGGTCGACCAGCTCGCGCAGCTCAACATGCGTCTGTACGAGATGAACCAGCTCAAGGGGGAGTTCCTGGCCAACATGAGCCACGAGCTGCGTACGCCGCTCAACAGCATTATCGGGTTCTCGGAAATCCTACAAGGCGTAGAATCCCTCACCGAGAAGCAGAAACGCTACGCGCAAAACATCCAGAAGTCGGGCCGGCTGCTGTTGGAGATGATTAACGACATTCTGGACCTGGCCAAGCTGGAAGCGGGCAAGATGGAAATCCACGCCAGCGAATTCCGCATCGATGCCGTGGTGCAGGCACAGTGCGACCTGGTCCGCTCGCTGGCCGAGGAGAAGAACATTGCCGTCGAGGTACGCGTCGACGCGGGCATGCCGGTGATGTACCAGGATCAGACCAAAGTGCAGCAGATTCTGACCAATCTGCTCTCCAACGCCATCAAATTCACGCCCGAAGGCGGCCGCATTACCGTTACCGCCCGACGCAATCACCAGGGACGGTTGCAATTGGCCGTGGCCGACACCGGCGTGGGCATCGCCCAGGAAGACCGGGAAATCATCTTCGAGAAGTTCCGTCAGGGACCCGCGGCCCAGGGCGACGATAACCTGGCGCGCGAATACTCGGGCACGGGATTGGGCCTGTCGATCGTCAAGGAGCTGTGCAAACTGCTGGGAGGGGAGATTGCGTTTGACAGTGAGCTGGGCAAGGGGAGCGAGTTTCGAGTCGTGCTCCCCTGGACGCTGGCCGACCGGCCGCGGCGCGACGTCGAGATGGCGGACAAGCTCGATGAGCTGACCAGGCCGCGACGCGGCGATGGGAAACTGCCGCGCGACCTTTCCGAGAGGCCGGTGACCGTTCCTCCCGACTCGCCGGCAGAGGCCGATCGGCCGATCTCGGAAGTATGACCGCGGCGAGCAACATGGAACTTTCGGTCGTTCATCTCTTTACCGACGGTGCGTGCAGTGGAAACCCCGGCCCGGGCGGCTGGAGCTTCATCTTGCGGCATCAGGCGTCGGGGAAAGTGCTGGAAGAATCGGGCGGCGAGCCGCTGACCACGAACAATCGCATGGAGCTCGTCGCCGTGGTGCGCGGCCTGGAAGCCCTGAAGCGGGCATGCCGCATCGAGCTGTACACCGACAGCGTGTATGTGGGCAAGGGGATCAGCCAGTGGATGCCCAAGTGGAAAGCCAACGGCTGGCGGCGTCGCGAAGGAGACCGAAATAAGCCGGTGAAGAACGAGGACCTGTGGCGGCGTCTCGACGCATTGCTCGAGCGACACGAGCTGCACTACCACCGCGTCGCCGGCCACAGCGGCCACCCGGAAAACGAGCGCTGCGACGAACTGGCCGTGGCGGCGTATCAGAAGTATTTGCGATGACGTGGTGCTTCGCCGTGCCATGCACGTGGAGGCGGGTTTTCAGTGTTCAGTTTTCAGCCCGGAAGCAGCGGACAAGTGATTACGGACAACTGACAACGGACAACTGACAACCGACAGTGGGCA
>CAYQAJ010000120.1:0-1265 GCA_964415245.1 uncultured Pirellulaceae bacterium | reverse complement strand
CGACCCATACGACCTATGTGCAGCGGCTTCCCCAACGGGCGACGGACAACAGACCACTGACGGCACTTGCTGGCTATTGCCGCTCGATCCCATAAAATATCGGCATGGCCGCACCCGTTCGTTCGACGTTCGATTCGTCGTTGACGACGCCCATTCAGTATGTCAAGGGCGTGGGGCCGCACCGCGCCGAACTGCTCAAGCGGATGGAGCTGCAAACCGCCCGCGACGTGCTGTTCTTCTTTCCCCGCGATTATCGTGACATGAGCGAGCTGCGCTCGATTGCGGAGCTCGAGGAGAACCGTCCGTTCAGCCTGGTCGGCCAGGTCGAGGAGGTCGACCTGCGCAATATCGGGCCCGGCAAGTGCATTCTCGGCGTGCTCATTCGGCAGGAGAGCGGGTTCCTGCGGGCCATCTGGTTCAATCAGCCGTTTCGCCGCCAGCAGCTCGTGCGTGGCAAGCGATTTTTGCTTTCGGGCGAAGCGCAGTTCAAGGGCGGGCGATGGGAGATGGTCCACCCGCGCATCGAGCCGCTGGGTGACGACGAACGGGTGCCCGCGGGCCGCATTCTGCCCATCTACTCGCTGACCGAGGGGCTCAAGCAGGAGGCGATGCGCAAGATCGCCCACGGCGTGGTGGAGAAATACGCTTCGGAGCTCGACGAAGTGTTTCCCGAGGAGTACCTCGCCGCGCACCATTTGCTGCCGATACACGAGGCGCTGCCCGAGATGCACGCGCCGCACGACGCCGAAGGGTTGGCCCGCGCGAGGCGGCGATTCGTTTACCAGGAATTGCTCGTGTTGCAGCTTGCGCTGGCGATGCGGCGATATCTCCTCACGCGGCGAAAGAGCGCCCCGCCGTTGGTTGTGAATGAAACGATCGATCGTCGCATCGTGCGGCTGTTCCCGTGGGAGCTGACGGCCGATCAGCGTCGGGCCATCGACGAAGTATGCCGCGACATGGCCCAACCGTTCCCTATGAACCGGTTATTGCAGGGCGACGTGGCCAGCGGCAAAACGGTGGTGGCCATCTACGCCATGTTGCTGTGTGTGGCGCATGGGCACCAGGCGGCGCTCATGGCTCCCACCGAGATACTCGCGCGGCAGCACGCCGAAACCTTGGCCGAGCAACTGCGCGAGAGCCGCGTACGAATCGGGTTGCTCACGGGCACGCTTCCCGCCGCCGAACGCCGCCGAATGCTGAAGGAGATCGCGGCCGGCCGCATCGACCTGGTGGTGGGCACCCACGCCATCGTGCAGGACGACGTG
>CAYQAJ010000119.1:0-14587 GCA_964415245.1 uncultured Pirellulaceae bacterium | reverse complement strand
CTGATCGGCGGCAAGCTGTCGGTCGCGTTTGCCGTGCTGCTGATACTCGTTTCAGTTGCCGTGTGGGCCGATGGACAGCGTGTGCTCGTGCGGCAAAAAGGCGAAAGCCCGTTGCGACTGAGCCTGCGAACGGCGATGCTGCTGATGCTCGTCGGCGGCCTGGGCTGCGCGTGGATTGCGTCGGTGGTACTGAGCGACCTGGCGCTGCCACAAGGCCCTCGGTAGCTCGGGTCGGCACACGTGTGACGCCCCGAGAAAGTTGCCCGGGCGCGCAAAACGGCACACGCTACGGCTCAGCGATGCCAAGGTCCCGACAGATTTTTCGTGCCAGCGGGTCGGGAATCTCGCTATGGCGAGGCACGGCCGACCGACGATTGTTGACCGGATTGCCCCACCAGGAGTGCCGCCGCCCCTCGCGGATCAAGCTGCATCCGTTCCGCCGCAAGTGAGAGACGAACTCGTGCCGTTTCACGCGCGGATGCTCACTTCCTCGTAAGTGCCACTCGCCGCCGCGCGGGCATCGCTCCGGTTCATCTCCAGCGCCTCATCTAGCGCATCGCGGAGATTCTCCAGCAGTTCTTCGCGAGTCTTTCCTTGAGAGTTGACGCCTGGAATCTCTTCAATCCAACCAATCCACCAGTCGCCGGCCTGCTGAACAACGGCAGTATAGGTCGTATCCATAGAGCCACTCCCATTTCTACGGCAAAGGTCGACGCCCCACTAGCGACTTCCGTGTTTTCGACAAAGGTCGGCCTCCCTGTTCGGCTCGCATCGCATCGAGCTCTTCGGCGGTGTAGGGGCAGTCGTCCGACGTGGACGTCGCCAAAAGCGGTACGAAATGTCCGAGCGAGCGACCGGCTTGGTCGACCACTTCGACCAGCACGGTGAGATCCGCAAGCTGGTTCGTGAGCGATTGGCCAACCGCAATTCGATTCATGGCATGATGCCTGGGGAGCGGTAGTACATCCCTTCCATCATATGTCGGCGGATTTCGCGGGTGTCGAGCGTCGGGCGGGCTTCGGTGGCAACGACACGACCTTGCGATTTGACTGGCGCTCCCTGTTCTTGAGGTCCGCGAATATGGCATCGAGATCGAAACGAAACGAAGCCGCATGAGCCTCGCGGTTTCGCCGTATCTCTTCGACAATGGGGTCGCGCATCACGATTCTCCCATCAACTCCTCGGGCGTACAAATCAGGGGCGGCTCGCAACCACTGTCGCGGCAAACCTGCTCAATTGCGCTACGGCGCAGGGCATTGGCGATGTGGTCGTAATTCCAGGTCATTAAATAGTCTACGCCATGAACGGCTGCAATCGCAATGTGCAACGCGTCCTCCACCGCCTCGCGCGGAATCGCATGTCGGTCGACCAATTCGCGTGCAAGTTCACGGCTGGCATCGGTCATTGCAAGCTGAGGCAGCCCTTCCAAATGGTCAAGCCGTTTCTGTGCCTCGGTTCGGTCTCCGGCTCCGACTTCGGTGATAACCAATTCGGAAACGTACAAATCGAATTCGCTGCTATGCTTTTCCCACCACTCCTGCGTCAATTGCTGGTGCGCTGCCGTGAGCAGGTCACGACTGAGCGAACTGGCCAAGTAGCCGACAACGCTCGTTTCGATGTAAACGGAGGGCTTCATTCGGTAAACCTCAGCAGCGCGTAGTTTTTGCGGCCTTTGCGCAGGACGAGAATCGTTTCGCCGGCCAGATCGCTCGCGGTTAGCTTGGCATCGACGTCGCCGAAGCGGCGATTGTTGACGTAGGCGCCGCCCTGCTCGATGGTGCGCCGCGCGTCGCCCTTGCCTTTCGCCAGCCCCGACTCGACAAGTGCATCGACCAGCGGCAAGCCACCGTTCTCCAGTCGCCCGCGCCGCAGCGACTTGCTGGGTACGTCGGCGAAAATCTCCGCCAGCTCGCGGTCATCCAGGTGTACGATCTCGGCGCCAAAGAACACCTCGGTGGCACGCAGCGCAGCGGAATGACCCGCGTCGCCGTGAATCAAGCGGGTCAACTCTTCGGCCAGTCGGCGTTGGCTGTTGCGCAAGTGCGGTTCCTCGGCCCGCGAGCGATCGAGCGATTCAATCTCCTCAGAATCGAGCTCGGTCAGATAGCGCAGGCAGGTGCCCGCGTCGGCGTCGTCGACGTTGATCCAGTACTGGTAGAACTGGTACGGGCTGGTGCGCTCGGGCGAAAGCCACACCGCCCCGCGCTCGGACTTGCCCATTTTGGCTCCGTCGGCCCGCGTGAGCAGGGGGCAGGTGAGGCCGTACAGCTTGGCGCCACGCAGCCGCCGGGCCAGGTCGATTCCCGCGGTAATGTTGCCCCACTGGTCGCTCCCCCCGACTTGCAGCTCGCAGCCAAAGTGCTCGTGCAGATAGGCGAAGTCGTAGGCTTGCAGCAGCATGTAGCTGAATTCGGTGTAGCTGATTCCCTCTTCGCCCCGCTCGAGGCGATCCTTGACCGACTCCTTGGCCAGCATCACGCTCACGGGCGCGTGCTTGCCCACCTCGCGCAGAAAGTCGAGCACGCCGAAGCGGCTCATCCAGTCGTAGTTGTTCACCAGCACGGCGGGAGCGGTGGACGAATCGAAGTCGAGCAGCGCGCGCAACTGCGTCTCCATTCCCGCGATGTTCGCCCGCAGCGTATCGACGTCGAGTAGGTTGCGTTCTTGGCTCTTTCCGCTGGGGTCGCCGATCATGCCGGTGGCGCCCCCCAACAGGGCGATCGGCCGATGCCCGCGGCGCTGAAAACGTCGCAACAGCATCACGGCCATCAAGTGCCCGACGTGCAGGCTGTCGGCGGTGGGATCAATGCCGGCGTACAGCGTGCGGCTGCCCGTGGCCAGCCAGCGGGGCAGGTGGTGCGGATCGGTAACCTGGTGGATTACGCCGCGCCAAGTCAGATCGGCAAACAGGTCGTCCATGGGAGAGCCGGGCGGTCAGAGGCAAGGAGAGCCGGAAGGAAGGAATCGCCGATCCGACAACCATCGGAAACCGGCTCGCAACGAGCGGCTACATCTCGGCTGCGAACACCACGGCGGTGCGGTCCTCGGCGGCCGCTTCGTAGAAGTCGCGCACTCGCTGCAGCGCATTCCAGACACTCTCGTATTCCTTTTGGTTCGGCTCACGCTGGTAGGAAGCCGGATCGAGCTGGAAGTATCGCTGGCGGAATTCGTCGCGTTTGAGGTGGGTGATCGCTTCGGCGATGAACGGCGTCATGTCGGGCCGGACGAAGGCGACCAGAAAACCGTCGTCCTTGTACAGCGGCCGGCCTCCCAGAATCGCGTGGTTGAGCGGGAACTCGCCGCCCAGGGGGTCCAGTTCGCCGTCGGCCAGACAGCGATGCATGGCATCCCACGTGTCGTCCAGCGACAACAGCAGGTCGCTCTTGCTGGCCTGGCGAGCCGCTTCCAGGTCGAGTACGAACTGCCGCACGGCAGCCCCCTCGCCCTGGGCCATCAATTGTTTGGTTTCCTCGCGCGACAGCGCGAGGTGAAATCCCCGACCCGTCACGATAACACCGTCCGTCACGTTGGTGTCCGACCGAATCGAGCCGCAGACACAATTGCGAGTCTCGTCCGATCGGCGCGCCTATCTGTCGAAGTTGCCTCGCTGATCTACGCGATTCGCTTTACCAGGATGTACGGTTGGCAGCTCCGCCCCTTGTGTTGGCTTGTCCACTCACCGCCACATGTCGTCGTCGGCAAAGGGATGAGCCGGCCCGAGAACCTTCGGCTTGGGCAATGCTTTGAGGGCCTGGGCAGCAAGGTGCAAGTCCTCGCCCGTCGTGATTTTGATGTTCACCGTCGAGCCCGGCACGATCGACACCTTGTGCCCGAGTTGTTCGACAAGCTGTGCGTCGTCGGTGGCCGCCGCGCCTTTTCGCGCCGCGTACGCCTTCATCAGCAACTCGCGGCGGAACACCTGCGGCGTTTGCGCCTCCCACAGGTCGTTGCGGGGCACCGTTTCGGCGATCGTACGGTCGGCACCAACCCGCTTCAATGTGCCGGAGACGGGAATCGCCAGAATGGCGGCGCCGGTCTTCTCGGCCGCCGCGAACACGCGGTCGATCCACTCCGAGGCGATGCAGGGTCGGGCGGCATCGTGCACGGCCACGAAGTCGACGTCGGGCCGCACGTGTTCGAGCGCATTGGCGATTGAGTCGGAGCGCTCGGCCCCGCCCTCGACGATTTCGAGCCCCAGGATCGCCACATTGGCTCCGAACTTGGAAAGGAAGTCCTCGCGATCCTCGGGCGACACCACCATGATGAGCTGTTTTACGTCGTCGCGATTGAGGAACTTCTCTGTCGAATGAAGCCAGACCGCCCGGTCGGCCAACGGCACGAAAGGCTTCTTGTAATTCTTATTATGGAAGCGCGAGCTTTTGCCGGCGGCGGCGAGGATGACGGCGAAGGTAGCCACGGCGAATGCTCTGCCCGCTTCTCCGAGGTGCAACTCGACGGCATATTCTTCGCACTTTTTGCGAGGCCGTCAAGATTGGACATTCGGGAACGGGTGGCAGTTTCCGCCCCGGTCGGAAGGTTAGCCGCGACGCGGAGCGGAGCGCTTAGGGTGGCAGCGGTTCCCGATTCGGTCGGACACGCTCCGCTGCGCGTCGCGGCTAACCGCGGTTTTTGAGCAACGCGGCCGCTAATCGTTCTTGTACGGCATCAGAATTTCGTCGGGCGCGAGGCCGGCGATCGAGCGGAAGCCCCCCTCGACGATCGCCTCCCCCAACTGCGACGCTTCACGAAAGTAGCGGTCCGTGGGGCGCTGGCCGGTCAGTTCCCGGGTCATATCCTGGCACAGAATGTCGGCCGCCTGACGTACGACGGGGTCGTCGCCGCGAGCGGCATACAGGCTGGCGCACAACATGACGACCATCTTCTGCACGCGGGCTGAAAGCTCCCAAATGCGGCACTGCCGGTCGGCCAGCTTGAGCTGGTGCTTTCGCATGGCGCCGCTGATTTCGAGCGCCGACGAGCCAAGCATCTCGATGGCGAAGTCGACGTGCCCTTTCAGCCGATCGGGCAACGGCGGCAATGCGGGCCGCCCTTGCGGGATGAGCGTCTGCCCCAAAAACCACAGGCTGTATTGCCACAGCGGCCCCTTGAGCGCCCAGGCATGCACCGGGTTCAGGAAGTTGGGCTTGCGGATGCCGCGTGCGTGCAGCGCCTTGCCAATCGGTTCGAAGTATCGGGTGCCGTGCTGCTTGACCAGCGACTTGAACAGAGCCATGCCGAGCATTTCCCCTTCGCCCTCGTAAATGCAAGGGGCGAGGTATTCGTGCACGTTGTCGCCGAACATGTGCCCGGCCAGGAACGAGCGGCCGCCGTGCGTCTTCATGAACATCTCGACGGCGGCCTCCTTCTGGGATTCGCTGCCGAAGATCTTGGCGACGATGCACTCCATTTCACCGCGATAGCCCGCATCCAAGAGCGTCGAGCACCATGCCACCAGCGCGTCGCACGCCACCACCAGACCGGCCAATCGCCCCAGCCGACGCCGCACCAACTCGCGCTCGGCAATGGGCTCGCCATACGTGCGGCGAAACTTTGCCCAGGGAAGCATGCTGGCCATCATGAGCCGCATCGTGCCCGCCGCGTTGGCGCACAGTGAAACGCGGCCCAGGTTCAGTCCGTGGTAGGCGATCGTCAGCCCGTTGCCACGACCGGCATCGAGCAGGTTTTCGGCAGGCACGCGAAAGTTGCGAAAGATGATTCCCTGGTTGTGCGTGTGCTTGAGCGCGTGCAGCCCATACTTTACCAGTCGGAACGAGTCGTTCTCTCGATCGGGCAGGTCGCAGATCAACACGGCCGGCTTGCCGTCGACCAGGCACACCAGGCCGATCGTACGCCCCGGCAGAACATTGGTGATGAACAGCTTCTCACCGTTGACGACGAAGTGATCGCCCTCGCGCACTGCGGTGGTACGCAGCGCGGTCAGGTCGGAGCCCGCGCACGGCTCGGTCAGCGCGAAGGCCGAGAGTTTTTCGCCGCTGGCCAGTTGGGGGAGATAGCGCTGCTTCTGCTCGGCACTGCCGAACGTGCGCAGCGGATCGACCGCTCCGATGCAGCCGTGTACCGAAGCCAGTCCCGCGATGGTCGGATCGACCATCGCCATCCGCGTCAGAAACGGGGCGAAGCTGCGAAAGGGGGCGCCGCTGCCGCCGTGTTCGCGGCCGACCAGCAAGCCCCAGTAGCCCACCGCTGCCAGGTCCTCGAAAACGCGTTCGGTGATCTTCGCGTCCGACCCCAAGACGGTGCCCGACTCGCGATGCCGCCGCACGACCTCGATTGAGTCGTCCATCACCCGCTGCACGTCCGGGGGCGTCGTTTCCTCGGTCGATTGGAACAGCTCTATCGGAACCGACCTTTCCCACACGGCCCGATGAATGGGACTGTTGGTCGTCTGGTACTGGGGCCGAAAGAGCTCCTCGACCTGGTCGTCGGCGCGGTCGACGGCCCCCATGCGGCGGGCTTCTTCCTTGCTCTTACCCCCCAGCGTCAGCGCCGTCTCGGCAAACGACGTGGCTTCGGCGGCCGGCTTCTCGTCCGCCATGTCGCGGTCGGTATCGGGTGGATTGGCGGTCATGGCCGGCCCTCGCGATTTTTCGAGCGTATCCAAAAACCGTCCCAGAGAAGGGGACAGGCACATTTTTCTCCGCGTATCGCTCGGAAGCGGGACACCATCCACGCAGCTCCGCAAAATGAGCCAGTCCCCGACGGTTTTTGGATCAACTCTTACTCGCCCGGCCTGTGAGGGGAGACTGTGTCGTGCCCACGCTCGGAAGCATTCTAGACTCCCTCCCTCGCGAGTCTACGTTACGTCGGGCGCTGCGCGACTACTTTGCGCCGTACATCGCGCGAATCTGCCCGGCGAAGTGTTCCTCGATCACCTCGCGGCGGAGGCTCAGCTTGGGCGTCAGCTCGCCTTGCTCGATGCTAAACGCGCGATCGATTAAGCGGAAGGTGCGCACCTGCTCGTAGGGCGCCAGCTCCGAAAGCCGCTGGCTGATCCGCTCCGTATACAAGCCTACTACGTCGGGGTGCGAAAGGGCGTCGGCCACCGACGCGACGGTGATGCGGCGCGAAGTGATTTCCTCCTTCAGCGCACCCGGCTCGGGCACGACAAGCGCGGCCAGGAAGTCGCGGCCATCGCCGACAACCATCGCCTGGTGGATGAGGGGCTCCTGCGCCAGCAGCCCTTCGATGAGCACGGGCGAAATGTTCTTGCCGCCGGTGGTGACGATGATCTCCTTTTTGCGCCCGGTGATGCGCAGAAATCCATCGCCGTCAAGCTGGCCCAGATCGCCCGTGTAGAGCCAGCCATCGCGGATCGTCTCGTCGGTGGCGGCGGCGTTGTTGTAGTAGCCCTTCATAACGTGCCGCCCGCGGGTGAGGATTTCGCCGTCGTCGGCGATGCGCACGTCCGCGCCGGGAAGCGGACGACCGGCGGTGCCGCGACGATTCTGCTCGGGTGTGGACACCGTGATGACCGGCGACGTTTCGCTCAGGCCGTAACCCTGCAACAGCGTCACCCCCTGGGCGGCGAAAGCATCGTACACGTGCTCGGGCAGAGCGGCGCCACCGCTGCAGCAGAAACGAATCCGCCCGCCCAACAGCTCGCGCAGCGCGCCGGGCTGGCCGCACTTTCCCTGTTCCTCAAGACGTCGCACGATTCGCTCGAAGAAGTACGGCACTGCGTTGATGAGAGTCGGCCGAACGGCGGCGCAGTCCTCCAGCACGGTTTCCCGCGACTGGGCCAGCGCCAGTTGCGAACCGGCCGCAATCCAGGTGTATAAGTCGCAGGTGCGGGCGAAGATGTGGCTCAGCGGAAGAATGCACAGCCTCAGGTCGCCGGGGGCGTGCGGAATCGCCTTGATCGTCGCCAGCGCATTGAACGCCAGGTTGTCCTGCGTCAGCATCACGCCCTTGGGCTCACCCGTCGTGCCGGACGTGTACAGGATTGTGGCCAGCGAATCGGGCCGCACCGACATCAGGGCCTGTCGCTCGGCCTCGCGCCCCATCCCGCTTGCCACGCTGGCCGTGAGCTCATCGAGCTGCACGACCTTTCGCCCACGAATCGAAGCGTCGCACGCGTCGTAGCACACGACGCGAATCCGCTCAGGCAACCGATTCTCCACCGCGGTCAGCTTTTCAAGCTGAGCCGGCGTCGAGACCAAAACGGCACGCGCCCCACAGTCGACGATCTGATGGGCGATCTGCGGACCGGTCAGCGGAGCATGAACCGGCACGTGCACCGCCTGAGCCATCTGGATCGCCAGATCGCAGACGATCCATTCGTAGCGGTTCTCGGACACCTGGACGACGCGGTCGCCGGGCTGCACCCCGATGCCGACCAGCGCCGCCGCGGTTCGCCGCACGCGTCGCCCGAAGTCGCTCCAGTTCTGCGGCGTGTAGTCGCCCTTCTCTTTCACCCAGATGGCCGTGTCGTCGCCGTGGTCGGCCGTTCGGCTATGGAACAGCGAGACGACGGTTGTTTCATCCGGAAGGGCCATCGTGCCTTCGCGCCCCATGAACGGTGAGCAGTTGCGGCGGGCGCCGGCCGCGTGAGCTACTACGCGCCGGCCCGGGCAGGACATGTGCCGCAGGAGTAAGCCTCCAAGCGTAAGCGCGTCATGGTAACGCGCCGGCCGTTCCTTATACCAGGGTGTCGATTGCCAATGGAATGACGCCGCATGGCGACGGGGTATACAGGCCCGTGCGCATAGCCGGCCATCCTGGCAGTCCGTGGCGCACGTGCGGCACGCCGGGCTCACGAATGGCAGAGGCAGCGACCCGGGGCCATCCCGCCGCGCCCGCACTTACCCTCGCCGCGATGCCACATACAATACCGGCATGGAATCCAGCCCGTGCCCTCCATTGCGACGCATTTACTTAGACAACGCGGCCACCTCGTGGCCCAAGCCCGACAGCGTCTACGAAGCGGTCGACCGTTACCTGCGGCACGGCGGCGCTGCGGCCGGACGCGGCGGGTATCGCCATGGCATCGAGGCCGATCGCCTGGTAGCCGATGCTCGCAAGCAGGTCGCCGACTTGCTCGGTGCGGGCGATCCCCTGCAGATTGTGTTCACATGCTCGGGCACCGATTCGCTTAATCTGGCCTTGCATGGCGCGTTGCGACCGGGCGACCACGTAATCACCAGCGTCGTCGAGCATAACTCGGTGCTGCGGCCGCTCAGGTATCTCGAACTGGCCGCGGACGTGCGGGTAACGCGGGTCGGGTGCGGCGCTGCGGGTATTGTCGATCCCGACGAATTGCGCCGCGCCGTGACGCCGCGGACGCGGCTGGTGGCGCTGATCCACGTTTCCAACGTCACCGGCGCCGTGCAACCGGTTGACGAAGTCGGGCGCATCGCGCGTGAGGCGGGGGCGCTCTTCCTCGTCGATGCGGCGCAGTCCGTGGGACACATGCCGGTCAACGTCGCCGACTGGCAGGCCGATCTCGTCGCCGCACCGGCTCATAAAGGGCTGCTTGCGCCCCTGGGGCTCGGCATCTTGTACGTGGCGCCGGGTATCGAGCAGCGGCTTACGCCGTGGCGGCAGGGCGGAACCGGCACGCAGAGCGAACAGGACCGGCAACCTGAATCGATGCCCGACAGATTTGAGGCGGGCAACCACAACGTGCCGGCATTGGCGGGCCTCGGGGCGGCACTCTCGTACCTGCATGAGCGCGGAATCGATGCCGTGCGCCGTCACGAGCAGCAGCTTACGGCACGTCTTCTCAACGGACTTCTGGGCCAACGAGGCATTACCGTGTACGGCCCGGCTGATGCGACGCGGCAAGGGAGCGTAGTCAGCTTCAACGTCGAGGGGTATGATCCCCAGGAAGTCGCAGGAACGCTCGACGCCGCCTGCGGAATTGAGGCTCGGGCCGGGTTCCACTGCGCGCCGCTCATGCAACATGCGTTGGGAACGAACGAGCGGGGCGGCACGGTGCGGTTCAGCGTGGGGCCGTTCAACACCGAGCAGGACATTGATGAGGCGATTCGGGCTGTGGGGGATATCGCCTCGGCAGCAGTGGGAGCTTGAGAATCGCCTATCGTGGGATGGTGAATCTTGCCACGCCGCGGAAACTTGGCGGCAACCCGGATGGTATTCGTGCAAGGAATCGCCTCGTGACCGACAAGCCGTGGTATCACAAAGGCTTGCAATTCCAATGCACCCAGTGCGGAAATTGCTGCACGGGCGCGCCCGGTTACGTTTGGGTCAACAAGGAGGAGGTCGAAAAACTTGCAGCTTACCTGGGCATGAAGGTTGGCCAGTTCGAGCGAAAGTACGTCCGTAAGGTTGGCGTGCGTAAGAGCTTAGTCGAGTATTCCAACGGCGACTGCGTGTTCTTCGATGGTGAGACTCGCAAGTGCACGGTCTATCCTCATCGGCCGCGCCAGTGCCGTACCTGGCCGTTCTGGGACTCCAACGTGCGCACGCCGGAGGCCTGGCAGCAAACGTGCGAGGTGTGTCCGGGCAGCGGCAAGGGAAAGCTCTACCAGCTTGAGGACATCGAATCCCAACGCTCGCAGATTCGCGTCTGAGGCCCGAGCAACGCGCGACAGTACGCGGCTAGCGAGCGGGGACGGCGCGGCTGCGCAGAGGCGACTTGTCAAAGAGGCTGAAGTTTGCCGGCTGGGCAACCGATACTCGATGCGACGGTCATAACGATTGACCCGCGCGCACTCACCAGGTGCGTGTCGTCATCGTCAGCCAGCAATCCCGACGGTATTCGCTTTAGTCATTCAGCACCAATTACTTACGTCACACGCGGCTCCGGCAAGCAACGACTTCGGAGACGCAAACGGTTTGGTATCGGTCGTTTGCGCAAAAACGCCCAACCGCCACGGGCGGGCCGGCAGTGGTCGCGGGAGCTTCCGCAGGATAGTGGAACTGGGCTGCCCAGAATCGTTTGATCTTGACTCTACTTCTTACGGCATCTACACTTGGGGCATCATTTCGCCGGCTGTATAGATCGAAGCGCAGCCAATAAACCCCACTGCCCCAGGGGAGCGGTGCCGTGACTAAGAAAGAGATCGTCAAGACGATTTCCGAGGAAATCGGGCTGACCCAGCTCAAGACGAAGGAAATCGTTCAAAAGACCTTTGACGCCATTGTCGAAACGCTCGTCGAGGACCGCCGAATTGAGCTTCGCAACTTTGGCGTGTTTGAGGTAAAGAAGAGGGCTGCCCGCAAGGCACGCAATCCTCGCACCGGCGATCGGGTCGACGTGCCGGAGAAATTCGTTGTAACCTTCAAGCCTGGCAAGGAGATGGAGGAAAAAGTACGGCAGCTTGAAGAGCGCGAAGCGGCCAAAGCGAAGGCGGCCATGCAGGCCCAGGCGGGCGGACCGAGCGGCGAAGGACGCCCAGGGTCGGAGGTGGGCAAGGCTCCGTCGACCTCGCCCGCCGCCGGAAGTTACAGCCCTTCCCAGGGTTACGGAACAAGTCCCAGCCGAACGGAGTGACACGAGGCACGAGCTTGAGCCCATGCTGACGCGAAGCCGGCGACCTTCCCGCCCATGCATGGATCGAGTTTCCCAGGTCGAGTCGAACCGCGGCGCGGCCTGCCACGTCCCCAGCAGTCTTATCCTGAATGAGTCGGAATGAGTCCCCGGCGGACTCACAGCTTTTCTCGTCCTACGCCGGTGCCGCGACGCGGCAAGTGAGGGAATCCGAAAGCGCGATCGCCCCGATTGGGCGAATGTCGCCCCGCGAGCGGGACGCGCTTCGGCACGATGCGTCGCAGGATCGAAGCAACTCGTCGGTTCGTACAAATCCTGTTCGTGGAACGATGGCAGCGCCCGCCGGCTTCGGTTGGGCGTTTGCGGATAGACCGATGCGCCCCGGCGCACAGGTCGCGATGGAACGCTACCGAGTCCGTCTCACGCCGAGCATTTCGCTTGCTCGCAGTGCGACGTGCCTTGCAAGGAGGATGATGGCGATGCGTCGGCTACTCTTCGCGGCGCTGCTTGGTGTAGTGCTAAGCACGAACGCAGGGTGTTTTCTGCCCGCGTACTCGGGCGACCCGCAGCGCCGCACGCGGGAGCTAATTTTTACTTCCGAGGACATGCGCAACCTTCTCGACACGTGGGAGCGCATTTGGTTCTTGGATATGCCGGACCACATGACTCCGTTCCGTACGCACGGCGGCGTCATTTAGCCGGTTCGCTCCGCATGACGGCATGGATGCTGTCGGCTGGGCAAGGGGCCGCGCTGCGCGCGTAGTGGGGTAGTGGGAGCGCGCGCGACGACGCGCAGTCGCAAGGGACCGCGCACGGCCAAATCGCTGAACCTTATCGCCCGACAATCTCCGGCAAGCTGCGAACCGAGTGCAGCAGCGATTTCCATCGCCGATTGTCGTGCTTCGCCACGATAGCTACATTGGCGATTAAGGCCTTGTCGTCGACGCAAAGCGCGCCTCGCTTTGCGCGAACGGTATCCCGAGTCCGTCCATCGACGCGCAATGGCAGACCACAGAGACACTGGGCACTCCGCACTCGTGACGAATCAACCTTCCCGCATCGACCTCAGCGTGGAGCTTGGCCGGCTCCGCCTTGCCAACCCGGTTATGGTGGCGTCGGGCACCTTCGGCTACGCCCGCGAGATGGAACACCTGGTCGATCTGTCGCGGCTGGGAGCCGTCGTGCCCAAGACCATCACTTGGGAACCGCGCAAGGGAAATCGACCGTGGCGCACGGTGGAAACGGCGGCCGGCCTGCTCAACTCCATCGGCCTGGACAACGACGGCCTCGACGCCTTTATCGCCCATCACCTGCCGTACTTGTGCGGTATCGGAAGTCCGCTCGTGGTCAGCATCGCCGGTCGGACCCATGACGAGTTCGTACAGATGGCCGCCCGACTCGGCGAGCACGAGGGCATCGCGGCGCTCGAGCTAAACGTCTCGTGCCCGAACGTGAGCGGCGGGGTCGATTTCGGCACCGATGCCGGCATGTGCGGCGAGCTGGTGCAGGACGTCCGCCGGTCGTGCGAGTTTCCGATCCTGGCTAAGTTGACGCCCAACGTGACCGACATCGTGTCGATCGCCCGCGCCGCGGCCGATGCCGGTGCCGACGCCGTATGCCTGATCAACACGGTGCTGGGCATGGCGGTCGATTGGCGCCGCCGCCGCCCGATGCTGGGCAACGTGATGGGAGGGTTGAGTGGGCCCGCCATCAAGCCGGTGGCACTACGGTGCGTGTATCAGGTGGCCCGCGCCGTGCAGGTTCCGATCGTGGGAGTCGGGGGCATTGCGAACATCGGCGACGTGATGGAGTTTCTGGTGAGCGGCGCATCGGCCGTGCAGATCGGGACCGCGAACTACTACGATCCTACCGTGTCGATGAGAGTGCTCGACGAGTTGCCCGACGCCTTGTCCGAGGCGGGAGTGGTTCGCGTCGCCGACGTGGTGGGTACGCTGCAAACACAGAACGCGTCGACAAGCGACTGCCAAACCACCCCGGAATCGGTGCCGGAAAAAGTGCCAAAAGCAAGGTAGGGTGGGCACCGCCCATCGAGAACAACCAGACGCGGTGTGCACCGCCCACCCTGCCGCTCTTGCGAGCCGATTTGCCCGCCAGATTCAACAACCCACGTTAGTCTTACGACGCCACCCTGCCATGCGCGTGCTATCCGGAATCCAGCCGACGGGCCGCTTCCACTGGGGCAACTACTTCGGCGCCATCCGCCAGTACATCGACCTCCAGCATGGCAACGAAGCCTACTACTTCATCGCCAACTTGCACGCGCTCACCACTGTCCGCGAACCGAAGCGGCTCCGCGAAAACACGCTCGACGCGGCACTCGATCTACTGGCTCTCGGCCTGAATCCCGAGCGAGCCGTGCTCTTTGTGCAGTCCGACGTGCCCGAGGTGACCGAACTGTGCTGGCTGTTGATGACCGGCGCGCCGATGGGGCTCTTGGAGCGCTGTGTTGCCTACAAGGACAAGAAAGCCCGAGGATTGCCCGCTGACGCCGGCCTATTCACCTATCCCGTGCTGATGTCGGCCGACATCCTGGCATACGACGCCGACGTGGTTCCTGTGGGCGAAGATCAGGTGCAGCACATCGAGGTATGTCGCGATTTGGCCCGCAGCTTTAACCATCACTTTGGCGAAGTGTTCGTGATTCCACAGGCCAAGGTGCTCCAGACAGCGGCCCGCGTACCTGGCACGGACGGCGGGAAGATGTCGAAGAGTTACCACAACACGATCGACATATTTGAGGAGCCCCGGGTCATGCGCAAGCAGGTGATGCGGATGACGACCGACTCGCGACCCATGGAGGAGCCGAAGGAACCGGAGTCGGACCACCTGTACCAGCTTTACTCGCTGTTCGTGGGAGACGACGAGCGCGAGGAAATGGCCGCGCTTTACCACCGTGGCGGGTTCGGCTACGGCGACGTGAAGAAGGCGTTAGCCAACGCGGCCGAAAAGTTCTTCGCCGAACCCATCGCCCGCCGTGCCGAACTGGCGGCCCATCCGAAACGAGTCGAGGAGATTCTCGCCGACGGCGCCAGCCGCGCCCGAAAGAAGGCGTCCCAGGTGCTGCATCGAGCCCAAAAAGCCTGCGGGGTCAGC
>CAYQAJ010000118.1:0-14603 GCA_964415245.1 uncultured Pirellulaceae bacterium | reverse complement strand
GCCCGGCCCATTATTCACCTGGGGGCCACAAGCTGCTTCGTCACCGATAACACCGACCTGATCCTGATGCGCGAGGCGCTGGGGTTGGTGATCCGCCGAGTGGTGGCCGTGATCGAAGCCCTGGCGTCGCTCGCCGCCCGATACCGCGATCTACCCTGCCTGGGCTACACCCACTACCAGCCGGCGCAGCCCACCACGGTGGGAAAGCGCGCCTGTCTGTGGGCGTACGACCTGGCGCTCGATCTGGCGGAACTGGAACACCGCCGTTCGTCGCTTTTGGCCCGCGGAGTGAAAGGCACCACCGGCACGCAGGCGAGTTTCCTCGCTTTGTTCGGCGGCGACCACGCCAAGGTGCGAAAGCTCGAAGAGCTGGTGGCCGGCGAGATGGGCTTCGCCGGCAGTTACGCCGTCACGGGCCAGACCTATTCCCGCAAAGTCGACGCGCAAGTAGTCGAGGCACTGTCCGGCGTCTCCCAGAGCGCGCACAAGGCGGCCACCGACTTGCGGCTCCTGGCCAATCGCCGCGAAGTCGAGGAGCCGTTTGAGGAGGAGCAGGTCGGCTCGTCGGCCATGGCGTACAAACGCAATCCCATGCGGTGCGAGCGAATCTGCGGGCTCGCCCGGTACGCGATGAGCCTGTCGGCCAACACGTCGTCGACCGCCGCCGTGCAGTGGCTGGAACGCACGTTGGACGACAGCGCCAACCGCCGTATCGTGCTGCCGCAGGCGTTTCTCACCGTCGACGCGATACTGAGTCTTTACCACAACGTAGCGACGGGCCTGGTCGTGAACGCTAATGTGATCGCCGAAAACCTGCGACAAGAGCTGCCGTTCATGGCCACCGAGAACATCCTCATGGCGGCCGTGTCAGCAGGGGGCGATCGCCAGGATTTGCACGAGCGCATCCGCCGTCACAGCCAGGCTGCGGCCGACGCCCTGAAGCAAGGCGCACCCGCGAACGATCTTTTGGAGCGGCTGGCGGCCGATCCCGCCTTCAAGAACGTCGTCCTCGACGAGGCCGTCACCCCGGCCGCCTTCGTGGGCCGCGCCCCCCAGCAGGTCGACGAGTTCCTCGCCGAAGTCGTCGCGCCGATCCGCAAGAAGTACGGAAACGGGGGGGCGGGCGCCGCGCCGATCTGGGTATGAGAGGCTGCTTCAAAACCGCCGGGGACTGGCTCATTTTGCGCTCTTCCGCGGAGCAAAATGTGCCTGTCCCCTTCTCCGAAGGCGGTTTTGAAGCAGACTCGGAGCCGCCGGCAACGACGGTCTAAACCAGATCGACTCGTCGCTTCGTCCGCCGCCTCGCCCGCTGGCACGTCTCGCAGATGCCGGTGATGATCAACCGGTGGCTGGTGACGCGGAACGAGTTCTCTCGCGCCACCGCGTCGCGCAGTGCAATCAACTCCGCGCTTTGAAACTCGATGAGCCGCTGGCACTGCTTGCAGTACAGGTGGTCGTGCTGCGGATAGCCGTAGTCGTGCTCGTACACGGCCCGGCCGTCGAGCTCGAATTTGCGCAACAGCCCCGCGTCGACGAACTCGTTGAGCGTGCGGTAGACGGTGGGGCGGCTCACGTGCCCCGGCTGGCCCTTGCGAGGCAGTTTGTCGATGAGCGTGTCGGCGTCGAAGTGCTCATGATGGCTGAATACCTGCTCGACCAGCATCCGCCGCTGGTCGGTGTTGCGCATGCCGCGGCTCTGCAGGTACTCCTCGAACCGCTCCAGCGGCGAGAGGGCGACCTCAACGGTGCCTAGGGATTGTTCGTCAGACATGAATCCAGAATCCGCCGATCGGCGAGTTGACGCGCTTATTGAGACGGGTTGCCGCAGCGTAGCATGCGTTTTTTCCGGTACTTACGCCCGGAGCACGACGGCCGAACCACGCTTATTGATTCTAGCCGCAGAAGGCCGCCAGGGAAACCCGCCCCCTTTTCGGCTGACGCGGCGACGCGGCGACGCGGGGACACGGAGACGCGGCGAATCGCAAGCTAGCAGCTAATGAGCACGCCACCGTCCATTGCGTCCATACCGTCCATTTCGTCCATCAGGTGAAACGCACGGCACAGTGCAGCCCGAAGGTGCCGGCGCAGCCCGAAGGTGCCGGCCCAGCCAATGGCGCACCGCCAAAGAAAATCACCCGCCAATCTCATTCAGAAGTTGATCGAGTGCGGCCTCGAGCTTGGCGTCGGTGTCGTATGTGCCCTCGGCGATTTGGGCGCGAATCTGGGCCACCCGCTCGGCCCGCACGCCCGGGATGTCTCGCGCGCGGCTCACCAGGTCGGCCTGCGGCGAAATGTCGAGTTGATCGACCGGCGAAGATTGCGCTACCTCGCCGGTCGGGCGCGACGCGGCGGCGCGATGCGGTGCGTTGATCGGTTGCGGGCCGTGAACGTGAGCAGGGCCGTGGATTTGCATGATCTAAAATTCTCCCCCGAGGTGCCGTCGCGACTCGGCGATTCTCTTTCGATCCGCCACCCGCGGTTGCTACGCCGGCGACGGAACTCCATTGAACCGTGAGCGAGACGGAAACGTCAATTGGGAATAGGCACTCGGCATCGAGCCATTTAGCCACGGTTTCCCGGCAGCTTCAACACGGCCCGAACGAGCCGAAATCAGACTGGAATAGTCGTCGAAGCCAAGCGGGGCGGCCGGTTGCGGCTCACCGAAAAAGATGCTTCATCCCCTTAGTATACGCTACGCGATTGGTGCAAGCGCCGCGTTCCGTGTCGGAGATGAGCCGTCCATGCCTGTTTGCAGACTTGCAGGCGCCAAGGCAAAGGCACAAGACGTATCGACCGACCCGCGGCCTCCTTTCCACGCATTCTCAATCAGGGTGACTTGTATCGTACGCCCCGCCGAAAGCGGCTGTGCCCTCTGGGGCAGTTGGCCAGAATCGAACCGAGGGCGGCGATCCGTGCGGCGGTACGACCGTTTTCACATGAGCAAACGGTGGGCCGGCGCCGTCGCCTTTTCGCCACGACGTAGGAATCGCCCTACATCGCCGTCCTTTTTTGTGGGCAAACCGGCCCCGTGCGGCCTGGTCCGCCGCACCGGCTTTTTTCGTTTTTTCAATCTGTCGCTGGGGAGCGGCTTGGCCAGCCGCCCGCGTCCAAGGTTCCGGCGGGAGTATACGGATCGAGCCGGCAGGCGGCAAGTTCAGCCTGATCGAGCACAACGCGCCGAATCGCCCGCACCGCCGCCACGCCCGAGCCGCCGCCGACCGCTACGGTTTTCGCACTTACGCCAAAGTGCCACGAACTGGCAGTGTCCCACGAAAATCGATCTGGCCGTAAATGCCCACTTGGCAAGTACCTGAAACCGTCGGGGACTGGCTCATTTTGCGGAGCCCGCTGGAGAATGTCCTGCATTCGTGGGCTCTGCGGAGCAAAATGTGCCTGTCCCCTTCTCCGGGACGGTTTCGGCGCCCGACCGAACTTTTTCCCTCTGACGAGCGTTTAATAGATGCAGGGCTAGCAGCCGAAACTGTAAGTAGCAACCGCCTTCGCAGGACAGTTCCGCCGTGACCCGCCAAACGCCCGACCACCTGCAGCTTGTGTTGCACGAGGATCCCCGCCTCGGCCGCCTTGTCGTCGACATGGAGGCGTACTTCGATTTTAGCTCGCGTCTGAGCGACCGCCTCGCCCGCCTCCAGCGCCGCTGGCAGCACCTGTCGGCCCATCGCGTCGACCGACTCCGCCACCGCGCCCGCCGCCACATTCAGAGCGATATCGAGCGCGGCGTCTGAGGCTCGGTATCTGCTGCCGCCGTCGACGCTATCCGGGCGTCGTAATCTATAAAGGTGCGCCGAGTCATATTCCTTCGGCGCCTCGCATTTCGGCAACGCCCCATTAAGGCGTTCCCCCAGATCGTCGCCGCCAGTAACCGGGACGCCGTTTTGCGTGCGCGATGGCGACGACAAAGACTCGATCGCCTTCTTTGCGGTAAACGACCTGAAACGGATACTTCATTAGGTTGCACGCGCGATGCCGCGATCCAACCTTGGGAAATCGATCCGGGTCGTCCGAAACCTTCTGAAGCGCTCGTTCCACCGAGATGGCAAACCCTTGGGCGGCCTTGGCGCTGCGTTCCAGATACCACTCGGCCGATGCCTCGAGTTCTTCGATGGCCTCGGGATGCAGTTCAACTCGCGCCATCGAGCCCGACTTTTTTCTGTAGGCGCTGACGCACTTCCTCCCAAGGAACCGTCGAGGCCGCACCGGTGTCGATCTCGGCAGACCGCCGCTCGATCTCGGCCAGCCACTCGGGCGAAAGCGTAGGCGGCTCGTCGTCCGGAACCGATCCCGCCAGCTCGTCGATCAGACGCAATCGATCGGCAACCGACAATTGCGCCGCGGCGGAAAGAACCGATTCATAGTCAAGCATGGAACCGCACCTCTGAAGATATTCTAGCCGCCCTCGCGATGTTTTTGTTCGAACGGGTCGACCGCGACGCTCGGCCGCAACAACTGGTTATTCTGCACGCCGGCGTCTACGGATACGCAGGCGAAATGTGTTACCTTCGGGGCTGCCATCGTCACGGATCGGATACTTCAAACCTACGCGCCGCATAAAGTCCGTCAACTGCCAGTCGATGCCATAGGGAAACTCATCGTCGGGGTAAGCCTTCCGGCCGCCGTCAGCAACCTCTTCGGTCCACTCGACGAAGTAGTTTTTGATGGAATCGGGAGACAAGCCGGGAATGTGCTGACAAACGACTTGCGCATCTCCCGCCCAACTTGCTTTCACCTCCGGATCCAATTCCTCCCAATACTCGGGAATCGGATTGAACTGTACCACGGTCTCCCCGTTGCGAAACAGCACAAACATCCAAAGATCGCCATCGTGAATGTGAAAGGAGAATACGGGCACGTGGAGGTCTTTCGAAAGTAGCTGGGAAACCTCGTCCCAGTACGTGAATTCACGGGGATAACGAATCGTTGTGTTGGGGCCGCCCTGCGTAATGACGGCGATGTTCGGATCATTGTTTGTTCCCGACGACGGTTCAAAGGTTCCGCCACGTGCGCTGGCAATGGAATCGAGCGAGCGCTCAACGGCAGCGCTGTCCGCTCCAATGACGCCGGAGGCTGCAAGGAAGAGTCCCATACAGTTTCCTTTCGCAGTTGAGCGCCCATTTCCCTCCAGCCGCGCTCACTGGCGAAGCAGCCATGTGACCGCTGCGTCGGCGGCTTCTTCCGATTTGCCGTCGAACGTGGTGACTGCATCGGGTGCGCCTGCCGCGCGGTAGGTTGATTCGACGATCTTGGGCAGCTCTTTGCCTTCGCCGGCGATCCACAGCTTCATTGGCGCGGCGAGCGACAGCATGCCGGGCACGTCGCCGTACTTCGCACCGCCGGGCAGAAAGTTTACGTCGTGCAGGTCGCTCACCTTGCCGAAGCGGAAGCCGCCCGTGTCAATCGCCGCCCCGTGCAACACCTCGCGAGCCAAGGGGCAAGCGGCCGCGACCAAGGGACCGGCCCCTTCGACGCCGACCAGGTCGATCCGGAGCGGCTTTTCCTCTTCGTCTCGTAAAGAAGCGACGATGGTCAGCACGTCGTGCACGCGCTGGGCGAAGAGCGAATGGTTGTATCCGAATGTGTATCCGGCCGCCTCTCGCGGATTGCCCACGCGCCGCGTCTGCGTTATCGGTTTCCCGTCGGCCAGGAATTCGCCCTGCATGAACAAGTCAGCACCCATCACGCCCACACCCGCGTCTAGCAGCCGTCGCACAGCGGGTCGCGGCTTGCCGTCGTCGCCGTATAGACCCGCCTTTCCCTTACCTGTCAGCCATATGACAGCGTGCTGCTTCTCCGATTCCAGCGGAACCAGCACTACAGCCGGCAGCCATTCGCCGTGCCGCTCGTTCGCGAACTCTACCACGTATTCCTTGTAGCCATCTCCGTCGGCTCCATCTTCCCCGTCCTGGACAATGTCGCTAGCCGACGGCAACGTCCGCCCGATGATCGCCTCGTGTCCCGCTCCCACCAATTCGCGGTACGCTTCCAACGGCCGCCCTTCGCCTGGCACCACCGCCTCGATCTGCTTTCGCGCATCATCGGTCCACCACCGCAGCAGCTTGCGCTCGAATTCGTCGCCCCCCTCGGGTCGCGGGTGATCGGCATTCCACACCGACATTTCGTCGCGCGACAGCCGGTGATAATCCTCCTCGACGATCGGCTCAGGCAGCCCCAGTTCAAACTGTCGATCGACCCAACTGTACATGGCCGCCCGGCTCACGTAGTTGTAGTTGTGGCCAAAGTGGGTGAGCGCTTTGAGGGCCACCTTGTCCTCGGCCCCCATCAGACCATACAGCCGCTGGAGCTCGGGAAAGCCTTTGGTCTCCATCTCCTTGGTCCAGTCGTCGGCTGCCGTCACAAGCTGCGGCTTGGGGGCGAACAGGGCCGCGATCTCGACGTTGCCCGTGCCGACCCGCAACAGCGAACAGTTCTCGCACGTGCATCCCCCCTGCATGGCCGTTGAAACCATGACCGCCGGAATCGCCACCGCCGGTCGCGGGTCGATGGCGCACAGAACGAACGTCTGCGTACCGCCGCCGCTGGCGCCGGTCACCGCGATCCGCTCCGGATCCACGTCGGGGAGCGAAGTCAGAAAGTCGAGCGCCCGAATCGAGCCGTACGCCTGCATACCCATGATCGACTGCAAGTGCGACTCGGCCTGCGGACTGAACAGCCCCCAATTCTCGGCGGCGTTCATCTCCGGCCGCTGCTTGGCGAACCGATGGGCGATGTCGAACGAAATCTGCTGGCTGTCGGCGTAGCCGATCATGTCGTAGTGGAATACGACGCAGCCCATGCGAGCAAGCTGCACGCACCGCGCCTGCAAGGGACTTCGGCCTCCTTCCTCGAACCGCTCGGCCCCGTTCACAATGTCCCGCCGCACCGCATCGACCCCCGCATCGGTGAACCGCCCGTTCGACCAGTGTCCGTGCGGACAAAGCACGCCGGGCTTCTTATCCATTCCCTTCTTGGGCCGGTAGAGATTGCCAGTCACGTAGAAGCCGGGAAAACTCTCGAAGTACACTTTCTCGACCGTGTAGTCGTCGCGACCCACCTTGCCATGGATCACCGCATTGAGCGGTGTGCGAGTCGGCATGGGCCAAAGACCCAAGGCAACCAGCAACTGCCGCCGCACCTGCGCCGATCGCGCTTCCCACGCTTCGCGCGTCTCAGGCACCGCGAACGGAAAGTAGCCGTCCAGGTCCTTCAGCGGTTCCAGCCGCACATCCTTCGGCAACTCCCCCTCAGGCAAGACCCGCGGCACTTGCGCGCTGGCCGGCGACGAGACGAATAGCAGCACCGCGCCCGCGATTATCGCCAGGCACGAGCGTAGGAACCGCGATCGAACACGACGGGACACAGCAAACCGATGGCGATCGGGTGATTGAGCGTTCATGGCTTCATGATCCGAGAAGGCAGGAAGGAGCAGAGAGGTCGATTCCGGCATGGGCTCCGCATTTCGCAGCCTCGCCCATGCGCCGCCAAGTGTAAGCGAACCAACGGCCCAATGCCACTTCCGCCCCCAAAACCACCGCGAATCGGCCCACTTTGCCAAGCCGCAGTCAATCGTCCGTGGTCCGTCTCCGTCCACGCCAGTCCATTTCCCCCGTCCAAAACTGAAAACTGAAAACTGAACACTCCGGACCCAGCCAGCGGTTTTGAGATTACCTGCAATAGTCGCCACAAGATGCGTGACACGACCACCGTCAAAACCGACAATGATCGGCCGATGCTCCAGCTCATCAACGTTTCGAAACGCTTCGGCGAAACCCAGGTCCTCCCGGCCACCGATCTGGCGGTCCCGGCCGGACGCACCACCGTGCTGATCGGTCCCAGCGGATGCGGCAAGTCGACGCTGCTGCGGATCATGATCGGCCTGCTCCTGTCCGACACGGGCAGTGTGCGTTTCGAGGACGTCGAGGTTACGCCCGCCAACACGATGCTCATGCGCCGTCGAATGGGCTACGTGCTCCAGGATGGCGGCCTGTTCCCGCACCTCACGGCGCGCGACAACGTGGCCATCATGGCCCGGTTCCTGAAGGCCGATACCAAGGCGGCGATCGATGCCCGCGTCGTCGAGCTGGCCGAATTGACGCGGCTTCCCCTTGAGGCGCTCGACCGCTACCCGGCCCAACTCTCCGGCGGCCAGCGGCAGCGGCTGGGCATCATGCGGGCCCTGATGCTCGACCCGCCGCTGGTGCTGTTGGACGAACCGATGGGCGCCCTCGACCCGCTGGTCCGCTACGACCTGCAAGAAGACCTGCGCCGCATCTTCCAGACGCTCGGCAAGACGGTGGTCCTCGTCACCCACGACATGGCCGAAGCCGCCTTCTTCGGCGACGAGATCGTGCTGTTAGGCGCCGGCCAAATCGTCCAACGCGGCACGATCGACGAACTAGTAACGAACCCGGCAACCGACTTCGTGCGAAAGTTTTTGAGCGCCCAACGAGCGCTGGCCAAACCGTAAGGTGCCACAACCCTGCGGGTTGAAGCTCCAAATCCCAAAACACAAATCCCAAACAATACCAAACTCTCAACGAGGAAATAGCTTTCAGCCGTCAGCTTTCAGCCATCAGCAGAACCGCGATCCATTAAGCTAAATGCCGAAACCCTGGCAGCTTTCAGCCGACGACGGACGATTGACAACGGACAACTAACCACCAACTTGCCGCCTGCCCGAAGTCCCAACGGGGTGGCCCTATACCTAACGTCAACGATGTGGCGCAATGCCGAAACCCCAACGGGGTGGGCCTATGTCAGCCCAGGGTGCAGCGACGCGGCCCCTAAGAATCTAGCCAATTCAACCACCCCCCAGAAGGGTAAAGGACGGCTTTCGCCGTCGTTGGGCAGGGGAAGATGTTCTGTTGTGAATGACGGGCAACGAGGATCGAGCGTAGCGGTTAAACCAAAACGAGTAGCCCCTTGCCAGTTGAATAAATGAACTGGCCTTATACGTCGTTCTGGGGCTTTGTGGGGCATTCTGGACGGTCGTTTAGAACTGGCCACCTGATAACCTTTTTCCCTCTGCTCAACTGGCCGACAGGCCAATCTGGCGCTACGTCTGAATCCTGTAGGTCCGATCCCTCTACGTTCGATCCTCTACGTTCGATCCTCTACGTTCGATCCTCTACGTTCGATCCCTTACGTTCGGTCCTGTCGATCCAGAGGCTCAATCCGACGTAGGTAAGCCCGTTGCGCCCGTAGCTCTTGATCCAGCCGAGCTTCTTAACCGTTGCCGCAATGCGCCTTTCAGTAACAACTGGCAACTTGCCCTTGTTACAAAACGCGCGATATGCGGCCACGATGCTTCGATGCGATACTCTCGCGTCGGTCGATTCCACCTTGCGAAGATGCTTGCTTGCGAAAACGTCAAAGCTCGATTCGCGCCTTCCGTTGCTGTCGTGCAACTTCTCTAGCGTTTGCCAGTGCTCATTCAATCGTCTGCGAATGACGTGGTAGCTAAAGGGGCGCTCTTGCGAATCCGTTTCCCCAGAAGCCCGAAACATCGTTGCAATGCTCTTGTGCGAGTGTCCCGCCTTGCTCAATTCATACGCCTTCTTCAACTGCGATTCGGATAGTCTGACAGTGCGGAATTCTTTTGTCTTAAGTCCTGAACACTTCGCCGTAAAATGAGTGAGGATCGAAAGGATATCGTCGGTTAGGCTTTCGTTGGCTGTCTTGTCCTCGTCCTGTAGAACGTAAACAACTTCCGCGCCCCCTTGCTTGGCAATGTATTCGATTAGTTGGTGGCCGAACCTAGCAACGCGGGTGAAGTCTTGCGCCACGACAAAGCCGCCACGGTACTTTCCCGCGAGTAGGTCCTGAATCAACGCCAGCAATTCCTTTCGGTTGAAGTTGAGGCCCGAACCTATCGACCGATACCACGTCACGTTTACAGACGGCCCGAACCTTTTAGCAATGAAGGTCCGCACGCGCTCTTCTTGATGTTGAAGGCTACTCTTGTCCGATCCGTTTTGCGGCCTTGATTGCCCGTCTGAGGAAACACGAATGACGGCCGCGATTCCATCAACAGCACATTCTTCTTCTGCTTTACTTTTGCCGAGCCACGCGAGTACATCGCTTTCCAGAAAACGTCGGTGGCCAGAGGGCAGAGTTAAGCAGGACAAAGAACCGTTAGCCGTTGCTCTTCGGATAGTCGTTTCCGACACCGCATAGCGCTTTACTACGTCGCGAATCCGAAGGGTTGAACCGTGAGAAGGCGCAGAAGTAGAATGCGCGAAGATCATCGGCTTGCTCCTGTGTAGCAACCGTGGTTTAGGTCCGTCGTTTCGTTGACGCGATTCGACGGGCCGCTTTTGAGTCCGCAACGTGCGAACCCCTAGAATGCAACCCTGATTGTACCGCTAGGGTTGCACGATGGCCAGCTTTTTTCTATCGGAATCTGATAGAAGTTGTGCAGAGATACACAAGATGTAGTGCAGCGTCACTCCACCCTGGGCTGATATAGGACCACCGCTTCGCGGTTGCGGTAACGGTCACCCCGCGGCGCGCCCGAGTTTACCCGGCGACTCCACCATCAGGCAAAGGTGCGCTCGCCCGGCTGCCGATGGCAGCCGCTGCCGAGTTTGGTCGTTGCCTGTTTCACCGGTCTCGCGTATCATCCACAGGGAGCATGTTTCGACTCCCACGAGGAACGCAATGGACCGAGATACCTTTGACAGTACCATCCGCACCTTCAAGCATCGGACGCCGTTCCGCCCGTTCACCGTTTCGCTGGTCAACGGCGAGCGCCTCGAGGTGGATCATCCCGACGCCTTGGTAGTGCGCGACGGCGTTGCCCTATTCGCCGGACCGGGTGGTGTGCCGGCGGTCTTCGACCATGAGGGGGTCGCTCAGGTAATCGGCGACCTGGTCCTGCCCCCGCCCGCAGAATAGCGGAGCCGCCCATTCGGCTCGAAGACTTGGCGAATACCCGACGAACCAGGCGCTTCGCCCGACCTGGCGGGCGAGTAGACTTTCTGGAGCGCACTGCTCCGCGATGCGAGAGCCGCTTTATTTTTCTCGCATTCCGCATCGCGCTGGCCCTGAGTAACGAGGTACACGTCGCCACCCGAAACCCCAACGGGTTGGCCCTAAACACTTGGAATACGGGTCTCGTTAGGGCCACCCCGTTGGGGTTCTCGGATTGGTGATGGTGGATGGTTCCCGCTACCCAGGGTTGCGCTACGCTCCACCCTGGGCTGACCATAGGGCCACCGCTTCGCGGTTGCGGAATGCTCACGCCACGCTACCGGCAGTCGCTGGTTCCATGTCAGAGCCGGACGCGGGCGGTGCCCGGTAGATGGCCGGCGCCGTTTACCACGAGCGCAGTACCGTGTACTCCGTACCGAGTACTGAGTACCGAGTCTCCGGTACCGAGCGCCGAGTCCCGAGTGCCCGGCAGCTCGTACCGAGTTCCTTTCCCCGGCCCTATAAATAGGTAACACTTATTACAAAGTTAGAATTGACATATCAACGACATGCGGGTAGAATCGGGACGGTAGGGTCGTTCCTTGGCAATTCGACGTGCGGGTAGTGGTTCGTCGGCCGATGGGCCGTGGTCCGCTCCAGGCAGCGAGGCAGGCTTGCTGGCACGCTGGAGTTCCAGGCTCCTGCACCTTTCCAATCGCCGCACGATCCATTGTGCATTTGCCCGCGCCGCTGGTGCGCCAAAAGGTGCGGGCGCACCGTCATGGGGCCCCCAGCACGGGGTTCCTGGTGCGCGCGGCGAGTTTTGCGCACCAGAGGCCGAGTGCAGAATGCAAAGTGCAAAGTGGAGAGTGCAGAGTGCAGATTGAGCGCGGAGCGCCTCGCTTTCCGTTTGACGGTGGGCCGTCCGTTCGCTGTTGGAGCGTTTGAGAATTGGGTATTGTTTGTGCTTTGGGTTTTGTGATTGGGGATTTGCCCGCCCGAACTGGGAGACCTCGCGATGCGATGTTCTGCAATCCTCGGCGTGCTGCTGGTCGCGACATCCGTACGGGCGGCGTTCGCCGGCGATGCTCAAAACCGCGATGACAAGGCTGAACGCGGTCCGCGCGTTGTGATCGGCTCGAAGAGCTTCACGGAATCGGTCGTGCTGGGCGAGACGCTGGTACACCTGGTCGATGCGGCTGGCGGCGAGCCGCAGCATCGGGCCGAGCTGGGCGGGACGCAGATTCTGTGGCAGGCGCTGCTGGCCGGGGAGATCGATGCGTACGTCGAATACACCGGCACGCTCACGCAGGAGATCTTCCAGGACGAGCCGATCGAAGGTGTCGATGAGATGCGCAGCGCACTCGAAGCGCGCGGCGTGCGAATGACGGAGCCGCTCGGGTTCGACAACAACTACGCCATGGGCATGGCCGAGGATCGGGCCGAGGAGTTGGGCATTCGCACGATCAGCGACCTGGCCGACCACGCCGAGTTGCGGATGGGGCTGAGCGACGAGTTCATGGAGCGGCAGGACGGTTGGCCCGGGCTCGTGCGGAAGTACGATCTGCCGCAGACGCGGATTCGCGGCATGGAGCACAACATCGCGTATCGTGGGCTCGACAAAGGGGCGCTCGACGTGATGGACCTGTACTCGACCGACGCGGAGATCGCCTATTACCACAT
Source organism: uncultured Pirellulaceae bacterium (assembly GCA_964415245.1). GTDB lineage: Bacteria > Planctomycetota > Planctomycetia > Pirellulales > Pirellulaceae > CAYQAJ01. The sequence goes on along the minus strand of CAYQAJ010000118.1, from coordinate 1,997 downwards.
TCGCGTGCTGGACGACGACCGCGGATATTTTCCCGTCTATCGGTCGGTGGTGCTCTATCGAGCCGACCTGGAGGAGCGAGCGCCCCAAGCCGTCGCTGCGCTGCAGCGCCTGGAGGGAGCAATCGACAACCGCGCGATGATCGAGATGAACGGCCGCGCCAAGATCGACCGCGTGCCGGAAATCGTCGTGGCCGCGGAGTTCCTGCACGACAACGTCGACGAGTCAATCGTCGTACCGGAGGTTTCCTGGACCTACAATCTCAAGCGGGCCGTGTGGCGATTCCTGACCAACACGCGGCAGCACTTGCTGCTGGTGGTGATCTCACTCGCCGGCGCGATTGCCGTGGCGGTGCCGCTGGGCATCGTGGCCTACAAAGTGCCGCGAATTGGTCAGGTGATTCTGAACACGGTGGGCGTGATCCAAACGCTTCCTTCGTTGGCCCTGTTGGTGTTCATGATTCCGCTTCTGGGACTGGGGGCGTGGCCGGCGATCGTGGCGTTGTTTCTGTACAGCCTGCTGCCAATCGTCCGCAACACATACACCGGCCTCAAGGAGATACCGCCCCACATCCACGAGTCGGCCCTGTCGCTGGGGCTGCCCGCGGGTGCGCGACTGCGGCTGATCGAGTTGCCGATGGCGTCGCGGTCAATTCTGGCGGGCATCAAAACGGCGGGCGTAATCAACGTGGGCACGGCCACGATCGGCGCTCTGATCGGCGCCGGCGGATACGGCCAACCGATCCTCACCGGCATCCGCCTCGACAACGTGCCGCTGATCCTGCAAGGGGCGATCCCCGCGGCGGTGCTGGCGATCCTGGTGCAAGGATTGTTCGGCGTCGTAGAGAATCGCCTGGTGCCGCTGGGGCTGCGAACCGGTTAGCCGCGACGCAAAGCGGAGCGCTTTGACAGAATCGCCCGTTGTCGTGACAAATGCGAACATTCGGAAAACACTTGAGATAACGGCGCGGCGGGTCCGTATAATTGCAACATGGACGTCGACGACCGACTCACGGTGATCTACGCGGCGGCCGATTCCGTGCAGGCACGCTACTTGCAGAATCTGCTCGAGGAACGGGGCATTCCTTCCACGGTCATCAACGAGGCGGTAGCGGGAGCCGCCTTCACCTATCCACTGGGCTGGGCCACCGCTCCGCGCGTTATGGTGCCACTCGAATATGCCGAAGCCGCACGCCGCCTAGCGCTCGAATACGACGAGACGATCCGCGATGCCTCGCTATTGGACTGGGGCAACGATGCTCCGATCGATGAGGCCACTGACGAAGCAAGGCGTGTGGAGAACTGGCCGGTTTGCCCTGCTTGCGGCCAGCGCCGCCAGACGGAATGCCCCGTGTGCGGCGCGGCGGGCGACGACTTTTCCCGCGCGGAGGCAAACGCGGCGCTATTGGCCAGCGCTCAGGATAAGCTGCCGGAACAGGAAACGTCGGAGGAAAAGGCGCTTCCCGCTTCGAAGCGCCCGTGGCTGCTATGTCCCACGTGCGACGAAGTGTTTCAGCCCCAGTACGAGCGCCAGTGCGCCTGTGGCCACGATTTCGGCGACGGCCGTGAAGAATCGATCGCGCCGGCGCGGGACAGATTGGATCGGCGGTTTCTGTGGTTACTGGTGGGGCTCGTAGTGGCTGGTATTGCCGCGCTGTTGTACTTCGCGCTGATTCTGCGCCCGTGACGCCAAAGATGCTCGTTACGTCCCGAACTCCGGTCGCCGTCGGCCGAGCTGGCCTTGCAGGCGTTGCACGATGCTGCTGTGCATCTGGCTCACGCGGCTTTCGCTCAAATCGAGCGTGGCGCCGATTTCCTTCATCGTCAACTCTTCGTAGTAGTACAGAATGATGATGAGCCGCTCGTTGCGGCTGAGTCCCTTCGTCACCAGCCGCATGAGATCCTTCTTCTGGATCCGGCGGGACGGGTCTACGCCCTTCTTGTCCTCGAGGATGTCGATCTCGCGGACGTCTTTGTAGCTGTCCGTTTCGTACCACTTC
>CAYQAJ010000117.1:0-14650 GCA_964415245.1 uncultured Pirellulaceae bacterium | reverse complement strand
CCGGGTCGATGGCGCGTTCGGTCATCCGCACGTGGGGTTTGTCGGTCTTGGCGTATTTGGCCGTGAGCGAGTCGGAGAGGTAGGGGTCCAGCAGCAAGTGTCGGCGCTTCCACTGAACGAGAAACCCGCTCTGGCCGAGCCACCAGAGGTGAGATGCCTCGCCGTCGTTCGCGGCCGCGCGGATGTCGGCCAGCAGCGCGTCGTCTTGGAGTGCGGGAACGATCATGGTTTCTGTCGAGCGGAAAGATTCGCGGCACGTTTGGCACCGCTGCGCCAATGTGTTTCTCGCGTCCCCTCTCGGGCACCTCCACAACTGTCGCGCCTCGTCTTCTTTGTTGTGGCGAAACCGCAAGCGACAAATCAACGTATCGCGGCGAATCGCGCTAAAGCCACAGCTCGCGGCGGACTTGCTCGACGCCGGCCACCATATTGGCCAGCTTGCGCCGCGCCGCCCAGCGCGCTGTCTGGCTGAGGCCGCAGTCCGGGGCAAATGCCAACCGTTCGGCCGGAGCGTGCTTGAGGCAGAGTCGCACGCGCTGGACCACGTCGTCGGGCGATTCGACGTAGTAGCTCTTTACGTCGATCACGCCGACCGCCACGTCGCGCCGCTGGGCGATCATGGCGATCAGCTCGATCTCGGCAAATTCGCGGCTGGCCATCTCCACGTGAATCTCGTCGACCTGAAAGTCGAGGAAATCGGGGAACATGGGGGCGTAGCGCCTCGGTCCGACCGCGCGCCCTTTGTAGTTTCCAAAGCAGAGGTGCGTGGAGAGCCGGCACTTGCCAACCACGGGTTCTACTGTGCGATTGAACAGGTCGACCAACCGCCGGCGGTCCTCGCGATAGGCGTAACAGCTCATCGACGGCTCGTCGACCGTCAATTCGCGGCAGCCCGATTGCACCAGCGCCGCCAGTTCGTCGCGCACGATAGGGAGCAGGGCTTCGGCCACTTCGTATCGGTCGCGGTAACGGCCGCCGGGGACGAGCCGCCCGCTAAGGGTGTACGGCCCCGGCACACTGGCCTTGAGCGTCACACCCGCCGGTGCAAGCCCTTGCAGCCGCTGGAACTCGTCGACCGCGCCCAGACCGCGCGGCGCGCGAATCTCGCCGCTGATCTGGTGTCGGCCGCGCTGGTCGTGCGCGGGAGGACCATAGCAGCGCGGGGTGCCGGACTCCAGGTCGATGCCTTCGAGATAGCCGTAGAACGACAAGTTGAAATCGAGTCGGGTCTGCTCGCCGTCGGTCACCACGTCGAGCCCGGCCGCCATCTGGTCGTGCACGGCGGCGATCACGGCGTCGTCCTGCAATTCGGCAATGTCGTCGGGGCCGAACTGACTCAGGTTCGCGCTGGCGAATTCGAGCCATCCGGGGAATGGATAGCTACCGATAACCGTCGTTCGAAGGGGGCGTGGTTGCATGAATCGTGGGGCAGGCTTTCCAGCCTGCCTAAGGTTCCACAAGTTGGTTGTACCTTCGTTGGCGATCTGGCAGACAGGAATGTCTGCCCCACGTCGTGCGCTACGGCTGCGAGTGTCCCAGGTTTTCGTACAGGCGTGACATGCGGCGGGCGTGTTCGTCGTAGGCCGCTTCGAACAATTGGCTTGAACGGTCGGCCCCCACCACGGCACCGGCGGTGAGCACCGTCGGCGGATGTCCCGCCGCCACGAGTCGCGCCGCCACTTCGGCCTTGATCGCGTTGACCAGCATGCACCCACCGACGGTCGAGCCAGGAGAAACGGGAGTATCGAGGCCGTCGATGTACACCATCGCGTCGCCGATTGGCGCCCCCGTGTCGAGCACAAGATCGGCGCAATCGGTGAGTTTCAAGCCACGAGGATGATTGCTCACGGATGCCTCGCAGTGCCGCAGGCTGACAATCGCCACCACGTTCACGCCGCGTTGGCGAAGCAGCTCCGCCATTTCGACCGGCACGGCGTTGGCGCCGCTCGACGAAGCGACGAGCGCCGAATCGCGGGGCGAGACGTCGAAGTTGCGCAGGATGCGCTCGGCCAGGCCGGAGCGCGTTTCCAGAAACATGGCCTGCCGCTGACCGTTGGCGCCGCTCACCGGGTTGTGGAACGTGAGGGACAGCTCGACGATCGGGTTGAAGCCGGGAAACGACCCGTACCGCGGCCACATTTCCTCGACCAGAATGCGACTGTGCCCGGCGCCGAACAGATGCACGACGCGGCCCGCCAAAATCGAAGCGGCGAACCAGTCGGCCGCCTCGGCGATCTTCGCGCGCTGCGCGGCAACCGCATCGACCAACTCGCGGCAGCGCTCGAGATAGACGTCTGATGGACTTGTCGGCATAAGTCAGACTCGCGATGCTTTGGCGGGCAGGCGCCTGTGCACTACGGCGGATACTGTCCTTCGCTAGCCGACCAGCCGCCATCCACGGCCAGCACTTGGCCTGTTACGTAATGCGATTCGTCGGATAGGAAATATACGATGGCGGCGTCGAGGTCGGAGGGTTTACCGACTCTTCCGCCGTCGAGCGGCTGCTTCGATTTCACATACTCCATCGTTTCGGCATTGCCGACCGCCCGCTGCGCCATGGGCGTGTCGACTAGTGCCGGCGCAATCACGTTAAACCGGATGCCGAGGGGCGCGTAGTACGCGGCCGAGGCCTTGGTCAGGCCGATGACGGCCGCCTTGGCGGCGGCGTAGGCATGTGTGGCGAAGTACCGCGGCGAAGGGGACCAGGCCAGCACCGACGACATATTGAGCACCGCCCCGCTGCTCTTCTGCCGCAAAAACTGCTCGGCCGCTGCGCGATTGGAATAGAACAGCGAAGTCAGATTCCAGCGGAGCGTGTTCTCCCAGCCTTCGTCGGTGATCTGGTCCAGCGGGCCGTCGCCGGACGCACGGCCACTTCCGCCTGCCACGTGGTACAGGCCGTCGAGCCGGCCGAACTCGTCGCACGCGAGTTGGATTGCGCGACGGCTGGTATCGGGATCCGTCGCGTCGGCGGCGAGCCAGTGCACTTGCGGTCCCAGTTGCTCGCCGGCGGCGCGGCAGTTGGCTTCACTACGGCCGACCAGAATGAGCCGCGCTCCGGCGCTGGCGCACGCCGCCGAGGCCGAAAGGCCCAGGCCGCCGGAGCCTCCGACAATCACGATCACTTTGTCGTGTAGTGATTCGCTGGTCACGACGTGCTTGTACAAGGCGACCGGCCGTAGCGGCGGCGGCCTATGCAGTTTTGAGGCCCGCCTTTTTGAGGCCCGCCTTTGAGGCCCGCCTTTGAGGCCCGCCAGGGCCTATTCGTCACCCAAGATTTCGAGCAGCTCAACGTCGAAGATTAAAACAGCGTTAGGTCCGATGGAGTCGCCGGCTCCCCGTTCGCCGTAAGCCAGCTCCGAGGGAATGAAGAGCCGCCACTTGTCGCCCACCTTCATGAGCTGCAGGGCTTCGGTCCATCCCTTGATGACGCCGCTGACGTCGATCTCGATGGGCTCCTCGCGCTCGACGCTGCTATCGAACACGGTGCCGTCCAACAGCGTCCCGTGGTAGTGCGCTCGTATCCTGTCCTTGGCCGTGGGAGTCTTGCCTTTGCCCGACTTGATGACTTTGTATTGCAGTCCGCTCTCGAGCGTTTTGACCCCCTCCTTTTCCTTATTGGCGGCAAGGAATTCGCGTCCTTCCTTAAGATTCTTCTCGGCCTGGAGGCGGTCTCGTTCGGCGCGCGCGGCTGCCGATTCTGCTTCAAACGCAACGATGGCGTCGGACATTTCCTTATCTGTGAGTCGCGCCTTGGCGCCGGCGATGGCGTCGGCCAAACCCTTGGTGAAGGCGGCGATGTCGATGTCGTACCCCCCGGCGCGAACTGAGCGGCCGACGTTGCGGCCAAAGGCGTAGCTGGCTTTTTCCCTGACCGATTCGAGTGCCGGTGCGTCGGTGTCCTCGCGCTGGGCCGGTTCCTGGGCGAAGGCCGGTGCGGCCAGAAGCACGAAGACAAGGGAGAACATCCAAAACCGGTTCATGTTGAAATCCTTGTTGGTGGGAGGGGAGGGAGCGCGCGGCCGCGTGTCGCGCTTGCGCCGAGCTACGACCGGCCGAGCGTCGGCCAGAATAATATAGCACGATTCCGCCTGGGAAAGTGCTCCGGCCTGTGCCGCTTTCGCGGTTTTGCGCGGATGATCCAACGCGGAGGGCCGGGAAGGCGTCCGCGGCCGGATTCGCGGCATTCTTGCAAATCTGTCCCAGTGTCTTTAGCCTAGGTGCAGCACGACCGCGGCGATAATAGCTAGGGAGCTTGCGAGAATCAGCAGACCGAGAAAGGCGCAGCATGAACCGAGCATCATGGATCGCCGCGTTGGCGGCACTGGTAGCGTGTACGACGTCGCCGATCAGCTTCGCACAGCAGGAAACACCCGCGCAGGCCGATGCGGCGTCGCGGGCCGACGACGCGTCGCAGGCCGATGACGCATCGCAGGCCGATGACGCGCCGCAATCCGACGCTACGTCTCCCACCGACGCGCAGCCTTCAGACGTACTCGCCGGGCATTCCTTTCACGGCGAAGCGTTCAACGAAGGTCCTCGCCAGAAGGCGTACCTGATGGGCGGCACCGGCAAGGTGCACTTTCCGGCCACGACCAAGAGCGCCGAGGCACAACAGTTCATCGATCAGGGGGTCGGTCAATTGCACGGCTTCTGGTACTTCGAGGCGGAGCGATCGTTCCGCCAGGCGGCCATGCTCGATCCCGATTGCGCTATCGCCTATTGGGGCATGGCCATGGCCAACACGTACAACGACAAGCGGGCTAAGGGATTCATCGAAGAGGCCGTGGATCGCCTGAGCGGAGCCAACCAGCGCGAGGCCATGTATATCGACGCGCTGGCCACGTATTTCAAGACTGATCCGTCCAAGAGGAAAGAGCGAGCCCAGAAGTACGCCGACGATCTCGAGCAGATCGTGCTCGAATTCCCCGACGACATTGAGGCGAAGGCGTTTCTGGCTTTGCAACATTACAACAATCGCAGTGCGGGAATCCCGATCGCCAGCCCCGTGGCCATCGACGCGCTGATCGGGCAGGTTCTCGCCGTCGAGCCGATGCACCCGGTGCACCACTACCGCATTCATCTGTGGGACCAGCGGCGTCCGAGCAAGGCGCTTCCCGACGCCGCGTTGTGCGGTCAGGCGGCGCCGGCTATCGCCCACATGTGGCACATGCCCGGCCACATCTACTCGCGGCTGCAACGGTATGAAGACGCCACTTGGCACCAGGAGGCGTCGGCCCGCGTCGACCACGCCCAGATGATGCGCGACCACGTCATGCCCGACCAGATCCACAATTTTGCGCACAACAACGAATGGCTGATCCGCGACCTTGTTAACGTGGGGCGTGTGCGTGACGCGGTCGATCTGGCCAAGAACATGATCGAGTTGCCGCGACATCCTAAGTACAACACGCTCGATACCAGGGGGAGCGCTTATTACGGCCGCTTGCGTCTGTTCGAAGTGCTACGGCAATACGAGTTGTGGGACGACATGGTCGATTTGTGCAATACCGCCTACCTCGAGCCAACCGACGAGTACGATCAGCAGGTCGAGCGGCTGAGGCACCTGGGCACGGCGCAGCTTCGCCTCGGCGATCTGGAGGGGGGCAAGGCCACGCTCACCGAGCTCGAACAGCGGCTGGCGACGACGCGCCAAGAGCAGGAACAGGCGATCGCGACCGCAGAGTCTCAGGTGCGGAACGAGGGAAAGAACGACAAAGAGATTGAGAACGCCAAGAATGAGGCAAAGAAACCGTTGGCGGGTCGTATCAGCGGACTCGAGAAAGACGTCAAGCAAATTCAGGGTGAGCTGGCCGCCGCAACGGGTGACTATGCCAGCGCCGTTCAATTGCTCGAGGAGTCGAAGCAGGCCGAGAAACTGCACATAGCCCGCTTTCGTCTGCTTGCGGGCGACGGTGAGGGGGCAGAGAAGGAAGTGCGCGACCTGGTGCGTCGCAACGGCAACGAAGTGCTTCCGCAGGCGGTATTGGTCGACGTACTCTGGCAGCGCGGCGAGAAGGAAGAAGCGGCCAGGCAGATGCAGAAGCTACGTGAGATGTCCGGATCGATCGATCTGCGCTCGCCCGTCTTCGAGCGGTTGGCGCCCGTGGCCGCCGAGCTTGGTCTTGGCGACGATTGGCGCCTGGCGAAACCTCCCGCCGACGACGTGGGAGAGCGGCCTCCGCTCGATTCGCTGGGGCCGTTTCGTTGGCAACCCTCGCCGGCCCCCACCTGGGTGCTGCGAGACGCCGCGGGGAAGGAGCACTCGCTCAACGACTTCCACGGGCACCCGGTCGTGGTGATCTTCTATCTGGGGTACGGCTGCCTGCACTGCGCGGAGCAACTACAGGCATTCGCCCCGGCTACGGAGCAGTTCGAACAGGCCGGGTTGTCGCTGATTGCCATCAGCAGCGACGACGCCGAGGGGCTGAAGCGATCGGTCGAAAACTACGACGAGGGAGCGTTTCCGTTCCCCCTCGTGTCCGATGCGCCGCTCGACGTATTCCGGGCGTACCGCGCCTACGACGATTTTGAACAACAGGTGCTGCACGGCACCTTCGTAATCGACGAGCAAGGACGCGTGCGCTGGCAGGACATCAGCTACGAGCCGTTCATGGATCCGACGTTCGTGCTGAATGAGGCCAAAAGGTTGCTGGCTCAGTCGGCGACGGAATCTGCGGGAGGCGCGCGGGCGCCGTAACGCGGCGACGTGTCGCCAATTTGGGCGTGCCGCCCGTGTACCGGGAACGAGGGAGGGCGTGGACCATGGCTACTGCCAAGGTCGAGATCGTCGGTTCCAACGAAATCCCGCTGATCGCGGAGTTGTACGGCCAGGTTTTTCGTCCGCCCCGCGACGCCGAATTCTTCCATCGCCGTTTTCAAGGCCGCCACAATCCACTGATGCTGGTGGCCAGTATCGACGAGCGGCCCGTGGGGTTCTTTCTCGGCTTTGAACTGAAGCCGAACGTTTTCTTCGCGTGGCTGTACGGCGTGCTGCCCGACTATCGGCGCACGGGAGTCGCCTCGCAGCTCATGGATGCAATGCACGCCTGGGCGGCGGATCGCGGCTATCACTCGGTGCGATTCGAGTGCCAGAACCAGCACCGGCCCATGCTGCACCTGGCCATTGCGCAGGGCTACGACGTGGTGGGCATTCGCTGGGACCCCGACCGCAGCGCCAATCTAGTGATCTTCGAGAAGGCGCTGTCAGTCGAAGATCGCGGGTAGTGAGCGCGGGAATACTCGGCGACAGAAGTTGCTGGCTATGCGTGCGCTCGGTCGTGCGCTCCATCTCCCTAGTCGGCGGCAAAGTGCGGCGCTTCGCCTCGAAGCTGGCACAGGGCGTTGCAGGCGGCGTGCTGCTCGGCTTCCTTCTTATTCCTGCCCCAGGCGGGCGGGTATCTCAGGTCGCTGATCTGGGCCGCGACTTTGAAGCACTTGCTGTGGTCGGGGCCCTTTTCGTCGAGCAGGTGGTACGCCGGCGTGGCGCCGAAATCGCGCTGGGCCACCTGCTGCAACGTCGACTTGTAGTTGCGCTCGCTTTCGCCGGCCGCCACCAGCTCGATCTCCGGCCCCATCGACCGCTCAATAAAATCCTTGGCTGCCTCGGCACCGGCGTCGAGGTGGATGGCCGCCACCAGCGACTCGTAAGCGCCCGCCACCAGCGAGGTAGGCACAGTCGCGTGCGACGACATGCCCTTGCCAAGAATGAGAAACTCCTCCAGCCCCAGCGCATCGCCCGCCTTGGCGCACGTTTGCCGGCTTACCACGCTCGACTTGATCTGGGTCAGCTCACCCTCCAAATACTCGGGGTAGCGCGAGAACAACAGCTCGCAAACGACCGCGCCCAGAATGGCGTCGCCCAGGAACTCCAATCGCTCGTTCGATGCCAGGCGGTGATCGGCACTCGATGCGTGCACCAGCGCCGCATACAACAGCGACTTGTCGCGGAACGTGACCCCGATGCGGCTCTCGCACTCGCTCAACATGGCGAGTAGCTCGGGTGTGGGATGGAAGCTGGAGAAAAACGTCATGCCGGCGGCCGGGAACCGGCTCCGCGGAGAGAAGAACGCCCGTGCCGCTGAATTGGCCGACATCGGGATCAGCGGGGGTTGCATGGCAGTGCGATCCGCACCATCCACACAACTCTAAACCGGGCATGGCGACAGCCGCGCCGAAGGCGCTTCTGGCGCACGGACCATCGTGGCGCCGGAGGCGTCTTGGGCGTGCGACCTATCGGAACCACGCCAACGAACACCGTATCACGGCCGCCGCGGCGCTGTCAATGCGATGCAGGGCAGTTTGGCGCTCGGGGCCGGTGGGACCGTCAAGGAGAAGGTGTCGAAGCCAGCCGAGGAACATCGAGAGCACGTAGCCAAACACACGCCGTCACGCCGAGCCGATTGCCGGCCGTGTCCCGGGACCGCTCGTGGGCGGTGCGCCCCTTGACTCCCTTTGTGTGCCGTCTAACAATGCAACGGAGCCGAGGGGGGTACGTCGGTGACCAGCCGACGTGCGGGGGCTCGTTACCGCGGCAGCAGAGAGGCACGAGTGCGCCGCGGCGTGGCGGCGGCGATGCGCGTGTTTTTTTCGCAAAACGGGCCAGCTATCATGCTGCATTCGCCTCGTCTGGCGGTAGGGACCGTCCAGTGCGGCGCCGACCATCAACCCATGCTCTGGGCGCTGATGGCGTTGCTCGAGCGGTCCGACCTGAAGATCCAGGCGTTTCTTTCCCAGTCGCGCTTCGTCGCTCGCGACGGCGCGCTTTCGATCACCGGCCAGAGTCATCGCCACCTCGATAGCTGGCTCATGACGCGGGACACGTGCCTGCGGGTCTTCTGTAATGGGGCCCGCGCGAGCGATCTGGTCGTTGTCGAAGGGCAGTACGACTCGGCGTGTGAGCCGGGCGCACCGATCGGCGGCAGCCTCGACACGCTTTGCCAATGGCTCGACCTGGCTCGGTTGGTGGTCGTCGATGCCTCGCGCTGGCAGCCGTGTGTGGCGCCCCGGCCGTCGGTTCGGCCCGACGGCGTGCTGTTGGACTGTGTCTCTAGCCAGGAGCAGGCGGCCAATCTGCGCACGACCATTGAGGCGCTGTGGGGTGCCCCGGTTCTCGGCGTGATGGAGTGCATGCCGGAGTCCCGCGCGGCCATCGGCCGGTTGGCCGCGGGTATGCGTCCGCCAAAAGAGCTTTGCCAGACGTTGGCGCGCCATCTCGCGCCGCGGCTGCGGATCGAGCATTTGCTTCGCATTGCCGGTGAGCGCACGCCGCTCGATGCGCCGCGGCCATGTTTGGCTCACGAGCGTCCGGCGGGCGGGCTGAATGTGGCGGTCGCGTACGACGACGCCTTCCACTGCTACTTCCCCGACTCGCTCGACGCGCTGGAGTCGCATGGAGCGCGCATCTGCGACTTCTCGCCCCTGCACGGCGAGTGCCTTCCGCCCGACACGCACATCGTCTACTTGGGCTGCGGGCACGTCGAGCATTACGCCGAGGAGTTGGCCGCCAATCACTGCATCAAGCAAGCGTTGCGTAACCACATCCGCTCGGGACGGCGCGTCTACGCCGAAGGGAGCGGACTGGCCTACCTGGGGTGCGACATGGAGCTCCCCCATGGCCGGCGATATCCCATGGCTGGTGTGCTGCCGCTGGTGTCATCGCTCAATCCGGCACCGTGTCCACCGCGTCCGGTGGAAGTTACGCTCGCGCGGAACACGTGGTTGGGAGCCGCTTCGTCCCGGCTGCGCGGCTATCTTAACTCCAACTGGTGTATTCAACCCGCCGCGTCGTTGACCCAGTACGTCGTCGAGCCGCAGCACCGTGCCGACCTGGTCGGCAGGCGCTCGGTGATCGGCAGCCGGATTCATTTGAACGTCGCGGCCCAACCGGCACTCTTGCGCGGATTCTTGGAGCCGCAGCAGTCGGCACAATTGTCGGGCGCGCGGTGAGATCATCGCTACGCGTGACGGCCGATTGCGCGTGGCAGCAAGTCGCAGCTCGGATAGCGTGTTGATAGCACTCGCCGCGTCCGCCGCCACGAGCGCGGCGCCACGCACGTCGTTGACACATGGGCTGGCGCTGCCAATACTCATGCCTGGATTCACTCCGCGGCTCGTTCGGCCCCACGACCCATCGCCATGATCAACACCCTCTACCTGCCCGAGCTGCGCGAATACCTCGCCGAGAACAACACGGCCGAGCTGCGCGAATTCTGCGCGGCGCTGCATCCGGCGCGCACGGCCGAGTTCATGGAGGGGCTAACCGCCGAAGAATCGTGGCGCGTGCTGCACGAGGCCGAAATCCTGGTGCGGGCCGAGATTTTTCATTACCTGGAGCGCTCCAAACAAGTAGAGATCATGGAGAAGCAGGACCGCGACGAAATCGCGGCCCTGATCGCGGCCCTGGCCCCCGACGACCGCGTCGACGTCCTCGGCGGCGTACCCAGCGAGGTGGTCGACGACCTGCTTACCCGCGTGCCGCCCGACGAGCGGCGCGACATCCTTCGGCTCAGCGCTTATCCCGAGGGGACGGCCGGCGCCATCATGACGACCGACGTGGCCCGGCTCACTGAATCGCTCACCGTGCCGCAGGCCCTCGACGAGCTCCGCCGCCAGGCTGAGCACCTCGAGACGATCTACTACATCTACGTCGTCGACGACGCGCAGCACCTGCGCGGCTTGGTATCGGCTCGCCAGCTTATCTCGGCCATGCGCCGCCCTGACACGCGCCTGGCCGACCTGATGGAATCGGAGCTCGTATCGGCGGTCGCCACGGAAGACCAGGAAGAGGTCGCCCGCAAGGTTGCCCGTTACGACCTGTTAGCCATTCCGGTCGTCGACGACGAGCGTCGTCTGCTGGGCATCGTGACGCACGACGACGTGATCGACGTGCTTCGCGCCGAGGCCACCGAGGACGCCCAGCGCATCGCCGGTGTCGCTCCGCTGGAAAAGGGCTACCTCAAGACCGGCCTGTTCACGCTGAGCTGGAAACGGGGCATGTGGCTCACCATCCTGTTTTTCACCGCCCTGTTTACCGCATCGGCCCTGCGGCTGTACGAGGGACGGCTCCAGCAGTGGCCCTGGCTCGTGCTCTTTATTCCGCTGGTCATGTCGAGCGGGGGCAACTCGGGCAACCAGTCGGCCACGCTCATTATTACGTCGATGGCGGTGGGCGAGGTCCGGCTGCGCGACTGGCTCCTCGTTTTGTGGCGCGAGGTGCGCGTCGGGCTGATGCTGGGAGGGCTGCTTTCGGTGTTCGGCCTACTCGTGACTTGGCTGATCACCGCGGGAGACGAGCAAGTGCAGCTTCAGCCTTTCGCCGTGCTGGTCGTTCCCCTGACACTCGTGTTGGTGGTGACCTGCGGCGCCGTTTCCGGGTCGCTTCTGCCGCTGCTGTTCAAGCGGCTGGGCGTCGATCCCGCGCTAATGAGCAATCCCTTTGTGGCGGGCATCAGCGACATCCTGGCCATCATCATTTACATGAACGTGGCGTCGCTGATTCTGTCGTGGACGGCGCCGGGATGAGCGACGGGCGAGTGCAGAGTGCAGAGTGCAGAGTGCAGAATGCAGAATGCAGAATGGAGAATGGAGAGGACGGAGTGCGGCGGCGTTGTGAACGCTAAACGATCGTTGGGTGGCGCCCGCTATACGTCCAGCGCCGGCTCTCCCACGTACATCTGCAGAATCTGGCTCTGCACTTTGATGGCTCGAATCAGCACCCAAATCTGATCGGGCGAAAACTTGCGCGGATCCGATCGGGCCAGGCTCTCCAGCTCCTCGGTCATGGCGGCGTGTTGATCGGCTGCCAATTGAAGGCGCAACGTGGCTTCCTTCCATGCGTCACACAGCGCACTTTCGTCGCGCAGTTGGTCGACGTTGTCCTTGGAATTGCTCAGCAACAGGCACAACCGGGCGATGTCGCGCGGGTCGGCGGTCGGCTGAAGTTTCTCAATACGAGCGGCAAGCTGCGTGCACTTCATGGTTGACTTTCTTATCGGTCAAGTTCGGGGCAAGGGCCCGAATCGGGAACACTGGAAAAACCGCGATCTGTGCGTGCCATTTCGAAGAGCCTGGCACCGCGTGGGCAACCGACCGGCGAGGAAAGGAACCCGCGAGTGCGGCGGCGTTTGCCCGGGGCACTCCGGCGTCGATTCACGACGATTCCAGCGCCGGCTGCCCGGTCTCTAACCAAGTGTAGGACACATGCCGGCGAGCGCCTGCGGCGTGAAAAAATCACCCCCGCTGGCTGCTTCTGCCGCTGCCAGACCGCCTCTTTTCTCGCTGCGATGCGTGCGGGCAACACGCTGCGTTTCCGTGTTGCTACCGTCGCCGCTCGTATCCGGTGGCCAGTGGATAAGCGCCTGGCAGCCGTACAGGTGAAAGGGGCTTCGCCACGTGGTATCGTAGCAACCATGTCGATCGCCCCATGCGTACCGATGCTGCCGCCCCCATTCGCCGGCATGCCAGGAGAATCTCCATGACCTGCTTTCTCGACTTCTCCACGTACTTTCGTGCCACTATGCGAGCCATTTCGCTTGCGGTTTCGCGTCCGATCCTCGGCGCTATCTTGATCGCGATTCTCACTGCGACACCCGTGAGCGCCGCGGACCCCGTCCACCCGCTGTTCGGCACCGATCCGCTTACGCTGGAAGGGGACATCGCCTCGCAGCTTGTGGACGGGGTCGACAAATTCCTGCTCCGCAAGCTTGAAGAGTCGGTCGACCGCCGCGCCCGCCACTGGAATCGCGACCTGTCGTCGGCCGAAGCGTATAATTTGTCGATCGCGCCGAATCGCAGTCGCCTGGCGCACATCCTCGGCGTGCGCGACGCCCGCGTGGCGTTCGGCTCGCCCGAGCTTATCACTACATCGGGGAAAAGCGGTTTGGTGGGCAAGGGTAGCGGTTACTCCATTTACGCCGTGCGGTGGCCCGTGCTCGAAGACCCCGATCCGCTCCGCACCGTCGCCACCATCTACGGCGAAGGGCTGCTGATCGTGCCCGACGACAAAAAGGCGGCCACGTGCGACGTCATCGCCATACCCGACGCCGACCAGACGCCAGAGCAACTCGCCGGCCTCACGAACGGCATCCCTCCCGAGCGGCAATTCGCCCGACTGGCGGCCCTGAACGGCTGCCGCGTGCTGGTTCCCTCTCTCGTTAGCCGCCAAATGAGCAAGCGCAACAATCGCGCCAACCTGACCGACCGCGAGTTCCTCTATCGATCGAGCTTCGAGTTGGGCCGCCACCTGGTCGGCTACGAAGTGCAAAAGGTGCTCGCTCTGGTCGACTGGTTCGCGCAGGACGCGGCGGCCGGCGGAAACGAAAACGCCGACCCCCGCATCGCCGTCATGGGCTACGGCGAAGGGGGTGGCATCGCCCTGTACGCCGCCGCCCTCGACACTCGCATCGACTCGGTGCTGGTGAGCGGCTACTTCAGCAACCGCAATTCCATCTGGCAGCAGCCCATCGACCGCAACGTGTTCGGCCTGCTCGATCAGTTCGGCGACGCGGAGCTGCTCTCGATGGTGTTCCCCCGCTCGTGGGTTGTCGAAGCGGGGGGCGGGCCCAAAGTGTCGCTGCCGGGCGAAGGGGGGGCTCCGGCTCTCTTGCTCGAAACCGATCCCGACGAAGCCGAGGCCGAATGGAAGCGGTACTCCGCGCTGGTTCGCGAGGCGACATTCGAGCCACGCGAGAACAAGTTCACGCGGCGTCGCGGCGACGGGCCGGCGTCGTTCTATCACGACTCTCTCTCGCCCACGATTGCCTACGCGGGCGGCCCCAAGGAATTGGTCATCTTTCCCGAGGAGCTTCCGCGGCAAGTCGGCACGATGGTCGAAGAGGCCCAGCGGCAGAAGCGGCAAGTCGACCAGATCGATCAGCACAACCAGCTCCTGCTTATCGAGAGTCCTTACGTGCGGGCCGAGTACATGAAGGAGCTGTACGATGCGGCCAACACCAAGGACCTCGCCGCGTACCAGCCAGTGGTCGACAAGTACCGCGCCCGTTTCTACGACGAAGTGGTGGGCCGATTCGACGACGAGCTGCTTCCGCCCAATCCGCGGTCGCGCAAAAGCTACGAAACCGACAAGTGGACCGGCTACGAAGTCGTGCTCGACGTGTGGCCCGACGTGATCGCCTACGGCATCCTGCTCGTGCCCAAGGGCATGGTCGATGGCGAGAAGCGCCCGGTCGTGGTGTGTCAGCACGGGCTCGAAGGCCGGCCGCAGGACGTGATTCAAGGCGATAGCGGCGCGTACCACGACTTCGCGGCGAAACTGGCCGAACGCGGGTTCATCACGTTCGCACCGCAGAACCTGTACATCTTTCACGACCGCTTTCGCACGCTGCAGCGCAAAGCCAATCCGCTGGGCAAGTCGCTGTTCTCGGTCATCGTGCCGCAGCATCAGCAGATCGTCGATTGGCTCAAGTCGCTGCCGTACGTCGATCCCGACCGCATCGCCTTCTACGGCCTGTCGTACGGCGGCAAGTCGGCCATGCGGATTCCCGCGCTCGTGCCCGACTACTGCCTGTCGATCTGCTCGGCCGACTTCAACGAGTGGATCTGGAAGAACGCCTCGACCCGCTCGCCGTACAGCTACGTGTGGACTCCCGAGTATGAGATCTTCGAGTTCGACCTGGGGAGCACCTTCAAC
>CAYQAJ010000116.1:0-14651 GCA_964415245.1 uncultured Pirellulaceae bacterium | reverse complement strand
GCTGCCACGCAAACCCACAACTCACGCCCCGCGAAAAATGTGGGTAAGAACAAGCTGGTAATACCGGCGGGCAGCCTAGGCGCTCCTCGGCAAGGTTTCTTGCTTGTGTCTACTTGCGAAGTGGCACGATCTGGCGCGAAGCAATCATACGCTCCGCGAGGAATGCAGACTCAAGATTGTTGGGCTGCTCGATGATCTGCGCCATACGCATCGCGAGGTCACCCGGTTGCGAGCCGAGGCCCACTTCGGCGTCGCGGCGATTGATCGAGCTTCACCAAGGTCGTGATTCGTGCCTTCGGTCACTGTGGACGCTTGGATACTTGCCTCGCGTCCGACGGTCGAAGCACCGCGCGTGTAGCAGTCGGCGACGTGAGATGGATAAGGTGTTGTTGGATCTTGACTTGCCGCCGCCTGTCGAGGCGACCGATCCGCAATGAGGAGTCCCCCCCTTGGGGTCCTGTCCCCCTTGGGGTCCTGTCCCGCGTTTGCCACCCGCGGGACCCCCCTTGATGGCGTGGTTATTACGCACTTTGGGTGTTCACTGCTTCTTCTTCTTCATCATCATCTCTGCCGATGTGCATGCGCGACCCAATCCACGGCCCTGGCCGCGCCGCCAGACCTTTCTGTTGCCGACGCGCACTATACACGCGCAACGGCACCTGCTCGCACGAGCGCTCGGCGAGTGTGGCGCTTTGTGGGGCGCCAGAGGGCTCAACTCAGCCCATTTCGGTGCGCCCCGGTGCAGTGAACTCCACGCCGATGGACGGACGCGAGTTCATCAAAAAACCCCAGGAACCTACGGCCCTTTTCGCGATTCCGGGGCGGTCGGAAGAAGTACACCCCACTGGACTCGAACCAGTAACCTTCGGTTCCGTAGACCGATGCTCTATCCAATTGAGCTAGGGGTGCTTCGGGCCGAGTCGCCGAACCTCGGCCAGCCCTTCATCTTACGCACGGGACCGGTAGCGTCAAGGCAAGCCGGCGCACGTGGGCTCCGCAGGTGCGATTTGATCGGACCTGCGACCCGGCAGCACCCACGGAGCACGCTTATGCACCTTCCATCCGCAGCAAGCGGCGCTTCATGTCCACTCCCTGGGGTGCCGAGAACCCTCCCATCGAGCCGGCCGCACCGACGACGCGATGGCACGGCACGATCAGCGGCACCGCGTTGTTGGCCATTACGTTGCCCACGGCGCGAGCTGCGCGGGGCGATCCCGCCCGAGCCGCAAGCTGTCCGTATGTTAGCGTGCTTCCGGGCGGAATACGGCGACAGTTCTGGATGACGCGCCGCGCAAACGGCGCAAGCGCGTCGTGCTCGATGCGCACGTCGAGAAAGTCGTCGTGCGCACCTTTGGCATAAGCTTGCAGCCGCTGGATGAGGACGGTGTCGCCAGCGCGCGACTCTTGCGACGATTTCGCTCGATGCGCGCCGTTCTTGCCATTCATGCCATTGCCATCGGCAGTATTACCGTCGGCGCCGTTCGTCGTGTCCCGCGCGGCGATAGATGCCCTTTGCGCCACCTTCTGCGCCGCGCGACGCGAGGGATGTCCAAAGGTCAGGCGGCAAACAGCGTCGTCTCGCAGCGCAACGGCCATCCACCCTAATTCGCTGGGAAACGAAAGCACGCGAATGGACTGGTCATGTCGAGTCATGCGATCCGTCCTTTCGAACTCGCGGGCGGCACAATCCGCTACGCCCCTTGCGCCCACGCGACCCTCTTTGACACTGCAACTGCGAGGATTCTATACTACTGTGCCGATGCCGCCAAGCGGCGGCCGGGCACGAAGCGCGGTCCCGCCTGGCTCATCAGCCCAAAGGAGGTTCGGCAATGGGTCGCTACGACCAATGGAGCGATGACTTCTACGTCAACCTCCATTTGAATACCGAAATGGAGCTGTCGCGCGGTCGCGAAACCGTGCTGCACTTCTTCGAGCAAGTGCAGAAGCACTACCCGACCATGCGCAACTTTTACACTCGCGACGAAGGTGACTACGTGCTGGAAGAGGACAAGGATCAGGGCACGTACCGCTGGGCTTCGATCGAGTCCCGCCGCGTGTGCTCGGGCTACGTCAACCCCAGCAGCATCGACGACGCCATGCGGCAACACCGGGTGGTGCTCGATATGGTGCCGTACAGCCTGTCGATCAGTCCCTTGGATTGCGAATCGCTCAACCTGATGTACGGATTCGACTACACCTACCGCGGCAATCACAGCGAACTGGTGATGGAGGCGCTGGGCGTGCTACCGGCATTCGAGCGGCTGGCGCAGATGCCGGGCGCGACACTGCTGGGCAACGAGCCCTCGATTCAGATGGCCCTCGACCCGGAGTGCCGCTGGCAGTTCCGGCTGAGCTTCGAGGCGCGCACCGGCGCGTTCCAGGTACGCACCGGCGAGTATCCCGAGGAGCAGTTGAGCGTGTATCTCACCGTGCGCCGCTTCGGCAGCTTGACGAAGGGTGAAACGTACGTGGCGGCGCTGGCGCGGCTGGGGGAGATCGCCGGCGACCTGATGGACAGCTACATCGTCGAGCAAGTGCTGCAACCGCTGCGACAGGCGATTGCCACGAAGTAGGAGGAGGGCCTACCATTCGATGGCGGCTGCTTCGCCCCTCATGCGTCGATTCGCCCTCGCAGCGGCCGCTATAACTGCTTCGACCCGCACCGCCGAAAGAAGCGCTCCCAACGGGCGCTGGCCCCCAGCGCGAACTGGCCTTTCCTGTTCGGCGACTGGCCGATTCGGCGGTTGCCGAAATTGCCGGCGCGCGTCGCGCCGATCGTAAGCTATTCTCCCTATAGTACCGGCGACGCGCTTTTGCTGTCGCCTGGGGGTGGTTGCTGCGCCTCGGCGCGGCGCATTCGGGCCGGCTGCCCGGAGGATCAAGCGATGGCAAAGCAGTCACGACGGCGGAAGTTTCTGGTCGACAACGCCGTACAAGGCGCCCTGGCGGCGCGCGTCGGTTGGTACTGGCTGTTCTTCGCGGCGTCGGTGGCGATGCTGCTCATTGTGTGGACGGCGTTTGTCGACCGACCGCAGCGGTCCGGCGAACTATTCGCCACCGCCTGGACGCACGTCGGCCCAGCGCTGCTTGCTTCGATCATTCTTTTGCCGCTCGTGATGATCGACGTGCTGCGGCTGAGCAATCGTTTCGCCGGCCCCATGTACCGCGTGCGAAACGGGCTGCGCCAGTTGGCCCGGGGAGAAACGGTGTCGCCGATCGTGCTCCGCAAGAAGGATTACTGGGGCGACGTGGCTCGCGATTTCAACCTCGTGGCCCAGCGGATGGAACACCACGGAACCGCGGCTGACCGCAACGGCCACCCGGCCGATACGGAGAAGGAGCAGCCCCGCGAAGAATTGGCGGAAGCCGCAACTTCGCGCTAGGGGATGTCCCGCCGACGAGCAGGCTCCTATACCTTCTCATGTGCCGCTCGCACTCTCGATTTGGGCCATCGCATCGAGCACGTGCTCGACGATCGTCTCCATGCGGCTCTCGTCGACGAACGGCGATACGACGTACGACTTGAGCGCGGCGATCGGCTCGCCGTACGCCGTGAGGCGGTAGTTGTCCGTAAAGCCGATGGCCACGCCGCGCCCGCTAAGCGCCTCGGTCCGCACTCGCTCGAACACGCGGCGGTTGAATTCGTTGTGCGCCTTAAGTTGGGGATGCAGCGCGGCGTCGGTGTATTCGCGCTCTTTGACGGCGAACGTGTCGACGCCTCGCGGAAACGCGCGGAACAGCGTCACCGGGCCGTGGTTCTCATCGTTGACCACGCTCAGCTCTGGACGTGCGCCGATCAGTTCACGCAAGAGTTCCGCCATCTCGACCGAGTGGCCCAACAGAACGCGGAATCCCTGCTTGCCCAATAGCAGCAGGTTGGCCAGCGCCGCCATCACGCCGGTTGCGCCCCGGGTCGTTTCCAGCGTGTACATGCCCGGGTGGTACTCGCCACTGTGGTACAGGTAGGGCATCGCCTCGCGCTCGCGGGCCACGAACTGAAAGTCGCTGCGCTCGCGCACCAACAGGAGCGACGAAATGTACGGCGCACACCCCGTCTTGTGAAAGTCAACGCCCAGCGAATCGGCAAGGCCGAGGTGGCGGACGCGATTCTCGATCTCCGCCAGCGCTCGCAGCGTGCGGCCGCGAAACCCCAACTCGTTGCGCTTGAAGTCGTAGTCCCGAAACACCGACCACGCCCAGCCGATGACGGCGTCGGCGTGCAAGTGTGGGCGGTAATCGAGGCCGGCGTCGCTTACTAGCTGATCGCGCATCGCGTGCACGGCGGCCAGGTCGTCGAGACCAAAGGCGTCGGTCGTGCCCACGGTGGCAACAATCGCGGCGATTCGCTTCCCCTCGGCGACGGCCTTTCTCGCGGCGTCGGCCAGAGCCGGAAGAACGACCGAGTTGTCGTGGTGGGTCGGCACGCGCACGACGTTGTCCACGCCGACGCCCAGCCAGCCGGCAACGTTCAGGCAAGCATAGTGGCTTTGCGCTGAGGCGAGCACAACCGCCCCGGCGCGCACTCCCGCTCGCATGCTTCCTGGCAGCGCCTTCTCCAGTCCGATTTTGAGACCGTATAGCAGCGTGCCGGTGCCGCCGAACGTGAACAGCCCGCCCGAGCGATCGGGGTTGTAGCCTACAAGATCGGCCACCATGGAAGCGACGCGGGCCTCTGCCTCGGAGAAGCCGAACCCGCTCTCGTCGCTGCACAAGTTGGGGTTGTACATTGAGGGGAGCACCACGCCGATGATGCTCGCGATCGATGGATGGGCCACCACGTTCACCTGGCTTCGCGGATGGCCCCAGATCAGCATCCCTTCCAGGCACCGCACAAGCTGCGGAATCACCTCCTCAGTCGTGATGCCCGTCTCGGCGATGCGCTGCTGGAGCGCGGCATCGAAGTCGGGCTCGCGCGGCGTTCCGAGAATCGGCGCCTGCGACTTGAGCGCATCGACCCGGTCGAGTGCGCGGAGAATCGAAAACACCACGTAGCCGTCGTGTACAGGATCCGATACCGGCGGAGGAAACGCCGGACGAAGCGATTCGAGAAGCTGCTGGTAGCGCGATGACATACTGGCTGCGTCGTGTGCCGCAAATGGGTAGCCTACGGCTTCACGCTCTCCTCTTCGCCGCGCGGCCGCAGTCGCGCCACGGCCATGACCATCAAGGCTGCCGCGCCGACAATTCCCAGTGCAAGGCCCAGACCCCAATTCACCTGCACGAGGGCCAAACCCACCAGGGCAGCGGCCGCCAAACCAGCCAACGTCTTCATTTCCAATCCATTGAGACTCCGTACGACGAGTGCAATGGCTGCCACGGCGGCGAGAAACGTGCCCAGAGCGGTCCCAACGACGCTCAAGCGGCCTTGAGCCGATACGACTGCGTTGTCGCGAATCGAAAATGTCACGGCGACCGCAATCAATGCGCACAATACAAACAATACAAGCACGACAATCTGAGACGCCAATCTCATGTTGCACCCCCAATCAAACGAGAATGGTTCCCGAACGCCACAACACGGGCAACTCACGCTCCGCGGCGGAAACGGCCCTGCCGAATCTGATCGATCGCCACGGCCGCCACGATGATGGCGCCCCGCAGCACGTCTTGAATCGAGTTTTGCAGTCCCAGCGCCGTACAGCCTGTTTCCACGACCAGCATGATGGTGGCACCGCACAACGTGCCGACCACCGAACCGCGGCCGCCGTTGAGACTCCCCCCGCCGATGACCACGGCGGCGATCACCTTGAGCTCCATTCCCAGGCCCGACGTGGGGTTTCCCGACGAGAGCCGCGCGAACTGATAGATTCCCGACACACCGACGAACGCCCCGGCGAGCGCGTACACGAGCACCTTCGTCCGCCAGATGTTCACGCCGCAAAGCCGAGCGGTCGACTCGTTCGATCCCAACGCAAACACGTGCCGTCCGAATACCGAGTATTGCAGCACGAAAGCGAGCGCCGCAGCCAGAATGAGCGCGAGCCAGACCCCCCAGGCAAAGTTGGGCAGTAGCGGCCACGCGATCCATTCGGGACTGGGTACGGTCTTGACCATCGCCCCGACCCAGTCGGGCACGGCCTCGGGAGGAGGCCGCACGGTGGTTTCCTTGGCGATGATTTTGGCCACGCCCAGAAACGCCGTCATCGTGCCCAGCGTGATAATGAACGGCACCACGCGCAGCGCGCTGATGAGCGACCCGTTGATCAAGCCGGCAAAGATACCGGTGATCACGCACGCGATCATGGCCAGCCACATCATCCCATGTGGACTGAGAGAAGTGGCCAACACGCTCCCGAAGGAAGCATCAAGGCAGTACGCCAGCACGGTTGCGCACAACGCGAGCGCGGTTCCGGCCGACAGATCGATGCCCCCGGCGATGATAATCACCGTCATGCCCAGAGCGGCGACCGCAATCGTCGAAGACTGCACGGCCACCGTGCGGAGATTCTGCAAGCTCCAGAAACCGCCTTGCAGGCCCTTGAACCACCAGTCCGCCGCGGCGAAGAAAAGGACGACGATCAACAGAGCCAACAGCGGCCCCAGCGCGGAGGTCAGGGCGGGCGACGAACGCCGCGCCGTGTCACGCAACTCGGTCGACAGCATTCCGCCTCGCCCCACGCCGAAACCCTTGTCCGCCGTACCCGAGCCCGTAGCGCTGTGCGCAACGGCACGCAGCAGCAACAGGAAGCCCAACAGCAACGCGATATCGATGGCGAGCCCGACGATCCCCAGCCCGGGTCGATCGAATAGCCAGGAGCCGGCGGTCTCCAATCCCCACACAAGCCCAGCCAGCACGATGTACGCGACGATCGACAGGGCGACTCGTGCGAGCAGCATCACGGCTTTCATAAGAAAGCCCACGCCGTGCCCGGGCGGAGATCGATCGATCTTGGGGTCCGCATTCATGATTCGTCGCTCGCCGTGGAGCCAGGCGCGTCGTCGTCGATGCCGATGGCGGTCGCCATCACGTCTTCTTCTGTCCACTCGCTGGTGGCCCGAACCGCGCGCAAGCGGCCGCGCGACATGACGCCGAGAGAGTCGCACACGGCCAACAGCTCCGGCAGATACGAACTGACGAAGAGGATTGCCTTTCCCTGTGCCGCCAGCTCGCCGATCAGCCGATAAACTTCCGCTTTGGTTCCCACGTCGATGCCGCGCGTCGGCTCGTCGAGCAAGAGCACGTCGGCGTCTTGATGGAGCACGCGAGCCAGAGCCACCTTCTGCTGGTTGCCGCCGGAAAGAGCCTGCACTTCCTGCCCGGGCGAGGCGGCCTTGATCGACAACCGCCCCATCCAGCTTTGCACGGCGCGGAACCGCCGCGCTACGTTCAACACTCCCCAAAGAGAGTAGGGACGCAGTCGGCTCAACGTCACGTTGTCGGCGATCGACAGGCTCTGTGCCAGCCCCTCGGCCTTGCGATCCTCGGATACCATTCCCAACCCGGCTGCGATGCGCGCTTTGGGCGTGGCGCGGGGCGCAATCGCACGCACTCGCACCGTCCCACGCCGCACCGGATCCAAGGCGAAAACCGCCCTGATCAACTCGGTGCGTCCGGCCCCCACCAGGCCGGCGATGCCCAAAATCTCGCCACGCCGCACGTCGAGGTCCACTTCGCGCGGCACAGGGGCACCGCTCAAACCGCGCAGCGAAAGAATAACGTCCCCCAGCTTGTGCGGCACCACGGGGAACAGGTCGTCGACGCTGCGTCCGACCATCATGGTCACGATCTGGTCTTCGCTCACGTTGTCGAGCTGCCCCGTGCCCACCGACTCTCCGTCGCGCAGCACAGTGTACGAGTCGCACACCTCCCGGATTTCCTCCAGAAAATGGCTGATGTACGCCACGCCGATGCCGGCCTGCTTCAGCCGCCGGATCACGGTGAATAGGTGCTCGACATCGTGCCGCGTGAGCGAGCTGGTTGGCTCGTCGAACACGATCAGGCGTGGTCCGCCGACCAGCGCCCGCGCGATTTCCACGAGCTGCTGCGCGCCGACGGAAAGCGTTTCGACGATCGCCTCCGGTCGCAAATCGGGATGCCCCAACAGATCGAGCGCACGCCGTACGTCCACGTTCTGCACGCCGCGGCGCAACAGGCCCCAACGGCTTTGCTCCTGGCCGAGCATGATGTTGTCGGCCACGCTCAGATGAGGAGCCAGGTTCAATTCCTGGTAAATCATCGCCACGCCGGCCCGCCGCGCGCCTTGCGGACCGTGCGGCGCGTACGGCTGCCCGTCGAGAGTCATCTGGCCGCGATCGGCGGCGACCGCCCCGCTGAGTATCTTCATCAGCGTGCTCTTGCCGGCGCCGTTTTCGCCGATAAGAGCCATCACCTGCCCGGCATGAAGCGAAAACGATACCCCGCGCAATGCGTGCGTCGCGCCGTACCGCTTGCTGATGTCCACCATCTGCAACAGGGGCGCGGCGCTAGCCATAAGAGAATTGCAACTTGCG
Organism: uncultured Pirellulaceae bacterium; assembly: GCA_964415245.1. Classification (GTDB taxonomy): domain Bacteria; phylum Planctomycetota; class Planctomycetia; order Pirellulales; family Pirellulaceae; genus CAYQAJ01. Next base: position 6,200 of record CAYQAJ010000116.1, on the reverse strand, counting down.
TGGGACGTGGACTTGGGCAGGTGGCCGGAGTATCGCCGCCGCACCGAGGGACGAGTGCCCTGGATTCGCCGGTCTCAACGCAGATGCTACTCCACCCCGGTCGAACTTGCCACTCTGCCGGCTGCGATTATTCGCCGTATTGGGCCGGGTGCAAGAGCTCCTGCATCCGCGGCTCATTCTGGTTCTCTTGCGTGGCGATGTACTCGCCCGTGTTGATCGTCTTCTCCACTTCCTCTCCGCGAAGGTGGGCCACCATCGTCTTCACGGCCGTGTATCCCATGGTCACCGGGTCCTGCAGCACGATGCCCTGCATTTTGTCGTCGGCCAGGGCCTGGGCCATGTGCGGGCTGGGATCAAACCCGATAAACACGACCTTGCCGTCCAACTGGGCGTCTTCCAGCGCGCCCAGAACTCCCGTCGCGTTGGGCTCGCACACGGCAAAGATACCGTCGAACTGGTCGCCGTAGGCGTTGACGACCTGCTGGGCCTTTTCGAGCGACAACTCGGGGGTCGTGCCTAAGTACTGGTCGGAGGATAAGACTTCGATGCCCGGATACTCGGCGATCTTGTCCAAGAATCCCTGTTCCCTCTGCTCGGTGCTTTCGCTGCCCGTCGTATAGCGAAGCAGGATGACGCTTCCCTTCTCACCCAGCAGACGAGCCATTTCCTCGGCGGCCAACTCGCCGCCGTGGTGGTTGTTGGTTGCCACGTAGCTGACGATGATCGATTCGTCCTTCAGACCGCTATCGAAAATGACGACCGGTATGTCTTGGTCGCGGGCTTCCTTCACGGACGCAATGAGGGCGACCGAGTCGAGCGGTGCCAGGCAGATGCCGTCGACGCGCTGTGTGACGAAGCGCTGCACCTCGCTGATCTGGCCGTCGCGGTCGTTTTCCTGAATGGGCCCCTTCCAAATCACCTCAACGTCGATACCCGTTTCGGCCTTGATTTCCTTCGCCGCCTTGTCGGCACCGTAGTGGACCGATTTCCAGAACTCATGCGTAGTGCCTTTGGGAATCACGGCGATGCGCAGCTTTTCGATCTTTCCGCCCTTTCCGCCACCGGAGCCGGTGCCAGTGCTGTTCTGTGGGGGCTGGCAGCCTGTCCAGCCAATCAACGAAAGCACGATGACCACGGCTGCGAGATTGCGTAACACGGTGCATCCTCCGTCGGTTTGCGTTGAGCGGGAAACCAATGTCGGCTACAGGTTCGAATGAGCGTTCGGACTTTTCCTTCATTCACGTCCAGCGGCGTCCACGGCTGACAGCAATTCGGATTACGCGCGCCGCGGGAAATGTCTCGTCGTCCGTTCGCGGCGATTGGCGTTACCTGCCGGAGCGTCCGCGTCGACCACCGTCGCCGGATCGGGCGCGGCCAGCCATGTTGGCATCGACGATCGTGCCGACCGCCTCTTCCCACGTGGGAAACTTTCGCTTCTTACCCGCATCGGACGCGGTGTCGTCCGAGTCCTCGGCGTCGGACTGGTCGTCCGATTCGATGGCGTCGTCCTCGTCGAACTCGCCTTCTTCCCGGTCGGCGCGAGGTCCGCTGGAAGCAGCGTCGGGCGATTCCTTGCGTCCCGGTCGGCGGCGCCGGCGACGACGCTTGCCCCGTTCCGGTTCCTCGTCCCTGCGATCTGCGGCTTCCGCCGACGCGACCGAGTCTTCCTCTTCGGAATCCAATGAGGGCTCGTCCGCGTCGTCATCCAATGCGGCGTCCGACGGCGCGTCCGCGTCGACGCGCGGTTCGTCGCGACCACGGCCACGGCGACGGCCGCGACCACGTCGGCGCCGGGGCCTTTCCTCGCTCGTCTCGCTTTCCCTACTCGGCTCGCGAGCTTCGGAGCCGAAGTCGCTGACGTCGTCGTCCGAGACCGCCAGATCGAAGTCGTCGATATCGTGTTCGCTCACCTGCGATGGCAACTGTGCCGACTCGGGGCTCTCGCGATACGATTCCTCGGGAAAGTCGAGCGCTGCCTCGGCCTCGAACAGGCTCGGCAGTGTCTCTCGTCCGAAGCGTGCGACTTCAGCTTCGTCACGGTCGGCTTCCTCGCGATCGGCATCGCGTGCCGGCCGCTTCTCGCGCGGCGAAGTGCCACCATCGGGCGACGAAGCATCGGCCGCACTCGTTTCGGCGGGGAAATCCGCCGGCTCCAGCCCAAGCTCCGACGCGAGCTGTCCCCAGTGGTTCGTGCGCGCCGGACGAGGCGGCGGCGACGGCTTGGGCTTATCGCGCGGTCGACGCGGCGGAACCGTCGGTGCACCCGGCGCCTTGCTGGCCGACACCTCGGGCCGTACCTGCGATTCGGGGGGAATCTCAGCCCCGATTTCGTCGGCCAGTGACCGCCAGTGATCGACGCCTTGTGGATCGTTATCGGAGGAATCGCTCATGGGCCCCGTTACTTCTTTAACTTGGTAACTTCCGGCTGCCCGCCATAACCGCGGCAAAAGTGCATCGCCCGCCATTCGTTGTCAGCGGGCAGCCGTTCAACAGTGGAACAGGCCAATATACCGCTGGTATTCAAGGTTGGGAAGGCAGACGGAGACTCGCCGCACCGTCCCGACTTCTATTCCCTGGGCCGCCGCGCTAGAATTCCGCAGCACGGATGCGCCGCACCTCGCACCGGCGATGGTGTCGTTCATCCGACCGGAGAGATCGATATGTTTCAGAGCACCGATGCTCGAATCTCGGCCGACAACTGTGTCGAAGACGTCGAGCTGAGCGGCCACATCATCGATAGCTTGATTTTGCCGAAAGTGCTCGATTGCATCACGGCGTCGGGTGGCTCGTTCCGCATCAAGCAGATTAGTATCGGGCAGGCCCGCAACGATCCCAGCTTCGCACTGCTGGAAGTGCGTGCAGCGTCGGCCGACCGCTTACGCGATATTCTTGAAGCGATTAGCGATCACGGCGCCGTGCCGGCGGCGGACCGCGATTGCCGCCTGGTCGAAGTCGACGTCGAAGGCGCGTTTCCCGAGGGCTTCTATAGTACCACCAACCAGCGAACCGAAGTGCGACTGGATGGCAAGTGGATCGAGGTTGAGCGGCAGGAGATGGACTGCGGCATCGCGGTCGATGTCGAACGGCGCCGCGCCGTCTGCGTTCCCATGTCCGAGGCGGTGCGCGGACAACAGTTTGTCGTCGGTCACGCGGGCGTGCGGGTGTTTCCGCCGCCGCGCGCGGCCGAACGGCAGTCGTTCGAATTCATGAACAGCGCCGTCTCGACCGAGAAGCCCAAGGGGGTCGCCATCCGGCAGATCGCCCGCGAGCTGTTCGACGCTCGCCGCGAAAAACGCCGCACGCTCGTGGTGGCCGGCCCGGCCGTGGTACACACGGGAAGCGGCGGGCACTTTTGCCGCCTCATCGAAAGCGAGTACGTGAGCGTGCTCTTCGCCGGCAACGCGCTAGCCGCTCACGACATCGAACAGGCCATGTTCGGCACCAGTCTCGGCGTGCGGCTCGATCGCGGCGACATCGTCGAGGCGGGGCACGAACACCACTTGCGGGCCATTAACCGCATTCGCCGCGTGGGGGGCATTCGGCAGGCGGTCGACCAGGGCGTGCTCGCCTCGGGCATCATGTACGAGTGCGTGCGCAACAACGTGGAGTTCTTGTTGGCCGGCAGCATCCGCGACGACGGACCGCTGCCCGAGGTGGTGACCGACGTGCTGGAAGCGCAGCGGCGAATGCGTGAAATGTCGCGGGACGTGAGCTTCTGCCTGATGATCGCCACCACGCTGCACTCGATCGCCGTGGGCAATTTGCTGCCGGCGTGGGTCCGCGTGGTGTGCGTCGACATCAATCCTTCGACCGTCATCAAACTCAACGACCGCGGCTCGTTTCAGACCATCGGCCTGGTGACCGACGTGGAGCCGTTCTTGCGTTCTCTCATCTCGGAACTGGAGAAACTGGAAGCCGGACCAGCGTAATGCTGCCGCTGGAAAGTAGGTCCTGCTTGCCGAGCAGGACCTTTGCGACCCCGCCGATTGCCCGACCGTAGGTCTCCCGGCTTGAGGCCTGCAGTCGGCCCATGTGGCTCGGTCGGGAGACCGGCCACAACATTGATCTCCGCTCGATCGACCATGTTCCATCAACCGACGATTCTCATGTGCCCGCCCGAGTTTTATGGGATTGAGTATGAGATCAATCCGTGGATGCAGACGGAGCGGCAAGTCGATCACGACGAAGCGCAGCGGCAGTGGGAGGATTTGCGCAGGATCCTGGTCGGTCTGGGCGTCGACGTGCGGCTCATGCCGCCCTGCAAGGGACTGCCCGACATGGTCTTCACGGCAAACGCGGCGCTGATCCATCGGCAGACGGCGATCGTGTCGCGATTCCGCCACGAACAGCGACAAGGGGAAGAGGAACACGACGCCGCGTGGCTGGCGGAAAACGGTTTCGACGTGCGGCAACTTCCGGCCAAATGCTTTTTCGAAGGGGCCGGCGATGCCCTGTTCTGCGGCGATACGTTCTTCGCCGGCTACCGCATCCGCAGCGACGCGCGGTGCCATCAGCAGGCGGCACGGATGATCGGCTGCCGCGCGATTCCGGTCGAGCTGGTCGACCCGTACTTTTATCACCTCGACACGTGCTTCTGCCCGCTCGAACCGGGTCGGGCTGTGTACTATCCCGCGGCGCTCGACGAGTATGGGCTGAGTGCGGTCGAAGAGTTGATCGGCGACCTGATCGCGGTCGAGCCGGAAGAGTCTCGCGCGTTCGCGTGCAACGCTGTTGTGGTGGGACGCACCGTGGTGACGAATACGGGCTGCCCGCGCCTGCACGCGGCGCTGAAGGAGCGCGGTTTCGACGCGGTGGAAACGCCGCTTTCGGAATTCGTCAAAGCGGGCGGCAGTGCGAAGTGCCTGACGCTGCGGCTCGACGGCGAAGAAGCGGCGGCATGGAAACGCGAATCGTCGTCAGCGAACTCGTAGTCGCGATGTGTGGCGCTTCAGCGGAAGTCGCGCGAGCGGACGCGGAGTTGCCTCAGTCGGGCCGACAGGTCTTCCAGCCGCCCGACCAGGATGTGAATGATCGAATCCTTGCGCTCCAGCCGGCCGTGGGCGATCCACGCCGGGGCGTGCCGCGCCACCCGGGCATACCGCTCCCAGATATCCTGCCGCACCACCAGGTTGGCGATGCCGGTTTCATCTTCCAGCGTGACGAAGGTGATGCCGCGCGCGGTGCTGGGGCGCTGCCGCAACAGCACCAGGCCCCCAACGCGCACCGAGCGGTTGTGCGACATCTCGACCAGCTTGCCGGCTGGCAGCACGCCCATCTGATCGAGCGCCGCGCGACAGAACGAAAGCGGGTGCGCCCGCAGCGAAAGGCCCGACGCGCGGTAGTCGTCGAACACTTCCTGTTCGAGCGGCGCGTCGGGGAGCGCGACGGGGGGCTCGTCGTCGGCCGGGCACGTCATGAACAAAGGACGCCGGTCGAGCCGCTCGCCGCACTCCAATACGTGCCACAAGGCGCTCCGCCGCGATTGGCCGAGCGATCCAAAGGCGTCGGCCCGCGCCAAATGCTCGAGCACCATGCGGCTCAGTCCGGTGCGTCGGGCGAACTCGGCAACGCTACGAAACGACCCGGCATCGCGAGCCCGCTCGATCGCCTCTATGTGAGAGGGAGAAAGCCACGCCAACAAACGAAAGCCGAGCCGCAGCGCGTACCGGGGCAGATTGCCGTTTTGTTCCAGGGTGTTGTTCTGTTCCAACGTGCAGTCCCACCGGCTATGGCCCACGTCGGCCGGGCGCACCTCGACGCCGTGGTCCCGCGCATCGCGCACCAACTGCGCGGGCGCGTAGAATCCCATCGGCTGGCTGTTGAGCAGCGCGGCGACAAACACATCGGGGTAATAGTGCTTCAGCCAGGCCGACACGTACACAAGTTGGGCGAAGCTGGCGGCGTGCGATTCGGGAAAACCGTATTCGCCGAAGCCGCGAATCTGCTGAAACACCTGCTCGGCGAAACGGCGTGACAGGCCGCGCTGGAGCATTCCCTCGATGAGCTTCCGCTCGAAGCGGTCAATGATGCCGGGCCGGCGCCACGCCCCCATTGCCCGACGAAGCTGGTCGGCCTCGCCCGGCGTAAAACCCGCCGCCACCACCGCCAGCCGCATGGCCTGTTCCTGGAACAGAGGCACGCCCAGCGTCTTTTCGAGCACTTCGCGAATCGCCTCGCTGGGGTAGGTCACCTCTTCCTCG
>CAYQAJ010000115.1:13234-14796 GCA_964415245.1 uncultured Pirellulaceae bacterium | reverse complement strand
AGTTTGGGATTTCCCCACGGGCTCTACCTTGCACCCGCGTCCAGCGCCGCAAGCAACGGCCGCCCCGCGAGCGTGCTGGTATAGAAGCCATATGCGGCCACCAGCAGCACGGCCGCCAGCGCGAACAGGCCCGCCTGGGCGTACCACTGGCCGAAGTCGGCGGTGTGCGGGACGACGAGCAGGATCATCAGCATCGTCTGTCCGACGATGGCGCACAGCAGGCCGAAGCGAAAATAAATGACGACCCACACGCAGGCCCACACGGCATTCAGCAGCCACGTGTTGGGAGCCTCGATCGGCCCGCCCACGGCCAGGGAAACGACGGCCGTGAGGATGGCGGCGTGCAGCAGGCCGGCAAGCCAAGTGCTGCGGAGCACCATGCGATACAACAAGAGCAATGCCAGGTTATAGATGCCGAACCCAATGTTCCCCTGGTGGGCCGCAAGGATCGCCGCGAGAACGAAGCGGCCGCCGCCGATCGAGTCCGGAGCCACGTGGTAGCCCGGGTCTCCCACGACGCGCACCAGGATGGTGATGGCGAGCGCGAACAAGCAGCCGATCATCAGGTCGCGGCCGACTCGCGGGTCGCGCAACCGCCCGGCGAGGACCCGGCTCCAGGAGATGAGCACCACGGGCCACAGCCGCCGGACGTAGGGCTCCAAGGCCACGTAGCCCAGCCACAGTTCAAGCGAGAGGGCCAAGGTGCGAAGCAAATAATTCAAGCCCAAGCCAAGCTCTCGGTACGGTTCCAAGACGTGATGGCCTAACACCGCCCACAGCACCACATTCACGGCGAAGTAGTACAGTGTGAGCCGCAGAGCGCCGCGCGTGTCCGATCGGCCGGTCCGCAGATTGTGCAGGGCCAGTACGCCCGCAAACAGCGTCGCCAGAATACTGAGCACGGGCCACAAGCTGGTGAAGCGTTTGCTCTCGGCTTGGGTCATCATGCCCATCAGGCTGGCCGACTCGCCCGTGATGCGGCGGAAGTAGACGATCTGATCGCCACGAGTGGCCATGACCACTTGCACAAGCGGCGTGGCGGTTTTGTGTTGCCAAACGGCCACGCTGTCGGCGTCGATGGGAGGCCGCCAGTCGCGCGGCAGTTCCGACGCAGACACATCTCGGAAGTCGTCGGGATTGAGCCCCGCCCTGGCGAGCAGTTCCTTGGGAACGGGGGCAAGCGGGCCGGTATCCGACTGTGCGGCGGTTGGATCATTTAACGCGTCGGCATCCGACTGGGCGACGGGTGGATCGTTCACCGCGTCCGCCGGGGGAATGGCCAGGAATTCCAACAGTTGGTCACCGGAGTTGAACGGGGCGGCCGCATCGAGCCGCACGGTCACCATGCCGGGGAAGATAGGCGGAGGGTTCACCAGGGAGACGGACCATTGCTGAATCGGCGGACCCAGAAGATTCGTCGGTTGGGGATTGAGTGCGGCCGTGTATTGTCGATACCAGAACTGCAACTCCACGGCACGCCCGCCTTCGCCGTTGCCGCGCGTTTTCTGGAAACCGTAGACACGATCGGCGGGGTTTTCCGTCCACGTCGCCGTGGGTTCGGC
>CAYQAJ010000115.1:0-13134 GCA_964415245.1 uncultured Pirellulaceae bacterium | reverse complement strand
TCGGCGCTGGTGGAGGCGGACAGCGCGCCAGTCCAATCGCGCGCGTTCCCTTCCAGCACGTCGGGCTTGTTGTCGGCCAGCGGCCTCAGTTGGACTTTGTCGAGCCACGTTTCGACAAAGGGCAAGGCGATGAGCAACGCGCAGACGGCCGCGAAGAGTCCGCCGCCGACCGCCGGCGGCAGTGAGCCTGTTTGCCCCGCGGCGGCGATCATCTCGGGGCTGGGCGTTTCGCCCGCCGCCAGCGCCGCCGCCAGCGGATCGCCGCCGGGCAGCGCCGCGGCAACGGCGAGTGCCGACTTGGGCCTGGCGTGCGGCTCTTTTTCCAGACAGCGGAGAATGGCCCGCTCGACGGCGGGGTCCATATCGTCGACGAGGCTGGACGGCTTCGACGGCGAAGACTGTTCGTGCGCCCGGATCAGCTCGGGAATCGATTCCCCCTGGTGCAGCGCCTTGCCGGTGAACAGCTCGTATAGAATGAGGCCCAGCGAGTAGAGGTCGCTCTGCACGGTCGCTTCGCCGCGCGCGAGCTGCTCGGGCGCCATGTAGGCGGGCGTGCCGGCGACTTCGCCTTCCGCTTCGTCGCCGGCGATGCGGGCCAGGCCGAAGTCGGTGATGCGGACGTGGCCGCGGCCATCGATCATGATGTTGGCCGGCTTCAGATCACGGTGCAGCACGCCCTTGTCGTGGGCGGCGGCGAGACCGGCGCAAAGCTGCTGGGCGATCTGCACGCCCTTGTCGCGGGGCAATCGGCCGATGCGGCGCAGCAGGATTTTGAGGTCCTCGCCGTCGATGTATTCCATCGACAAAAAGTGCTGGCTGTCAACTTCGCCGATGTCGTACACGCGGCACACGTTGGGGTGCGATATCTGGCGGGTGAGCCGCACCTCGGAGTGAAAGTAGTCCAGCCGCTGGGGATTCTCGGCCAGGTCGCGAGGCAGAAACTTCAGCGCGACGGTGTGGCCCAGTTTCAGATCGTCGGCCCGGTAGACTTCGCCCATGCCCCCTTTGCCGACCAACGACACGATGCGATAGCGGTCGGCGACTTTCGCGCCGGGCAGGAAGCGGCCGTGATAGGAACTGCTGGAAAGGGAGGATTGGCTGCTGCCGTCAGACGTGGGGCGGCCGGCGGCGTGCATCTCGGTCGCGGCGTAGCCCGACAGGAGCGCAGCGCCGCACTCGGAGCAGAACTTGCTCGCATCGCTTTGTTCGGCGGAACAGGACGGACAGACGGTCATGGAGAGTGGATTGTACTGCCTGGTTGGCCGGATGTCTGTCAGGTTTTGCGCCGGTTTGGACGCGTGAAAAGTAGAATTAGAGCGTCGATCGAAACGAATGCAACCGCGAAGAACGCAAAGATCGCCAAGGAAAGGAGTAGCTGATTCCCGACCCCCGTATGCCTCCGTCGAATCGCCTCATTGGGATTTGGTTGTTGGAATTTGTTTGTGACTTGTGTTTTGCGATTGGGAGCTTGCTCCGCAACGCCGCACCGGGCTACCGAGCGACGCTATAAATCATGGAACCATCTTACCATGTGAAAGAACAGCGGCGCTACGTAGATCATGCTGTCGATGCGGTCGAGGATGCCGCCGTGGCCGCTGATGGTGGTGCCCATGTCTTTGATGCCCAGGTCGCGCTTGATGAGGCTGATCGACAGATCGCCGAGCTGGCCGCCGATGCCGACGATCAGGCCGGTGAGCACGAGCTCCCGCGGCGCGAAGTGGGGGAAGCAGAACCACAACAGCCACGGCAGGGCGAGCGAAACGGCCAGCGCACCGAGTGCCCCTTCCCACGTCTTCTTGGGGCTGATGTTATTGCGCAGCGGGTGGCGGCCCAACAGGCGGCCGAACGTGAACGCGGCGATGTCGTTCAGCTCGACCGCGAAGATGAGATAGAGCAGATAGCCGTAGGCGTGCGTTGAAAAAGGGGGACTGTCCCCTTGCGACCAAACCGCTTTCCACTGGCATAGCGTTTGATCGAAGGGGGACTGTCCCCCTTTTTCAACTGCGATCGTGGAGTCTGAGATTGCGGGAGCGACTATGGTCGGGTTCGCATCGGCGGGGTTGGCGTTGGCCAGGAATGCCAGGTGGCCGAACATCCAGCCGATGTACAAAAAGCCGAGCGCGGCCAGCGAGATCGACTGAAGCTGCCCCTGGGAGCGGTTGCGAAGAATGGGAATCAGAAGAATGGTTGCCACCACGTAGACCGGCAGCACCATGAACATGCCGTACCAGCCGGTCAGGTTCAGTCGCGGATCGGGAGTGAGCGACACCACGCCGACGGCGACGATGCCCGCGTATACCACGCCGCACAGTGCCCGATCGCGGTTGAGGCCCGTGGCGCGGGCGAACTCGCGAAAGCCCAGGATCGACAATAGGCCGACGAATACGACAAACGCGATGCGGCCCAGAAAGATGGCCAGTAGCACGAGAGGAATCATCACCAGCCAGCTTCGGTACGAGCGCCAGGCGTGGCCGACGTCGCGCTGGAGCCCGAAGCGAAGCAGCGCGAGGATCGCACCGCCGACGATCAAGAGGCCGACGGTGATCGCGACGAAGAGTAGGAAGACGCGGCTCTCGAGTGCGGCCGAGGGAGTCATGGATCGAATTCCCTTGATTCGGACGATTCCTCGTTAGTCGCTTCTTTGTTTCTCGCGGCCGATTCCTTTTCGCGCAGAGCGCGCAGGATGCGCATCAAGCGGAGCGCGATCGTCTGTACGCAGCCGGCGATGACGACGAGATACGTCCAATCGAGTACGGTGAGGCCGGCGAACGATATCTTGGAAAGGTTACCTTCGCCTCCGCCCCACCAGATCAGGGCCAGCGTGATCCATGCCCCCACGTGCAGCGTGACCATCCGCCACGGTTTGGTCATCACACCCGCGAACTGGCGCTCGACGCCCAGCGCCTGGCCGAACATGCCTACGTAGGCGGTCAATAGCGCGAAGATGGCTGCCCAATATCCGCCCAGCACGGCGCACAGGCCGCTGTGGGCCGCACCGACGAAAACAAGCACATCGGAAATGCGGTCGGGCAGCTCGTTGAGAATTTCGCCCCGCTTGCTGGCCTTGCCCGACGCGAGCGCCACCATGCCGTCGAGCATGTTGAGCCACAGCCGCACATAACAAAGGAGCGCGGCGGGAATGAGCAGCGCCGGATACTTGCCCGACTGCCAGAAGCACACCGCCGCCGCGGCCGATGCCACCAGCGACGAGTACGAGACCGCGTCGGGATGAATGCCCAGCCGCACGCAGATGCGCACCGGCACGTTTGCGGTGAGGCGAAACGCGTCGGCGATGGGGCGACGGGCACTGGGCTGGTACGGAGAAGGGGACATGCACCGTCCAAGTTTTCAGTTTTCAGGCGGAGTATCGTGGACGGTATGGACAGTATGGACGATATGGACGTTCCGCAACTTACAGCCAGCAACTGACAACCAGCAACTGACGATTGAGGCGATCTACTGCGACGGAGCGAAACCCATGGCGGCCAGTGCGATTCGCACCTGCTCGTCGGCGAGCAATCGGGCGAATGCCTGCACCGCGGGCCGCGTCATTCGCGCGCGGGAGACGGCGAAATCGTACTCTTCCCGCGCCAGGGGCAGAAAGCCGAGCTTCGCATGCTGGGCCACGTTCTCGATCGCCACTCCCCAATCGGCGCGGCCTTGCGCCACGGCAGCGGCGACCGCGTTGTGACTGCGCGACTGCACCGCGTAACCGCCGGGCCGCGCGTCGCCCAGGAGCTGGTCAATGAGGATGCGCGTGCCGCTCCCCTGGTTGCGGTTGACCATGATGCAGTTTGGGTCGCGCTTTGCGGCATCCACCGCCTCGGCCGCCGCCTTGCCTTCGAACCGCGCATCGCCGCGGCGATAAACGACTCCCTGCTGTCGCCCGTAGCCGGGCAAGAGCTCCATGTCGGCGGTGAGGAAAGGGCTGTTGTAGATTCCGCTGGCCGCGTCGAGCAGGTGGATGCCGGCCAGATCGCACTGCTCGCGGCGCACCGCTTCGAGCCCGGCCGTCGAGCCGACCGCGAGGAATCGGGTGGAGTAGCCCGACTCCTGCATGCGGCCCAGCAGATAGTCGAGCCCGACGCAGTGGCTGCCGATGACGACCAGATCGGCGGGGCGCAGATCGCGCCCCAGAAGCTGCACGGTCACGATTGCCCCGGCTTCGACGATCTCTTCGTGGCGGCCGACGGTGATGAAGCCGTCGGCCTGGCTGAACGTGGTGACGGAGCCGGAGCCTTTGCCCATGGGGTAGGCAACGAGTCGAGGGTTTTCTTGATCGGGGACTGGCTCATTTTGCGCAGTCTGCGGAGCAAAATGTGCCTGTCCCCTTTTGCGGTGCGATTCGTTGCGCGTCGCCTCGACCAGCCCCACCAACAAATACTCGGTTCGCCCGGGGTCGGAGTTCACCTTCACCGCCAGTCGCGCCGGCACGATCGATCGGCTGTCGGGCGGCGCTCCGGCGAGTCGACGGATGACCGGCGCGACGAACTCGTGAAACGTGAAAATCGCCGACGTGGGGAAGCCCGGGAGCACGACCACCGGTTTGCCGCCGCTGGCCGCCAGGCACACCGGTTTGCCGGGCTTGAGGGCGACGCCGTGAACGACGATGCCCGGATCGCGCAATTCGCTGGCGACGCGGTACGAAAGATCGCCGGCCCCTTTGCTGGTTCCGCCGGAAAGAAGGACCACGTCGCACGAAGCGAGGGAATCGTTCAGTTGTTGCCTCAATCTGTCGAGATTGTCGGCGACGATGCCCAGCTCGACCGCTTCGCCTCCCATCTCGCGGACAGCATCGGCCAGGATGCGGGCATTCGAGTCGTAAACCAGCGGAGGACGCATCGGCTGGCCCGGCGCGATGAGCTCGTCGCCGGTGGAGAGAATTGCCACGCGCGGCCGCCGCCACACGGTTACGCGATCGACGCCGATGGCCGCCAGCACGCCGGTTTCACGGCTGGTGAGGAGCGCACCGCGGCGGAGCACGGTTTCGCCGGCGGCGATGTCGGTTCCGGCGAACGCGATGCCGAACCCCGGCGTGACGGCGCGGCGGATGAGCAACTCGCCGCTCTTCTCATCTTCGTCGGCATGCTCGACCATCACGATGGCGTCGGCGCCTCGGGGCACCATGCCGCCGGTGGCGATCGTCGCGGCGGTGCCGGGAGCGACTTCGACTTTCGGTACGACTGCGCTGGCGATGGTTTCGGGCAGTAGGCGCAGTCGCCGCGGCGTTTCCTCGGCGGCGCCAAACGTGTCGGCGGCGCGGACTGCGAAACCGTCGTAGTTCGAGCGGTCGAACGAGGGGACATCGACGTGGGCCACCACGTCGCGACAGAGCACGCGGCCCAGCGCGGCCGAAAGCGGGATCGTCTCCTCACCTAACGGCGCGAGTTTCAGCGCCTGGTGGAAGCGCTGCTGGGCCAGGTCGCGGTCGATCACGTCAAGGAATTGTTCTTGCTTCGACATCTTGCGCATCGCTTATCCAAAAACCGTCCCAGAGAAGGGGACAGGCACATTTTGCTCCGCGGAGTCCGGGAAGGCGGTGCAGTATCCAACGGCTCCGCAAAATGAGCCAGTCCCCGACGGTTTTTGGATAAGCTTTTAGTTGTACAAGTACACCTTTACTTCGGCGCCGGACGGAAACCCCTCGCTGTCGGCGGGCACGATGACAAAGCCGTCGGCGCGCGTCGTGGAGCTGAGGATCGATGCGCCGCTGATCGCCACCGGTTCGACTTCGCCATCGACAAGTGCAACCCGAGCGTAGTCGACGCGACCCACCGCTGAAACGAGCTTGCGCCGTAGCCGCATTCGCACGCTTCGGTACGGCCAATCGACGCTGCGTCCGCCGAGAACGCGAATCGCGCGGCCCGCGAAGAACTCGTACGCACACAGACACGACACGGGATTGCCGGGGAGCAGAAATACGAGCCGCCCGTCGAGCCGCCCCATGCCGGCGGGACTGCTGGGGCGTATGGCGATACCGTGAATTGCCAGCTCGCCGTGCCGCGCCAACAGCACGGGCGCATGGTCTTCGCGCCCCACGCTCGACCCGCCCGACACCAGCACCACGTCGCACTGATCGCGCATGGCCTGAAGGATCGCGTCGGGATCGTCTGGCACGATGCCGGGGTTGTGCACAATGCCGCCGTCGCGGGCCACCAGCGCGGCGAGCATCGGGCCGTTGGCATCGGCGATGCGATTGCTTTCGGGGGGCGAACCGGGCGGAAGCAGCTCGTTGCCGGTGACGACGATCCGCACGCGCGGGCGGCGCACGACCTCGACCTCCGCCACGCCGATGGACGAAAGTACGCCCACGTCCTGCGGCCGCAATCGCCGCCGCGCCGGCAGCACCACCGTGCCAGCGCGAACGTCCTCTCCGCGCAGTCCCACATTCTTGCCAGGCGACACTTCGTCGAGCGCGGCGACTCGGGCGGGCACGGCGGATGCGCCACTCTCGGCGGCGGCGGCAACTTCGGCCTTCTCGGCGGGGAGCACGGCATCGGCGCCGATGGGAAGCGGAGCGCCGGTCATGATCCGCACAGCTTGCCCGGCGCCCACTTTTCCGTCGTAGCGAGTGCCCGGCAAGATTTCGCCCGCGATCGTCAGCTCCAGCGGGTTGTAGGGAGTGGCGCCCGAGGTGTCGGCGGCCCGCACGGCGAATCCGTCCATCATGGCGCGGTCGAAACCAGGCACGTCGACGCGGCTCGTCACTTCGCTGGCCAGAACTCGGTCGGCCGCTTCGAGCAATGGCACGCGCTCGGTCGGCAGCGGCGCGGTGTGGCCATCGAGCCAGGCGAGCGCGGCATCGACGGTCGTGCGCCGCGCAAAGCCGCGCATCCGCACGTCGCCGGGCTGACTCGGAGAGGTCGAATAGGAGTTGGAATCGCTCATAAGACTGCCGCTATTGTGGCGCCCGGCAGTCGGCGATCCAATCGGGGGAGACGGAACTCCAAGTGCAGAATGCAGAGTGCAAAATGCAGAGTGCCGAATCAGGGAACCCGCCGCAGGGCAGCGTCTTGCCGCGAGCTCCGCCGAGCGAAGCGGAGCGGGCAATTCGGCCCCATTCACGCGTCGATCGGACTTTGACCCTTGGCTCTTCCAACAGTCGGACTTGACCTCCGAACCTCTTATCGAGTATCGCATGGCCCCGTAATCGGCACATTGCGCTGGGACCGCCCGCCGTTTTTTGACATCGGGGCTTGCGGTGCTCTCCTTTCTGACATCCAGCGATCGGCAGTTGTCGGCCGCGCGGCGGGTGCTTCATCATCTCGCCGAGGTCAGCGACATTTCGATTTCGGTTCGGCTGTGGGACGGCACCGTGGTGCCTTTGGGCGCGCAGGCCGTGGAAACCGGGCTGACGGTGGCGATTCGCAGCCCGGGCGTCATCGGTGCGCTCGTCCGATGGCCGACGCTCGACCACTTCGTGCGGCAGTACGCCACCGGGGGGATCGAGATCGAGTGCGGCGATCTGATCGCTTTCGGCCAGGCCATTCGTTCGGCCAGTAAGAAGCCGAAGCTCAAGCACCTGAAGAAGTCGATTCTCCTGCCCGCGCTGGTGCCGTTCTTGCTGGCCGCGGCCGATCGGGGCAAAGTCCAGCACGGTTATGCCGGCGACAGTGGGGCCGTTTCGCCCGCGGCGCGAAAAGACAAGGACTACGTTCAATTCCACTACGACCTGGGGAACGATTTCTACCGGTTGTTTCTCGATTCTGAGATGGTGTATTCCTGCGGCTACTTTACCGACGACGGCAATTCGCTCGACCAGGCGCAGCACGATAAGCTCGACATGATCTGCCGCAAGCTGCGTTTGGCGCCCGGCGAGCGGTTGCTCGACGTCGGTTGCGGGTGGGGCGGACTGATCTGCCACGCCGCGCGGCACTATGGCGTCGAAGCGCACGGCGTCACGTTGGCGCAAACGCAGTACGATTACGCGCGGGAGAAGATCGCCCGGTTGGGACTGCAAGGCCGCGCGCGGGTCGAGCTGCGCGACTACCGCGACGTGACGGGCAGCTACGACAAGATCGCCAGCATCGGCATGTTCGAGCACGTGGGTCTGGCCAACATGCCGGCTTACTTTGCCAAGTTGAACTCGCTGCTGCGCGATCGCGGCATTCTGCTCAATCACGGCATTGCCCGCCGAGCAAAACCCGCGGGCGGCAAAGCCCGGCGGCGGCGACCGGAAAAGAAGCTCATCGCGAAGTACATCTTCCCGGGCGGCGAGCTCGACAACATCGGCCAGACTCTGCAAACGATCGAGGCCAGCCAGTTTCAGGTGCACGACGTCGAAGGCTGGCACCAGCACTACATGCTGACGACGGCTCATTGGTGTCGCCGGCTCACGGCCAACCGCGAGGCCGCGATTCGGCTGGTCGGCCCCGAGCGGTACCGCATGTGGGTCGGCTACCTGGCCGGCGTGTCGTTCGGCTTTCAGGACGGCACGCTGCAAGTCTTCCAGGTGGTCGCCAGCAAGCACGCCCGCCGCGGCCTCGCGCGACTCCCCCTCACGCGGGCCGACCTGTATGCGGCGGCGCCAACTCGGGCCGCAAGACGGGCTGCGTGATCCCTCACGGAATAGTCTCACGCGGGACGATCGCGCGCGGCGCTGAGCTGCTTCGCCACACGAAAACCCACGGACGGCAGTCCGTGGGCTTGTTTTAGTGTCACGCGTGCGTGATTGCGCTGCGACTAGCGAGATGCGCCGTTTTGGGAGATGCGCCAGTCGACCAGGTGGAGCTCGACCGAGTGGCGGCCGCGGTAGTCGTTGATGACGGGGCGGAAGGCCACGTCGAGCGGGGCGGCGGCTTGTTCCAACGGCTCGGCCCAATCGGCCTGGCCGAAGGCGACGGCACGCAGCGTGAGGCGATCCTGGCGGAGCTTGAGCGAAAGATGACGCTGCGAGCTGCCGATTTTTTTGGGCGGCTCGGCCAGCTCGACTCCGCCGGCAAACAGAACGGGCCGCGGGTTGCCGGCGCCGAAGGGAGCTATGAGCTCGATCTTTTGCACCGTGCCCAGCGTGAGCTGGCCGAATGGGGCTTCGCCGTCGATGCGGAGCTCGGCCCGGTGGCTGGTCGGATCGATGGCCGAGGCGGCGTGTTCGAGAAAGGCGGAGCGAAAGGCGTCGATGTGCGCTTCGTCGATGCGAAGGCCCGCGGCGGCGGCGTGCCCACCGTGCGAAACGAGATACTCGCCGCAAGCGGCCAATGCCTGGCAGGCGTTCAGTCCGCCCGCGCTGCGCATCGAGCCGGTGGCCGGCTTGGCGCCGAGCTGATCGAGCGAGAGCACGATGACGGGCCGCCCGTGCTTTTCGGCCAGTCGGCCCGCCACGAGCCCGATCACGCCGGCGTGCCAACCGCGGCCGGAGAGCACGAGAGCGGCGTCGGTTTCCAGATCGCACGCCTGGCCGATCTGCTTGTTGGCGGCGAGGTAGACGCTGCGTTCCAGACTGTCGCGGCTGCCGTTAAGCTGGTCGATGTACTCGGCCAGCGCCTGAGCCCGCTGCGGCACATCGGTCGTGAGCAGCTCGACGCCAAGCTGGGCCTGCCCAAGTCGGCCGGCGGCATTGAGGCGGGGCCCGATCGTGAAGGCGATGTCCTCGCTGCCCAGCGACTTCTTGTTGTCCAGCTTCGCGATGGTCATCAGCGCGGCGAGACCCGGGACCGGGTGCTCTTTCAGCGCGATGAGCCCGTGGTGCACGAGAATGCGGTTCTCGTCCAACAGCGGCACCACGTCGGCCACCGTGCCGAGCGCCGCCAGCCCGACCGCTTGCAACAGAAACTCGCGCAGTTTGGGGCTGACCTTCGGCGACTGGCTGGCGCGGCGGCACAGCGCCCAGGCCAGCTTGAACGCGACGGCGGCGCCGCACAGATCGCCGAACGGATAGCGATGGCCGGGCAGTCGCGGATGCACGATGGCGGCAGCGCGGGGGAGTTCCGGACCGGGCTCGTGATGATCGGTGACGACGAGCTCGATGCCCAGCTTCGCCGCCGTCTCCGACTCGCTCACGCTGGTAATGCCGCAGTCGACGGTAACGACGAGCGATGCGCCAGCGCTTTTAAGCTGTGCAAGCGCTTCGTCGCTCACTCCGTAGCCGTCGTCGAGCCGGCTGGGCAAGTGGTAAGTAACGTCGCCGCCCAAGAGCTTCAGACAGCGATAAAGCAGCGCGGTGGCGGTCATGCCGTCGGCGTCGTAGTCGCCGTAGACGACGATGCGGTGGCGGGACTCGATCGCGCGATAGATGCGGTCGACGGCTTGCGGAACGCCCGGCAATTCGTCGGGGTCGCGCAGGCCGCTGAGCCGCGTGTCGAGAAAACCGCGGGCTTGATCGGCGTCGGCGATGCCGCGGGCCAGAAGCAACTGGGCCACAATGGCGGGGATGCCGGCACTCTCTTCCAACCGCGCCACTCGCACCGCATCATGGGGGCGAATGCGCCACCGCTTGCCCAAGCCATCCTGAAGGGGAAGGACGCTCATCCTGGCGGAGTGCTTGTCTTTAGTCCGTTGCCCGTTGTCCGTTGTATTTCAATGCCGACTGAACACTGAAAACCGAACACTGAAAACTTTGGATACATCGAGCCAGCGCCGACGCTCGTGCGAACGCCAACTACTTCTTCTTCTCCACATGCACCGTGTGTTTGCGGAGCCGCGGGCTGTACTTTTTGAGCTTGAGCTTTTCGCCACCGGGCTTGCGCCGCAGCGAGTAGTTGTAGTCGCCCGTTTCTTCGCACACGAGAAACACGGTGTCGGCTTTCTTCTTGCCTTTACCTGATTTGGCCATTTTTAGTCAAGCCTCCGGCGCAGCGCAGGTTATCAAAGCGCGCCGCTGGTGGACGGTATGGACTGGATGGACCGTATGGACGGCACCGGGCGTGATTCTACTGCATGCCCGGCACGTTGCCAACGGCGGGAAAAGCGTGACGCGGCGGGGGGATGCAGCAAGCTGATTCGTGCGTTTACTCGTCGAGGCCGTGCAGCACGAAGCCGCGGGGCTCGGGCGTGTCTTCGGTGATGATCTTCCAGGTGGCGCCCATTTCGCGCAAGTCGTCGAAGGCGCGCGGCTCGTAGGCGAACTCCAGGTGGGGTGTGTCGACAGGCTTGCCCCCGTCGTGCCGCGAGTGCATCTCCGCGTCGAGCACGCCAGTTACCAGCAACGTGCGCTCGACCGGGTAGGGCGACCTGCCGTGGATGAAGTGGTGTTGGATGGCGTGCGACAGGGCCTTGAACAGGTTGCGGTTGTTCCACGGGCCGACGTAGAAAGCGGTGGCACGCGGTTCGGCTTCGCCCTTGAGTCGGCAAGCGAAGTTCCAGCGGATGCCGCTCGCGCCCACCTTGAGCACGATGGCGGAGAGCCCGTCCTTGTACGTGAGCAGGATGCCGTGCGGCTCGACGCCTTCCTGCCCCGGGGCGATGAGCGGGTCGTCGAGCTTCTTGCCCAGCTCGGCCGCCATGGCGGCGCGGGCCAAGTCGAGCGACCAGCGACCGTCGCGGGCCGCTTGCCGTAACTTGTCGCCCGAGAGGAATTCGACGCGCGATATGCCGGTCTCACCACCAGAGCGCGATTCGATCAGCGACTGCAATACTTCGAGGCCGTGAAAGTCGTACGACTCGACGCCGCCTCCGTGGATCGACACCGCTTGTTCGATTTCGGCGTCGTCGGGCAACTCGAGCGGCGGGCGGCGCTGGGCTAGCGGAACGGAACTGCCCGCCATGAGTGGCATGTGCAGCTCGTGGGCCGTGTCGTACATCTCCTTGGCCCAGTCCCAGCGGTACGACAGGTGCTTGTCGTTGTAGGTGGGCACGCCGTGGCCCGCGCTGCGGACGACGGCGGCGATTTCGTCGAAGAACCGCTTGCGGGGGTACTCGACCTGGCCCAGCTCGTTGGTGGGGTATTGGCCGTGCTCGCCGATGGCCAGCACCGCGTCGACGGCCAACGAGTCGCCGCCGCGGCAGAGCGCTTCGGCGATCGTGGGGTAAATGGGAATGTCGAACTGCCGCGCCAATTCGCGCGACAGGTCGCCGTCGGGCGTCTGGTCGAAGTAGAGCGACACGACGTCGACGCCGGGATCGGTGCGACGGCCGTTGAACAGATACGGCTGGACAAAGTTTTCGAGAATCACGTGGGCATGCGACCGGTGGGTGATGACCGTACAAACGGCGGCGACCTTGGGGCGGCGCTTCGGTTCGTCAAGCGCCCAGGCTCCGCGACCGGCTGCCAAGAGCGCTCCGGCAGCGGAAACCGCGCCGGCCGCCGACAGCCGCAGGAATTCGCGACGCGGCAGGGCAAGGCGAGGCGTGGTGTTTTCGAGCGGCGAGGTGCGCGGCTCTTGACGGTGCGAATCGTTCGTTGCACGGTTCATGGAAGTCGCCTCGTTTCTCGGCAGGGAGCAGGCTCGTCATCGGCAGGTAGCGGGTTCGGTGATTGTACGCAATCTACGAGCCGGTGCCAGGGTTTGCGTCGGCCGACGCGGCGCTGTCCCAGGGATCGTCCGGTGCGGGGGCAGGGGCCGGCTTGGGGGGATGGATCGCCCGCTCGTCTTGGGTCACGCGGCGCGGCGTCGTCGAGCGCACTTGTCGAATCTCCTCGGTCGACGTGAGCAGGTTCGCCAGTATGGACAGCACGGCAAAACCCAGCATACCAAAACACACGCTTGGGAAGCTGCTGATGCGATCGTGCCATGCCTCGTTCATCGTCCACAACCAATTCGTCAATTGCATTGCCGAGTATTGGTTGGGAACGCGGGGAAGCATGAGCAGGTGCACGCACCAAGGCGCGGCGACGCCGAACGCCGACAGGCCGAGGTGCACCGCGGTTCCGCCTACCAGGCCAACGCGAGTCACGCGGCGAAGCGCCAGTATCAGTAGCCGCCCCACGCCCAGGTATGCGGCTACGTACGCCCACGCGAGCAGAAGGAACCAAACCGAGTCGCCCGTGATGGGGGAAACGCCCGGGAAGGCATTCACATTGGCCAAAAAGACTTCTTCCACAAGAACCAGGGCCAGCGCCAGCAGGCTGAGCACAGCGAACAGGTAGCCGGTGCCGGAGCCGGGGTTGAACCACGTGAGAAACATTCGCCCGAGAAAGGTCTGGGGCAGTCGGCGGCGGACGCGCGGCGATAATTCCGCGATTTCACACGTAAGCAG
>CAYQAJ010000114.1:2247-14880 GCA_964415245.1 uncultured Pirellulaceae bacterium | reverse complement strand
CCATCGAGCCGCTGCAAGTTGCAGTTGATGACGAAGATCAGGTTGTCGAGCTGCTCGCGGGCCGCCAATGTGATCGCACCGAGCGTTTCGGGCTCGTCGCACTCGCCGTCGCCCAAGAAGGCCCACACCTTCTTGCCGGCGGTGTCGGCCAGGCCGCGGTCGTGCAGGTACTCGTTGAAACGAGCGTGGTAGATGGCCATGATCGGCGCCAGGCCCATCGATACCGTGGCGAACTCCCAGAACTCGGGCATCAGCCACGGGTGCGGATATGAGGAGAGCCCGCCACCGGGCGCCAGCTCGCGGCGAAAGTTCTTCAGGTGATCCTCGCTCAGGCGGCCTTCGAGAAACGCGCGGGCGTACATGCCGGGCGACACGTGCCCCTGGAAGTACACCTGGTCGCCGCCGAAGCCCGACTTGCCCCGCCCGCGAAAGAAGTGGTTGTAACCCACTTCGTAGAGCGTGGCCGACGACGCGAAGCTGGAGATGTGGCCGCCGATGCCGGGCGTCTCCTTGTTGGCCCGCTGGACCATGGCCATGGCGTTCCAGCGGATGATACTCTTGATGCGGCGCTCGATTTCGCGGTTGCCGGGGTAGCGGGGCTGGCTGTCGACGGGAATCGTGTTGACGTAGGGGGTGTTCGAGGCCAGCGGCAGATCGACGCCGTCGCGACGGGCCTTTTGTTCGAGCGCGGCGAGCAGGTAGCGCACGCGCTCCGGGCCGCGGCTGCCCAGCACGTATTCCAGGGCGTCGATCCATTCCTGCGTTTCCGCCGGGTCGACGTCGGTGGCGTGCGCCGGGGTCGGCGCATCGGGCGAGGGCGCATCGGGCGGTTTCGAAGGATCGTGCGCCGCACCGTGTGCGGCTCGTGTATCAGGCATGAGCGGGTATCCCCAGCACGAGCAGTGCGACAGTTAGCAATTGTACCCGGCAAAACGGTTTCGCCGGTCCTCTCACCCTGTTTTCTCGGGGCGCGATGGTGAGGGCATTAAGGAAATGCCGGGATTTGACAGGTGAAGGCGGCCAGCGCCCCCCTATCGCTTCGGCTTATACAGCTCGATGGCCGTGCCGTAAAAAACTTCGCCGGCGTTCATCACGGTTTCGCTGAGCGTGGGATGGGGATGGATCGATTCGGTTACGTCGCGCATCTGGCACCCCATTTCGATGGCCAGCACCGCCTCGGCGATCAATTCCCCCGCCCCGGGGCCGACGATGCCGCAGCCCAACACGCGCTCGGTCTCGGGATCGACCAGCCACTTGGTCAGCCCCTCGATGCGGCCCAGCGCTTGTGCGCGTCCGCTCGCGCCCCACGGGTACATGGCCACTTGCACGTTTCGCCCGTCGCGCTTCGCCTGTTCTTCGGTGAGGCCGGCCCAGGCGATTTCGGGGTCGGTGAACACGACGGCGGGAATCGCCAGATTGTCGAATTCGGCCGGTTTGCCCAACAGTGATTCGACGGCCACTTTCGCTTCGTGCGTCGCCTTGTGAGCCAGCATCGGCTCGCCCGCCACGTCGCCGATGGCCAGGATATGCGGGTCGTCGGTGCGTTGGCTCTTGTCGTGAACCACGAAGCCCCGGCCATCGACCTGCACCTTTGTGTTCTCCAGCCCAAGCCCGCGGCTGTTGGGCGCACGGCCGACGGACACCAGCACGCGATCGAACTTCTCCGTGCCGTATTTGCCGGGGCCCTCGAACGCCACCTCGACCGACTGCCCCTTTTGGCCGAGCGATCCGACCTTGGTATTCAGGTAGATCCGTTCGCCGAACAGCTTGGTCAGGTTCTTGTGTAGCGGCTTGACCAGGTCGCGATCCACCCCCGGCAGCAGCGTCTCGGTCAATTCGACTACGCTCACCTTGGTGCCGAGCCACGCGTACACGGTTCCCATCTCCAGGCCGATGTAGCCGCCGCCGATGACCAGCAAGCTATTGGGCACGTCGCGCAGTTCCAGAGCGCCGGTCGAGTCGATGACGCGGTCCGACCCGATGGCGAAGCTCTTGGGCATCGACGGCACCGAGCCGGTCGACAGCACGAGGTGGTCGAACGTGAGCCGGCCATCGGGCGGCATCGAGGCGTCGTCCCCTTCGAGGCGGAGCGTGGTCGAATCCTCCAGCACGCCGCGGGCCCAGATGACTTTCACGTTCCGCCGCTTGGCAAGCTGGGCCAGGCCACCCGAGAGCGTCTGGATGACCTTATCCTTGCGGGCGCGAAGCTGATCGAGCTGAATCTGCGGCGGCGGGAACTCGACGCCCCAGTCGTGCTTAAGCTCTTCCACTTCGGCCATTACGCGGGCGACGTGGAGCAGCGCCTTCGACGGGATGCAACCACAGAGCAGGCACGTACCGCCCAGGCGGCGCGCCGATTCGACGAGCGTTACTTCGAGCCCGGCGTCGGCGGCAAGAAAGGCCGCCGCGTAACCGCCCGGTCCGCCGCCCAAAACGGCCACTTGCGTGTGCATGATGCGCGTTCAGCGAGACAGGAACTCGACGACCGTGTTCGCATCGACCGGCAGGCTGATGTCGCTCGGCCCGGGGTTGCCCAGCACGGTGGCCCGCAGCGATTCTTCGTCGAACGCAAGCCAGTCGACCTGCTGAGTCTCGCTATCGCTGGAGACGCCGCGATAGTAGTTCTGCAGGTTCTCGCGGGGCCTCAAGGTGATCACGTCGCCCGGTCGCACCTGATACGAGGGCTTGGTGACCTTCACCCCGTTGACCTGGAAATGGCCGTGCACGATGCCCTGTCGGGCCTGGGGACGGGTCTTGGTGAAACCGACTCGGCGGACCACGTTGTCGAGCCGGCGCTCGCACAAGAGCAGCAACTGCTGGCCGGTGTTCCCCTTGGTGTGAACGACGTTGTCGAAGTAGCGCCGCAACTGGCGTTCGCCCAGGCCGTAGTAGTATTTGATCTTCTGCTTCTCGGCGAGCGCCAGACCATAGGTCGAGGGGCGCCGGCCTCGCGTGTGCATTCCCGGCGGATTGTCCCGCCGTTCGTGGGCCCGCACGGCACCCGCGTTCTCGAACACCTGAGTATTGAGGCGGCGGTTGACCCGCGCCTTGGGACGAGTGTATCGGGCCATGGAAGGCCAACTCCTTGCACTTGGCAAACGGAAACGAAGCGGGAAACGGGCGGGAAAACCAACTATGGTGCCAGATTGGCGACGTGTCGACAAGAGGACTGCGCGTCAAGAGCCAACGGCGGGGTCGAGTGCCGACTGGCCGGCGAGAATCTGCTCGGGAAGCTCGTCGGCTCGGTCGAACACGCGCCACAAGTCGGGCGAAACACCCCGGAACGCCTTGCCCAGGCGGTTGGGTTTCGTCCGCCGTCGCGGTGCACTTCGCAGGTAGATGGCCGCCACGCGGTCGGGGAATTTTCGCGCCAGCGCGCCGTAAAGCTCCGGGTCGCGTTCGGCCGTGTCGCCCACCAGCACGAACTGCCGGCCAGGGAAGGAGCGCAGAATGTGCTTGATGACCTTTCCTTTGCCCCGCCGCCGCATCAGTAGCATGCGCAGCAGCATGTCGTCACGGAGACGGAAGGCACGCAGGTGAAAGGTACCCTCGGGGAAGCCCTCGTCGCCGCAAAGCTCGGCCAGGTTGTGGTAAAGCTGCCAGGGACTCGACGAGACGTAGTGAAACGCCGCCCCTTGCTCGGCCCAGCCGCGGTACAACTCCGTCATGCCGTCGATGGGCTCGAACTTGCGCAGAAACGTGTTGACCAACAGCGTGCGTTGGTTGGTCGTGCCGGTGTGCTTCATCGTGTCGTCGATGTCGGAGACGACCGACACGCCGGTTTCGCCGATGAGCTGCGCACGGCCGATGGCGGGCGGTCCTTGCGACCCTGCCAGCTCGAAGTGCAACCAGCCGTCGCCGTGACCGAGCGTTTGCTGAATCTGCTCCGCATCGCCGGCGTCGACGTGCAGCACGCCGGAAAACTGGCCGTTGCGGCGCGATTTCTTCTTGATGGTGTGGACCCGTTGGCCAACGCGGACGGCGACCCGCCGCTTGCCTTGGGTGCCCAGCAAAAAGCCGCTGATACGGCGGCGAAACAGATCGGTCTCGAGCGCGTTGCGGGGCACTTTCAAAGCCCGGCGCAGCAACCGCAGTAAAATGCGCTTCCGCAGATTGACGTGGCCCGGACGCAGCACGACGCCGCTGACGACGACGCGCCACGTTTGCCCGCCGCTGTCCAGATGCCCGATGCTGGGAAAAAACAGCACCGTTTCATGGGGTTTCAGATTGCTCATCGGTCGTCCGCACAGCGTGTCGGGCCGACGCGACGGAGGCGCTTGCGGCCCCGGGGTGCTGCGGCGTCGGCACATTCCACGCCCATGACTAGACCGCGCGGCGCGCTAACCTGTCAAGAAGCCGGCGGCGGCTGCCGCACAAATCGCGAGCGAGGGTGATCCCCATGCACCGACCCACCGACCGCCCTCACTGCACGAGCGTGATCTCAGCTAGCACCGGCAGATGGTCGGAAACGAATCGCCCTTCCACCCGCTCGTCGATGGTTGCGTGCGACGCAACCCGCCAGCCGGCCGATACGAACACATAGTCGATAATCCGGCCCGATTCGATTTCGGTGAAGCCGTTCCACGTGGAGTCGGGTCCGCGAGGATCGGTCAAGCTGACCTTGCGGGTGTCGAGGAGTGCGGGGGGCCGGTCGACGTCCGCATCTCCCTTTTCGGTCAGCGTGCGATACGGCGCCGACGTGGCGACGCAATTCAAGTCGCCGGTCAAAACGGTCGGCTTTTCCCCCGCGATCCGCGGGATTCTTTCCCGAATCAGGGCGGCGCTGCGAAGTCGCGCCTCCGTGCCGATGTGGTCGAAGTGCGTATTGAAGGCGAAAAACGTGCAATCGGCCGTCTTGTCGCGGAATTCAATCCAGGTGACGAGTCGTGTGATGGCCGCGTCCCAACTCTTGCTGCCGGGCGTCTCGGGCGTTTCGGAGAGCCAGAAGACCCCCTTGTCGATGACCTCGAAGCGGTCCTTGCGATAGAAGATGGGGGCGAATTCGCCTCGCGTCTTGCCGTCGTCCCGGCCCACGCCGTACCAGGCGTAATCGGGCAGGCGTTGGGCGAGGTCGTCGATCTGGCGTTCGAGCGCCTCCTGCAAACCGACGACGTCGACCTTGTTCTCCGCGATGACGGCCGCCACGGCGTCGCGTCGGTTGCGCCAGCGGTTCTCGCCATCGCCCGCGTTGTCGTAGCGGATGTTGAACGTCATTACGCGGAGCCGGGCTTCGTCGGCCACAGGCTCGCCTTCTTTCGACTTTGCGACAGCATCAGCTTGCTTTGTCTGAGCGTCGGGTTCGTCGGCTCGGGCGCCGAATTGTCCTTGACCCCAGAAGGCGACAGCCAACACGACCGCGAGGGTGATCGCCACTGCGGCAGTGGATACGACTCGAAGCATTGTCGTGTGAACTCCTCCTATCGAGTCGGTGCCCGCGTGACGGCGGTCGACCAGGCATTGGCGCGCTTCCGCAGCGCCATCAACGGTTCTCACACGGCGCCAACAGGTGCAACCTACCAGCGCAACGACGCGCGATAAACGGCGCGGGAAAAGTGGGCCAAGGCAATCGACTTTTGGGGGCCGTTTTCCAGGTCGCTTACGCCTCGCCGTCCAAGCCGGCGGCCCTCGCGCCAAGTGCCGCCGAACCAGCGTCGCAACACGTTTTCGCGCTTGCAGTTGCGGCGAGCCCAATTGCGGTTGTGGCGTTGTTGGCCAGGGCCAAAACTGGTAGACTTTCACTTGCGTTTTCACCCTGCCTAGAGCACCGCTCATTTGCCCCCGGTTCGAAGCTTCGCCGGGCGGCCGCCTCGCTGGGACTGCTAGCGCGGAAAGGACTGTCGCTTGTCGACCGATTCGCCTGAACCTGATGATCTCCCGCCGGAGCCGGGCGACGGAAACGGGAGTCCGCCGCTGGGCAACATCATCGATGTGCCCATCGAAGAGGAGCTCAAGGAAAGCTACCTCACCTATGCGATGAGCGTCATCGTCTCCCGGGCGCTGCCCGACGTGCGCGACGGCCTGAAACCGTCGCAGCGGCGGATCCTGGTGGCGATGAACGATCTGAATCTCTCGCCCGGCTCGGCCCGCGCAAAATGCGCAAAAATTGCCGGCGAGACGATGGGCAATTATCACCCGCACGGGCAAGAGGTAATCTATCCCACGCTGGTTCGCATGGCGCAGGAGTGGAATATGCGCCACGTGCTGATCGATCGGCAGGGAAATTTCGGATCTATCGCCGGTTTGCCCCCGGCCGCCATGCGGTATACCGAAGCCCGCATGTCGCCGATCGCGGCGATGATGCTGCAAGACCTGGCGCTGGACACGGTCGATTTCGTACCCACGTACGACGAGCAGCGGCAGGAACCGACGGTGCTGCCGGCGAAGTTTCCCAACTTGCTGGTCAACGGCTCCAGCGGCATCGCGGTCAGCATGGCGACGTCGATCCCGCCGCATAACCTCGCCGAAGTGTGCGACGCGCTGATTCGCGTCATCGACGACCCCGGCGTGTCGATCGACGAACTGCTGGAGACACTGCCCGGCCCCGACTTTCCCACCGGTGGCATCATTTGCGGGCGCACGGGAATCCGCCGCGGGTACCACACGGGTCGGGGCACCATCGTGGTACGAGCGCGGGCCCGCATCGAGGAATACAAGAAAGACCGTTACCGCATCGTGGTGACGGAGATTCCCTTCCAGCAGTTCCGCGACCGCGTAATCGAGCGGATCGCGGCGCTGGTGAACGATGGGCGGATCAAGGGCATCTCGGCGATTCGGGACGAAAGCGACCTGAAGGAGCCGGTGAGGCTGGTGATCGACCTCAAGCGCGACGCGGACCCCGACGTGGTGCTCAACCAGCTCTATCAGTTCTCGCCGCTGCAAGATTCGTTTTCGCTCATCTTCCTGGCGCTGGTCGACGGCAAGCCGCGGGAGATGCCGATCAAGGAGATACTCAGCGAGTTCGTCCGCCATCGGGGGACGGTCATCCGGCGGCGCACGCAATTCCTGCTGGCCAAGGCGCGGCGACGCAAACACAACGTCGAAGGGCTCTTGCTCGCGCTGGCCAACATCGACGAAATCCTCCGCGTGATTCGGGCCGCCGCCACGCAGGCCGAAGCCAAGGAGAACCTGGTCGCGCTCGAGTGTCCGGTCGCGATGCTGCGCCGCGCCCTGGGCGATGCGGGATTCGAGATGTTGCGGGCCGAACTGGGCGACGCCGAGTCGTACAGCCTGTCGCCCGTGCAGGCCGACGAAATCCTGCGGATGCGGCTGGGACAGCTTGTCAACCTGGAGCAGGAGAAACTAGGGAACGAGCATCGCGAGCTGCTTAAGGAGATTGAAGGCTACCTGCACATTCTCTCCGACGAACGCCACATACTCGACATCATCAAAGCGGACTTGCGCGAAATTCGCGACAAGCACGGCGACGTGCGGCGCACCGAGATCAGCGGCGAGGAGATCGGTTCGGTCGACCTCGAGGACCTGATCACCGAGGAGACGATGGTCGTCTCCATTTCGCACCGCGGCTACATCAAACGCACCAGCGCCAGGACCTATCGCGCCCAGCGTCGCGGCGGCAAGGGGCTCACCGGGGCCAAAACCGAGGACGAAGACCCCATCGCCCACTTGTTCGTCGCCAGCACGCACGCCTACCTGTTGTTCTTTACCAACAAAGGGCGGGTCTACTGGCAGAAAGTGTACGACCTGCCCGAGTTGGGTCGCGAAAGCCGCGGCCGCGCCATCGTCAACCTGCTCCGATTGGACGAGGGGGAAACGATTGCCGATTGCCGCCCCGTGCGCGATTTCAACCTCCCCGGACATTTCCTCATAATGGCCACCCGCAAAGGGCTGGTGAAGAAAACGGCGCTGGAAGCGTACAGCCGGCCCAAAAGGGGAGGCATCATCGCCATCAAGCTCCGCGAGGACGACGAAGTGGTCGACATCGTCGTCACCAAGCCCGGCGACGAGGTGGTGCTGGCTACCGCCCAGGGAATGGCCATCCGCTTCCGCCAGAGCGACGTGCGGCGCATGGGACGCAACACGTCGGGCGTTAAAGGCATCAAGCTGATAAAGGACGACGTGCTGGTCGGCATGGTGGTGGCCGATCCCGAGGCGACGCTGCTCACTGCATGCGAAAATGGATACGGCAAGCGCACCTGGTTCGGCCCCAATACGCCGGCGCCGGAAGGCGAACAGGCCGGTGCGAACGGCGGAGGAGGTGATGCGGAAGGGGAGGGCGACATCGCGGATGAGGCCGGTGAGGCGGCCGATGAGGTCGACAGCGGCGGCGGCGATGCGATGGACGACGGTGGCGAGCCGAGCGCTGCCGACAACGGATCGACCGAGGAGGGAACGTCCTCTTCGTCGCGCTACCGGGCACAGAAACGAGGCGGCAAGGGCCTGCGGGACATCAAGACCACGAAGCGCAACGGCCCGGTCGTGGGCATCGTGCGCGTCGACGACACCGACGAGGTGTTGATGATGACGGCCCGCGGCAAGCTCCAGCGGATCGCCGCGCGGGAAATCAGCATCATCGGCCGCAACACGCAGGGCGTGCGCGTGATGAGCCTCGACGAGGAAGACAAGCTCGTAGCCGTGGTCCGCGTGCCTCGCGAGGAAAACGGCGAGGAGGTTGCCCACGCGGCCGTGGAACCGCCAAAACCAGGCGACACAGAAAGCGAGTGACGCGGCGCCAAAGCGGAAAGCGGAGAGCGGATTTGACTTGGTCCACCGCTTTCCGCTCTCCGCTTTCCGCTTTGGCCCCGTTCCAGCTCTCGACTCTGGACCATCGACTCTTCGATGACGCAACGCGCACTGATCACCGGCATCACCGGCCAGGACGGCTCGTACCTGGCTGAGTTTCTGCTCGAGCGCGGCTACGAAGTGCACGGCATGGTCCGCCGCACCAGCACCGGACATACCGACCGCATCGCCCACCTGCTCGACCGCATCAAGCTGCACGAAGCCGACCTGCTCGACCAGCTCTCGCTCGTGCGACTTCTCGACGCCGTGCGACCGCACGAGCTGTACAACCTGGCCGCTCAGTCGTTCGTGCCGGCCAGCTTCCAGCAGCCGCTCTTGACCGCGGAGCTGACCGCCCTGGGCGTGACGCGGCTGTTGGAGGCGGTGCGGCACGTCGACCCTCAGATTCGCTTTTACCAGGCCTCCAGCAGCGAAATGTTCGGCGCCGTGGAACAGGAGCCACAGAACGAATCCACGCCTTTCCGTCCCCGCAGCCCCTACGGCGTCGCCAAGGTGTACGGCCACTGCATCACGGTGAACTATCGCGAAAGCTACGGCCTGTTCGCTTGCAGCGGCATTCTGTTCAACCACGAGTCGCCCCGCCGCGGCCTGGAGTTTGTCACGCGAAAAATCACCAACGCCGCCGCCCGCATCAAGCATGGCCTGGATCGCACGCTCAAGCTGGGCAACCTCGACGCACAGCGCGACTGGGGTTTCGCCGGCGACTACGTTCGCGCCATGTGGCTGGTCCTTTCGCACGAAACGCCGGGCGATTACGTGATCGCCACGGGCGTGAAACACTCGGTGCGCGACTTCTGCCGTAAGGCGTTCGGACGACTGGGGCTCGACTGGGAGAAGCACGTCGAGCTGGATCCCGCGCTGCGGCGACCGGCCGACGTGAACACGCTGTGCGGCGACGCCAGCCTGGCCCACCGCGTGCTGGGGTGGCAGCCGCAAGTGCAATTCGACGAGTTGGTCGAAATGATGGTCGATGCCGATTCGGAGCGCGTGGCGCGGGAGATGGACCAACGGGCGCCGCGTCGCGAGGCTTGATCGCAGGTTTTGTAACAGTTTAGCCGTCTGAAGTCGTAGCTGGATTCGCAAGAATTCAGCCCGTTGGAACGCCGCACGGTTGTCGGAATTCTTGCGAATCCCGCTACAAGCCGCTCCCTCAACTTCAGACGGCTAAACTGTTACCAGGTTTTCAGTTTTCAGTCTGCAGGAACGACGCAAGGGACAACGGACAACGGACGAATCTCCGCGTCGCCGTGTCCCCGAGTCGCCGTGTCAGCGCAAATTTCACGGGCAACCGCCGTGCACGCTCTCATCACCGGCATCACGGGCTTCGCGGGAATGCACCTGGGTGAGCACTTAGCGGCGTGCGGCGACCGAGTGCTGGGCACGTCGCGACATGGCAACTGGCCGGACGACGCACCGGTATCGCTCGCGAAAAACGTCGAACTCGTCGCGTGGGACGTTTCGCATCCCGCGGATGAGGAGCTAGCGGGCCACGTGGCGGAGTTCGCCCCCGACTGCATCTTTCACCTGGCAGCGGTCAGCGTGCCGTTGGATTGCGGGCGCGACGTGCCCACGCCACAGGCCATCGCCACGAACGTCGAGGGAACTCGCTCCGTGGCCGAATTGGCTGCGTCGCTCGCAAAGCCGCCGCGCGTGATTTTGATCAGCAGTTGTTATGTGTATGGGCCGGTCGCGGCCGACGATGCGCGCGTCGATGAATTGGCACCCGTGGCGCCGCAGTCCACCTACGGCATCACGAAGTGCGACGCCGAGCGTGTGCTGCTAGAAGCCGCCCAAGAGCGCGACTTGTCGGTCGTCGTCGCTCGCGCGTTTCAGCATACCGGCCCCCGGCAATCGCCGCGGATGTTCGTGCCGCAATGGGCACGGCAATTCGCACGCCAGGGAAACGAACCCATCGAGGTGGTGCGGCTCGACACCTTCCTCGACCTGGCCGACGTGCGCGACGTGGTTCGGGCCTATCGCGCGCTGGCCGAAAAGGGCGAGCCTGGCGAGGTATACAACGTGGGGAGCGGCGTGTGCCGTCGCAGCGGCGACATCTTCGAAATAATGCGCCGCATCGCCGGGTCCAACCGCGGCGTGGTCGAATCGTCGCCCGGAGTGCGGCAACACCCGATCGCCGACATCACGCGTCTCGCAGCCCGGACCGGCTGGAAACCCGAGATTCCTCTGGAGACGACACTAGCCGACGTGCTGGCCTTCTGGAAAGCGCGCCCTCGCCTGATACCATGACGTCGTAGGCATGCCACGGCGTCGACGAACGCGAAAGCGGAGAGCGGAAAGCGGGCGATTCGGGCTACTATCGGGAGCGGAACGCATGAAAATCGCGATGGTGGGCACGGGCTACGTGGGGCTGGTGACCGGCACCGGCCTGGCCGACAGCGGCAACGACGTCACCTGCTGCGACGTCGACGAGTCGAAGATCGAGTCGCTCCAGCAGGGCAACATCCCTATCTACGAGCCGGGGCTGGGCGAGCTTGTGCAGCGCAACACCGCCGCCGGACGGCTGCACTTCACCGTCGACGTGGCCCGTGCCGTGCAATCGGCCCAGTTGGTCATCCTTGCCGTGGGCACTCCCCAGTCGCGCGACGGCGCAGCCGATCTGAGCTTCGTGTGGTCGGCGACGGACGGAATCGCCCCGCACCTCGGGTCCGATGCAATCGTGGCAATCAAGAGCACCGTGCCGGTCGGCACCAATGCGCGCGTTGCACAGCGTCTGAAAGAGCGCACGGGGCGCGACTGCGACGTGGCGTCGAACCCCGAGTTCCTCAAGGAAGGGGCCGCGGTGAACGACTTCATGTTCCCCGACCGCGTGGTGGTGGGAGTGCGGCGCGAGGCGGTCGCCCAAGTGCTCCGCGAGTTGTACGCGCCGTTCCTGCGCACCGACAAGCCATTCCTGGTCATGTCGCCCGAGAGTGCCGAGCTGACCAAGTACGTGGCCAACGCCCTGCTCTCGACCAAGATCAGTTTCATCAACGAAATGGCCAACGTGTGCGAACGGCTGGGGGGCGACATCAACGACGTCCGCCGCGGAATCGGCCACGATCGCCGCATCGGCTTCGCGTTTCTCTTCCCCGGCGTGGGCTACGGCGGAAGCTGCTTTCCCAAGGACGTGCGGGCCCTGGCCAGCATAGCCCGCGAAATCGGCGTCGAGCCGAACATCCTCGACTCGGTCGAACAGGTGAACCAACGGCAAAAGCAGGTGCTGTGCGACAAGATCGAGGCGCACTTCGGCGGCCGCGTGAAAGGGCGGACGATCGCCGTGTGGGGCCTGGCGTTCAAGCCCCGCACCGACGACATCCGCGAGGCACCGTCGCTGGCGCTGATCGACCGCCTCTTGGAGGCCGGGGCGCGATTGCAGGTACACGACCCCGAGGCGATGGACAACGTCCGCGCCCTCTACGGCGACAAGCTGCGCTACGCCGCGCAGGAGATGGACGCCCTGGAAGGAGCCGAAGCCCTGGCAATCAACACCGAGTGGAGCGAATACCGCCACCCCGACTTCGCCGAGATGCGCCGCCGCATGGCCGCGCCGGTAGTGTTCGACGGCCGCAACCTGTACGAACCGCAACAAATGCAGCGCGCCGGCTTCACCTACCACTCCATCGGCCGCCCGCCGGTTATCGCCCCCGCCGCGGGTTGAGGTTCTCCAACGAGCCGGAAGCGTCAGCGACGGACCTTTTTGGCGCGGTACCAACGAACCGAAACTGTTCTGGTCCAGGCCGTCGCTCACGCTTCCGGCTCGTCATGATCCCAGCACGCGGCAGGCGGGACTTACTTCAAATCAATCCGCCGGAAGATTGGCAGGTGGCGGTAGTAGACTTCCAGCGTGCAGGTGGCCAGCGCGGTGGTGTAGAG
>CAYQAJ010000114.1:0-2147 GCA_964415245.1 uncultured Pirellulaceae bacterium | reverse complement strand
CAGGCTCCAGCTTCCGTCGCCGTTCTGGTGTCGTGCCATCCAGCGGAGTCCGCGGGCGACCGCCGCCTCGGTGAGCGTGGTGCCCCCTTCCTGGCTCACCATTTCGACGCGCACGCGCGGATCGCGAGCCGCCAGCGCTTGCCGTGCACCGGTCGGAGCGCCGATCTGCCGCTTCACCTGTTCCAACTTGGGGCGCAAGGGATTGGGCGTATCGGGGTCGACGCGCAACTCGCGTGCGTCCTGGTCGGCCAGGATCATCGCCTCGCGCACCGGCTCGTTCGTCATGTCGACGTTGGCGGGAAGAGGCAGATCGAAGTGTACGTCGTCGCTGGGATCGATGATGACTTCGCCCCCTTCGTGCCGCGGAGTTTGCACCGAGGCCGACAGCAGAATCTCGCGGTTTTGGCTGTCGTCCGGAATCTCCAACAGCGCCAGCAGGGTCAGCAACACCATGTGAAACACCAGGCTCACCAACCACGCCGGCGTGAGTTTGAATAGTTCGTGGATGCGGGCATTGGCCGACTTGGTCGCGGTGGCGCGGCGGAGCCTCGGAGCGGCGGGAAGAAGCGCGGGGGGAGCGACGGGCGGGCGGGTGAGCGAAGGCGCAGATGGTTGCCCGCCCGACTCGCGCGCCGAAGGAGACCTCGGTGGCGCGGATTGCGACGTTGCAGCCGCCGCGTTGGCCGGCGCCTCGGCAGCCGCCGAACGGTTGGTGCGCGACGGCGCGGTGGTTGCGGCGGCTCCACCGCCGGCAAGTGCCGCATCGCGCCGCTCGATCAGTCGCCGGGCCTCCTGCTCCTGTTCCTCGGTCAGTTCGATGCTCGTGCCGCACTGCCAGCAGTCGGCCACCATCAGCCACAAACGAACCGTCATGGGGGCGCCGCAGTCGGGGCAGCCGCACATCAGCACGTCGCCCACCAGCCATAGCGTGCCCCCCGCTGCTTGTGCCTCGAGCGGGTCGCCGGGCACGTCGGGCGGATATCCGTCTCCGGCGGCCTCATGGAATCCGGCGGCTCGCTCGGCGAAGAGCGCGGAAGAACGCGCCCCGGGCGCTCCGCGCAAATCCCCAGCCGGCGAATCGTCGTCGAGCGGCGGAAGCGGCGCGTCGGACAAGAGATCGATGACCGGCAACTCGGGCGGCAACCCCCGAACGTACCGGCCCGGGGGCGGTTTCACGCCTTCTTCGTGCCCCGCGCGGAGCACGATCGAAAGGCTCGAATCGTGATGGGCCTGAGACGCCATGGGGCCGGTGGGGGTTTCTTGGTGGGATCCGTGGGATTGGTGGGAGCGGGAAAACGGCCGAGCGAAATGCTGGGACTGGTCCCGAGCATCGCCGCGCGTCTCGCCCCCTAAGCGCGCATGCGCCCGCCCCGCGGAAGTTGCCCAACGGTCCAGTTTACCAGCGTCGAACCGGCACCGGCAAGTTAACCGCGTTTTTCAAAACCGTCGGGGACTGGCTCATTTTGCGCAGTCTGCGGAGCAAAATGCGCCTGTCCCCTTCTCCGAGACGGTTTTGAAATGGGCTCAAAGCGATTCGGCGTCGTGGCAGCGCTCCATTGCTGGCAAGTCGGTGCCATCGAGTACGCAATCGGCCGCCCGCGTTCTTACGCAATGCTTAACACAAATGCGTCGCGGGCAAGTCGATACGTCGCAGACAAACGGGCGGGAAGCGATTACGATAGGGGCACCGTCGCCGTGTTCGCGGCGGCGCTGAAATCGAATGGGACACCTGAGTTTGGCAGGCAGCAGTGCCTGCACCACTTTGCAGCGGCAGACAGAAATGTCTGCCCCACGGCGCGCATGGCAACCGATCTGCAATCGAATCTGTCGGTGCTCGAAAACAACATGTGCCAGGTCGTGCTGGGCAAACGCGACGTGGTCCGCATGTGCCTCATCGCGCTGTTGTCGAGCGAGCACGTGCTGTTGGAAGACGTGCCCGGCGTGGGCAAGACGCTCATGGGCAAGGCGCTGGCCCGCAGCGTGTCGGGCGAGTTCTGCCGCCTGCAGTTCACGCCCGACCTGTTGCCCAGCGACATCGTGGGGAGCAGCGTGTTCCACGCCAAGAGCTCGGAGTTTCGCTATCAGCGGGGGCCGATTTTCGCCAACGTGGTGCTGGCCGACGAAATCAACCGTGCCCCTCCGCGCAC
>CAYQAJ010000113.1:0-14899 GCA_964415245.1 uncultured Pirellulaceae bacterium | reverse complement strand
GGGCGATCGTCGATGTCGTGATTCAGAAACCACGACGTGCCCAACACGCAGGCCCGCTTGGCCTCGACGATGCGGTGTCCGTCGACCTTGAGATCAATATCGTCGCACACGCAGCCGCAGAACGTGCAGGTGGCGTCGCGGACGATCTTGAGACCGTTGTCAGCGGGCGATTCAGCGGGCTGGGGAGTAATCATAGTCTTTCTATTGTGCAATCGGCTCCAGTTCCACGTCCAGGCCCTTGCTGGTGGGCATGCCGGAGCCGTGGGTGTCGGCTCCCATCAAGCGGCTCGAAAGGTCGCCGTACGCGATAAACAGCACACCGGGGGGAAGCTCGTCGGCCTTGGCGGCCGTGATCGCCACTTCGACCTGGCCGTATTCGCTCGTGAGCCGCACGCGCTGGCCGTTGGAAAGGCCGAGCCGCTGCATGTCGCCGGGCGACACTTGCAGCGTCTGGGTTTCCTCTTGATAGGCGGCGCCGAACTTGCCTTCGCTGATGCCGCAGCCCTGGCGACTGGTGCGGCCGGGAATGAGGATAAACGATTCGGGCATGGTGCGCGTGGCGTCGGTGGTGATTCGTCAAACATCGTTCAGGTCGAGTTCGGCCAGCAGCGCGTCGCCGATCCAGCCTTCGCGCGTCCAGCCGCGGCGATGATTGTACTCGACAATCGCCTCGGCCAGGCGCTCGCGCGACAAAACGGCAGCCGGGTCGTCGTCGGGCGGCTGCATGAAGAATCGCTCCGGGAGTGTGTCCTCTTCCGGACGCCAACCGGCGCGGATGTTGAACAGCTTGCGGGCCGACACAATCCGCCGCGCAGTTTGGCGCAGCTCGTCGCTCGTCACGTCCCAGCCGGTCACCAGCCGCAGCATGTCGGCCGACTCGACGAAAAAGTCGGCAAACACTCCCCGCAAGAACTTGCACAGGATGAGCGAGTCCATTAAGGCCGCGCGGTCCTCGGATTCGACCGCCAGGCGGGCCGATTCAGGTCCGACGTGGTGCCGGTCAGCCTCTTCCGAGAAATCGGCCTCGTACGCACCCGAGCGGTTGTGGTCGGCGCCGCGCGTGCCGACGGCAAAGCCCAGCGCCATGGTTTGCAAGGAGCGCGGCTCGTAGCCGGGGATTTCCAGCCCTTTCACCTGCGGTGCGAATTCGATCGCGTCGCTCCCCAGCGAAATCGCCAGGCGCTTGCTCCCCTCGGCCAGTCGATCGCCGAGTCCTTCGCGCCGGCCGATCTCGTCGATGGCCCGCAAGAGCGCTGCGCCGTCGCCGAACTGAAGCCAAGGCGCATGCAGGAGACCGCGCTCGACGCACTCCATCGCAAACGCCACGGTGCCGCCGGTGCTGATCGTGTCGATGCCCAGCTCGTCGCACCGCCGCATCGCGGCCAGCACGGCGGCGGAATCCGAAACGCCGCACAGCGAACCCAACGCAAACAAGTTTTCATACTCCACGCGCACCATTTCGCCTGCGGTTTCGCCACTACCGCCAATCGAGTAGATGTGCTGGCAACCAATCGTACACGCGGCACAGTAGGCGCGGGTCTTCTCTCGCGCTTCGGCCAGCGCCTCGGGCGCAAGCTGCTCGGCGCCCGCGAACGCGCCTTGCTGAAAGTTGCGCGTGGGGAGAGATTTCAACCGGTTGAACAGCAGCAGATTCGCGGCAGTACCCAGCTCACGGTATTTGGCGGTGGCCGGCCCGAGTGATCGCTGCGAAATTTGCTGCGAGAGTTCGATCAGCCTCTGCGGCTGATCCCACGAAGCGCGCTGCGTGCCGCGCACCGCGACGGCCTTGATGTTCTTGGAACCGAGCACCGCGCCGCTACCACCTCGACCCGCGTGCCGGCCATCGTGCGAAATGGTGGCGTAGCGCACCTGCCGCTCGCCGCCAGGGCCGATCACCGCGAAGCTGAAGTCGGTGCCGAGTCGGTGACGCAACCGCTGCTGCGCTTCGCCGCACGAAGTTCCCCACAAGTCGCCGGCCGGTTCGAGTCGCACGGCGCCGTCGTCGATCACCACGATCGACGGCTCTTCGGCCCGACCGGTCAGCACGACCGCGTCGCATCCAGTCTGTTTGCCGTCGATGGCGAAGCCACTGCTGGCCAGGGAATCGTTGATCCGCCCGGTGAGCGGGCTTTTGCCGACGACGGCGAACTTGGCCGAAGTAGTGAGCGGGCTACCGACCAGTGGGCTGAACACGAATGCGATGGCCGCCTCGGGCGAAAGCGGATCGACCGAAGCAGTCCCTTCCGCCAATAGCAGGTAGGTGCCGATCCCGCTACCGCCGAGAAACCGTCGCAGCACGTGCTCTTCGATTGGCACCGACTCCCCGTCGCCGCGCGACAGGTCGACGCGCAGGTATTGCCCGTGGTATCCGCCGGGGCGCGTCAACTTAGGGAGAGGAGCTGTCTTCATGGCGGGATTCGGACAGCCTCATCCGCCCGCGTCGGACGACAGGATCAGCACCTTGTCGCCGTCGTGAAGCGGCGTTTTTGGATCGGAAACGAAGCGGCCGCCGTCGAGATTCGCCGTGTAGCCGTGCTTGAGGCGATTGCCGTCGATGCATTCGGCAGCCAAGGCGGGAAACTGCCGCGAGAGCTCGACGAGCAGCGTGCCCAAGTCGAGCTGGTTGCCGCCAGTGGGCATGGCGGCGCTCGCCTGGCCGGCGCGCGCCCGCGGAATGCCGTAGAACTCGATCGATACCGCCATAAGCCTATCGTAGCCGCCAGTTGCGGCAGGGGGATAGGGCTAATCCGCGGCCCGAGTATCAGAAGAAAACGA
This sequence comes from uncultured Pirellulaceae bacterium, assembly GCA_964415245.1. Classification (GTDB taxonomy): domain Bacteria; phylum Planctomycetota; class Planctomycetia; order Pirellulales; family Pirellulaceae; genus CAYQAJ01. Next base: position 12,124 of record CAYQAJ010000113.1, on the reverse strand, counting down.
AAGCTCGTTGCCCCCGCAGGCTACAACCGAGCGTTTAGCCCATAACCCAGGTAGCCCAGCAAGGAGCAACGAGCGAACCTTAGTGTACGACAACTTGTGGGGCGATGGCTACCAGGATGCGGTTTTCCGAGCGGCAGCCAACGCGGAAAACGAAAACCTCTCCGCGTCGCCGTGTCGCCGCGTCTGGGCGCTGGATTCCCGCTTTCGCGGGAATAACGATCGAACGAACCCGACGCGTCACTTCTCCACGACCCAGATGTTGCGGTAGCGCACCGGGTTGCCATGGTCTTGCACATAGACGGGACCCGGTTCGGGGCCGGGAGCCGACGGAGCGGCCGTGGTGTTGCGATCGCCCGGCAGCTCGACGTCGTCGTGTATCTTGACGCCGTTGTGGAAAACCGTGACGCGGGGGCTGGCGACGAGCTTGTCGCCGTCGTACTTGGCCGCGGTGTACTCGATGTCGTACGTCTGCCACGCCAGCGGCGGCAGGCACATGTTCACGTCGGGCGCCTTCACCGAATAGATGCCGCCGCATTCGTTGTCCTTGCCCTCAAGGCCGAACGAGTCGAGCATTTGCACCTCGTATCGCCCTTGCACGTAGATGCCACTGTTGCCGCGACCTTGCCCACGATCCAGCGGCATATAGGGCAGGCGAAACTCGATGTGCACCTTGTGGTTGCCGAAGCGGCGCTTGCTGGTGGTGCCAGCCATGAGAAGTCCGTCATCCGTCATCTTGCCCCCTTCCCAGGCGTCGGCGCTGGTGCCGTCAAACAGGACGACGGCGCCCTCGGGCGGCTTCTCGCCAAGCGTCGGACTCTTGCGCTCGACGCGACTCAGGGTCCCCAGGCTTTTGCCGTCTTTGTCGGTGACCGCGATTTCGCCCTTGCGGATCGTGCCATTGGCATACGTGCCTTCGAACTTCGCTACGCCGTCGGCGAGAGCGCCGTCGACGCGCTCCGGCTCCTCGCCGTTCCAGCCATCGCCGGGCAGCCCACCGACATAGCCCACGCCCGTGAACTTGCCGTCGCCCAGCGCGATAACCTGCACGCCAAGCTTCTTCGATCCGTCGTCGGTATCAATAGAACCGGAGTACTCGCCCTGGATGGCGAAGTCGGCATCGGCCTTGGCCGGATCGGTATAGACCGGGTTTGCTGCCCGCGATGGAATTACGAACGCGAATGCAACCAGCAGAAGAGGCAGCGTTACAAGGGCGAGTTTGCGCATGAGGTTTTTCTCCCGTTGGATTTTGGTGGCTAGCTATTTGGGCAACATCGGCGACAGCGCTGCTCAGCCAGGCGCGGTGGCGTAGCGCGGTCCCTTCCGTCCATTTCGTCCATCAGCGTGGTCCATTTTGAGCCGCGCTACGCACCAACGCAAGCGCCGGAAAACGCAACGGCCGCAGCGCCCTTGTAGACCACTGTTTCTACGCATCCGGCGACGATTCTGCCCCGCTGCCGCTCGGCACGCCCAGCCGCGACTCGAACGCCCGCATCTGCTCCCGCAGTCGGGCCACCTCGGCCCGCAGCTCGGCCACCTCAACTTGTAACTCGGCCAGCTCATCCTGGGACGCCCTACCACGTGCCCTAGCCGATGGGGCTGTGGACGATGGAGCCGCCTCTTCGGACGACCCCGATGACGAAGCAGCAATGCGGGCCTGAATGTCGGCGAGCTCGTGCGGCGGGTAGAGCGCGTGCGTGACCATCTGTCCGCGCCCCTCGGGCGTGAGCGCGACCACCAGTTTCTTATCGATCAGCGACTGCACGATGGGCCGCAGCGCCCCCACGTCGGCGATCGGCTCCATCCGCGCCGCGCGGCCGCGCAGCTCGCCCACCGTTTGCTCGCCGCGAAGCATCAGCTCGGCCATCACCGCGATCTCGACCTTGTCGACTCCCAGCCACTGGTACAGATTGTGCCGATACTTGGCGACGCGCCCCGAAGAGAGTACCTCAATCACGGCGCCTAGCTCGCGGAGCTCGTCGAGCGCGCCCTGCACGTCGTCGGCCGAGAGATTCATTACCGGGTCGCGATTGCTCTTCTGATTGCAGCCGGAGACCAGCCCGTTGACCGTTAGCGGATAGGCGTCCGGCGTGGTCTTTGCTTTCTCAAGCAACACGCCCGCCACGCGCCGCTGCCGCCCGGTCAAAGGGCGCCACTGGGGCTGCGTCGCACTCGGCTCGCCGGCATGGGGGCTTACGGTCGGTGATTCCATTTGCTCGCCGATGTTGCCGCTACCGGCGGGCGCTTCCATCGGATTGTCGGACGTACGGTCCGACGAATTCTCGCCGGCCGGTGCTTCCATCGGCTCGCCGAACAAGTTCCTGTCGGGGGATGTGTTCATGAGCACCGAACCATTGGCAAGAGGGAAGTCTGATCGATACCGCTCGATGTGCGCGAGCATGTCCGCACCGAGCAACGACGACTGTAGCGGCGGAGCGCAATCTACGACCTGCGGTGTCTCGCATCAAGCGGACGGGCCGAACCGCAGCCTCGGCGACCCTCGCGCATCGCCCCGCCGCCGGCGCCATGCTGGTCTCGCCGTCGGCATCGTGGTACAAGAGCGATGTCTGCCGGGCGCGGTGAAACGATGTCTGCCGGGCGCGGTGAAAAGAAGCTCAATCACTGCATGAACTCCGCCAGTTCGGCAGCTTCACGCATCGAGGAGGGATCACGCCATGTCGTCCGCGCCGCTCAAGGGCCGGCGGCTGCTGATGTTCGTCGCCGACATCTACGAAGACCTCGAATTGTGGTACCCCAAGTTGCGGTTGATCGAGGCCGGGGCCGAAGTCGTCGTCGCGGGACCGCGGGCCGGCAAAGAGTACAAAGGAAAAAACGGATACCCTTGCACGAGCGACGCCACCATTGCCGAAGTGGATGCGAACACGTTCGATGGTGTCGTCATCCCCGGCGGGTTCATGCCCGACAAACTCCGCCGCGACGTGAAAGTGCTCGACCTGGTGCGATCGTTGGCAACGGCCGGCAAGCTCGTGGCGGCGATTTGCCACGGCGGGTGGATCCCCATCTCGGCCGGCGTCTATCGCGGTGTGCGCGTGACGGGTTCGCCGGGAATCAAGGACGACCTGGTCAATGCCGGCGCCATTTGGGAAGACGCGCCGCTGGTGGTCGACCGCCATTTTGTCTCCAGCCGCAAACCCGACGATCTGCCGCACTTTTGCCGTGGGATACTCGAAGTGATGGCTGCGAAGAAATGAGTGGGAGGGCAATGGATACCGGACGGCGAATGACGAATGTCGAAGCCCGAATGACGAAGAAGAGTCGAGAGACGAGAGTCGGAAAAGTAACCGGGCATTTCTCGGCTCCTCCGTGCATACCGACCATCGACTCGCAACGGACAACGGACAACTGACAACCAACCACTGACAACTGACGAACGATGACCATCGCCCACATCACCATGGCTACGCGCGACGTGCCGCGCACGGCCCAGTTCTTCGAAACGGTGCTCGGCTGGCGGCCGCTGCACCATCCCGAGAACATCACGATGAACGCGGCCTGGCTCGAAATTGTGCCGGGCCAACAGGTGCACCTGTTGCACGTGCCCGACTTCGAGCCGTCGCCGTTCGAGCGGGAGTTTGGGCGGCACGTGGCCCTGTTCCACTCGACGGCCGACTTCGACGCCCTGAAGAAGCGGCTGGTCGAGAATGGGGCCGAGCTCATCGACGCCAAACGCGCGACTCCGTTTTCGCGGTTCTTCTTCCGCGACCCCAATGGGTACGTGTTCGAGGTCGTTGAGCAGGAAGGTTTTTTGGCCGAATAGCAGCGAACGCCGGCGACCACTCCGGAGTCGGCCGCAGGTGGCATGGCCACTTCGGCGGAGCTACAATGGCGGCCCGGGGCCTTAATGCACATGCGACCGTCGTGCATTTTCAGCCGTCACGCGTCCGTGGCCTTCTTAGAATTCTCTTGCGCCGCAAAGTCAGGAGCCTTCCCCATGAAACGCACCCCCGCGCTGTGTCTTCTTTCGTTGCTCATCGTATTGCTCGTTGCCGCCGCGGCGCGAGCCGACGTGCGGCTGCCGTCCGTCATCGGCGAGAACATGGTGCTGCAACAGAAGCAGACGGCGATTCTCTGGGGTTGGGCCGACAAAGGCGAAAAGGTAACCGTCTCGCTGGAAGGCAACACGGCCGAAGCCACCGCCGACAGCGCCGGGCGTTGGCGAGTCGAGATTCAGCCTCCCGCGGCAGGGGGACCATATACTCTCACCTTGGAAGGGGCTAACACGATCACCTTGTCCAATGTGATGGTAGGCGAGGTGTGGATCTGCTCGGGCCAGTCGAACATGGAGTTTGGCGTCGCCAGCGCAATCAACGGTCAGGACGAAATCGCCGCGGCCGACTACCCCAACATCCGCCTGTTCACGGTGGCGAAAAAAATCGCCGACAAGCCGCAGGACGACTGCGTGGGCACGTGGACGCCGTGCACGCCACAGACGGTGCCGCGTTTCTCGGCCGTGGCCTACTTCTTCGGCCGCCAGCTTCACAAGGAGCTGCATGTACCCGTGGGGCTGATCAATACCTCGTGGGGTGGCACGGTCGCCGAAGCCTGGACCAGCCGCGGCACGCTGGAAAGCGACGCCGACTACTCCGAGATCCTACAGCGGGCCGCCACGTTCAACGAGCGCAACCCCAACCAGGCGTCGGTGCTTTATAACGGCATGATCAAGCCGTTGGTCCCGCTGGCGATCCGCGGCGCCATCTGGTACCAGGGGGAAGCGAACGTGGGCCGTGCCGAGCAGTACGCCAAACTCTTCCCGGCCATGATTACCGATTGGCGGACGTCGTGGGGCCAGGGCGACTTTCCTTTCCTGTTCGTGCAACTGGCGCCCTTCCGATATGGCCGCAGCGATCCGGCCGAGTGCGCCGAACTGTGGGAAGCCCAGTTCAAGACCCTCACGCTCCCGGGCACCGGAATGGCCGTGACGACCGACATCGGCGACATCAAGGACATTCACCCCAAGAACAAGCAAGAGGTCGGCCGGCGGTTGGCTCTGTGGGCCCTGGGCAATACCTATGGGAAGGAGCTCGTGTACAGCGGGCCGCTCTACGACTCAATCAAGGTCGAGGGGGAAAAGATTCGGATTTCGTTCAAGCACACCGGGGGCGGGCTGAAGTCGGCCGACGACAAGCCCCTCACCGATTTCACCATCGCCAGCGAGGAGGGTGAGTTCGTCGAAGCCACGGCGACAATCGATGGCGACACGGTCGTCGTGCACAGCGACCAAGTCGCCGAGCCGGCGCATGTGCGTTTCGGCTGGACCGACACGGCGGAGCCGAACTTGGTGAACGACGCGGGCCTGCCCGCTTCGCCGTTCCGAACCGATAGTCGAAAGCTGGTAACCGCCGGGGCGCGGTAGGGTCCTGACACGGGGACGCGGGGACACGGCGACGCGGAGAGACGGCCACATCGTCATTCCCGCAAAGGCGGGAATCCATCGCTCCGTCGGAGCCGAATTGCAGCAGTGTGGGGAAACGTGAAGGGACAACCGAAACCTTCGACCCCTTCTACGGTTTATACCGTTGACAACTACTGTTAAAACCGTACAATGCGGTTCATGGCACGACCCAAGCAGGAACAACCGACTCCCGCCGAGCTCGAAGTGCTCAAGGTGTTGTGGCAGCGCGGCCCCAGCACCGTGCGCGACGTGATGCTCGCGCTGGAGCCGCGCCCGCGACGCGCCTACACGTCGGTCATGAGCCTGATGAACGTCATGACACAAAAGGGACTTTTGACCCGTAAGCTCGATGGCCGGGCATTTGTCTACCAGCCCCGCGCTCCCCGCGAGCGCACGCTGGGACGCATGGTGAACGATCTCGTGGGTCGGGCTTTCGAAGGATCGACGGCCGCGCTGGTGACGCATTTGCTCGACCAGTCGAGCCCGACGCCCGCCGAGCTGGTCGCCATCCGCCGCGCCGTCGACGAGTACCAACAGCAGAAGAAGCCGTCGTAAGGGGCAGCACCTCACTGCACGGGATCGGTCGCATGTCGCTGTGGGAACTTCTGTCGCAGGAAACGTGGCAGCGCCTGTCGCTGGTGCTGTTGCATTTCGTGTGGCAGGGAATCGTGGTTTGGGTGCTGCTGGTCGCGTTGCTGTGGCTTTCCAACGTGCGGGCGGCGACAGCGCGGTACGCTCTATCGCTGGCGGCGCTGTTGGTAATGGCCGCCTGCCCCGTGGTCACGTTTCTCTTGCTCCCCGAGCGGCCGATGGCGGCGTTTGCGATTCCGGCCGATGAAGCGATGGCGCGAGCCGGCGAAACAGAGTATGCGCCCGCGGGCGAGAAAAACGAGTTCGACGCCGAACGCGATTCGGAAGCAAGAGTCTACGACCCGCTCGGCTTCGATTCCGTCGCTGGCCGGCGGGCTAACGGCGCGGCGACCGACTGGCAGTGGGAGTGGGATGCCGTAGGCGACCCGGTGCTCTCCCCTTCCGACATCGCATCCACGCCTGATTACGCGGAGTCGCCGCTCGACGATCCGACTATCGGCCAACTCGCCGATTCCGATCGAACGTCTCTCGCGCCCGGTGCGTTACCTTCGCCTCCAGAGCGTTCTTTCGCGGAGCGAAAGACGACCCTCCCCATGCTGGTCGCCGCCGCGATGCGCGCTGCGCAGCCCTATCTGCTATTGGTCTGGGTGGTGGGCGTGATGCTGCTCAGCCTGCGTCTGGCGATTGGCGCCCTGGGAGCGTCGCGTTTGCGGCGCGACCGAGCGAACCTTCCCGACGAGCTGTGGCGCGGCATTCAGCACATCGCGGGGCGGATCGGCGTGCGCGCTCCCGTGCTTGGATCGAACTCGGTGCGTGAGGCTCTGGTCATGGGACTGTGGCGGCCGTGCGTGCTGCTGCCGACAAGCTGGCTGGCCGAGATGCCCCCCGACGTGCTCGAAGCGTTCGTGGCCCACGAGTTGGCGCACGTGCGGCGGCACGACCTGTGGGTCAATCTGTTGCAGCGCCTCGTGGAGACGCTGCTGTTCTATCATCCGGCCGTGTGGTGGGTTTCCCGGCGCGTGCGTCTGGAACGGGAGAAGTGCTGCGACGAACTGGCGGTCGCCGCCACCGGCAAGCGAAGTGTGTACGTGTTGGCGTTGCAACTGGCGGCAAAGCAGCAATCGGCGCTGACGCGCCCCGCGCTGGTCGCCGCAATTCGAGGAGGCGGAAATATGAATCTGTTACACCGTGTGCGTTACGTGCTCGGGCTATCGCCCGAGAAGCAGCCGGTCCGCTGGTGGCCGCTGGGAGTGCTGTTGCTGGCGGCGCCGCTGGGCGTGTGGAGTATCAGCGCGGGGATGCTCGCTCCGTCGACCGAGCAACTGGCTGCTCAGGACGACCGGGAGGAACGGGCGGACCGCGACGACGATGATCGCGAGGAGGCGCGTGACAAAGAGCGAGGCGAACGCGAGGGGGATCGCGATCGCGACGTGGAACGGGAACGCGAGGGAGATGCTCCCCGCGAGCGCGAACGTGAGCGCGATGTCGAGCGCGAACGAGCCGAAACCGCTCCCCGAGAGCGGGACCGCCAACGCAACGCGGAGCGAGAGCGCGACGAGCTGATTCAACGCGACCGCGAACGAGACGTCCCGCGCGAGCGCGACGTGGACCGCGAACGCGCCGAGCTCGCACAGCGCGGCGATCGCCCGCGTGAAGGCGATCGCCCGCGTGACGGTGATCGTCCTCGTGATGGTGACCGGCCACGCGAAGGAGCAGGCCCGCGCGATCGGCAGCCCGGTCCCGACGGTCCGCGCTTCGAAGGTGGTCCGCGCGATGGACGACCCCGCCCCGATGGACCGCGGTTCGATGATCGCCCGCGCGACGGGCAATCCGGTCCCGGCGGCCCGCGGTTCGAGGGTGATCGTCGGGGCTCCGGCGGTCCCGGCGGCCCGGGGTTCGGTCCCGATGGGCGCCGTGGACCCGATGGCCAAGGTGGACCGGGATTCGGTCCCGATGGGCCTGGTCCTGGCCGGCCCGGCGGACCGGGGTTCGGTCCCGATGGGCGCCGTGGACCCGATGGCCAAGGTGGACCGGGATTCGGTCCCGATGGGCCTGGGCCTGGGGGGCCCGGCGGACCGGGGTTCGGTCCCGACGGGCGTCGCCAGCCCGATGAAATGGTCCGTGTCTTGCAGGAACTGCGCGACGAAATCGCGGGGCTGCGACAGGAGGTTGGCGAGCTACGCGAGGCGATGGGACGCCGAGGTCCCGGCGGACGGGGACCAGACGGGCGTGGTCCAGGCGGACCGGGTGCATTCGGTCGACCTGCGGGTCCTGGTCCCGGCGGACCCGGCGACGGATTTCGACGACAAGGCGGCGCGCCGGCGCAGGGTCGACAGTTCAATCCGCCAGGTGGTCCCGGCGAGCCTTTCGATGGAATCGGTCCACGGCGCCCCGAAGATCGCGATCGCCGCGATGGAGACCGGGGACCTCGTGCCGAGAATCGACCCGAAGAAGGTCCGATTGCGGGCCCTGGCGATGAACATCGTGAGCGCATCGAGCAGGCATTACAGCGCGAGCGCGAAGCAGCGGAGCACGCTCGCGAAGAAGCCGAGCAAGCCCGCGACCTGGCGATTCGACAAGCGCAAGAGGCAGCCGATCGCGACACCCAAGCCCGTGAGCGCGCCATCGACGAGGCACGCGCCAAACAACAACGGGGGCAGGAATTAGCTGAACGGGCTCGACAGGAGGCACTGAAGGCGCGCGACCAAGCTACGGCGGAACGAGCCGCTGCGGAGCAAGCGGCGGCCCAGCGCCATCGCGCTCTCGAAGAGGCGAAAGCCCAGCAACTGGAGGCCCAAAAAAATGCCGAGCTAGCTCGTGCGGTGGCCGAAAAGGCACAGCAAGAGGCCGTGCAGCAACGCAGACTGGCCGAAGCCCGCGCCGCGGAAGCCCAGGAATTGCTGGCCCGGCAGCAAAAGCAGATTGACGAGCTGACCCGGCGTTTGCAGGAGCTTCAGAAAGCCCTGGAGCAACGGGATCGCGACCAGCCCAAGTAACGGGCGATTGGTGCGAGAATTTCGCAAGGGGCGGGGCCCTTTCGCTGGGCTCTGCCCCTTTTTCTTTGCTCCGGCGAATCTAGCGCCGGGCGCAGGTTTCCGATCTGGCTTGTCGACAAAAAATGCGGGACACGGGCGTTGCCAAAGGGATGGGGACGGGATATGATGCAGGTGCAGTTGAGACCGAGTCTCACTATCCACGGCAACCCGTCGCACGTGCGAGCATTCCCACATGACCTCTCCCGCCGTTGCCCCGTCGACCGACCATTTGTTACCGCTGCGATTCCTCACCTCCGGTCGGCGCGCGTTGATCGGCGCCCTGATTGGCCAGGCAGATCATGTTCACCGACTCGAGGAGATGGGTCTGCGCCGCGGCGCAACCGTCGAGATGGTGCAGTCCGGCAGTCCGTGCATCGTCCGCGTGGCACAGAGCACGCTCTGCTTCCGGGCGTGCGACCTGGTGGGCATCCTCGTCGACCCGAAGGAGCCGGTGCCGCTGTTGCCCCCCGCCTAGAGTCGGCGTACGGTCGAGAGCGCGCCGCTTCCGCATCGAGTAGGTTTGCTGGTGACATCGCTCGACCAACTGCCCATTGGATCGCGTGCTCGCGTGACCCGCGTCGAGGGGAACGACGAGTTGAGCCTTCGATTGCTCGAGATGGGTTTGACTCCCGGTGTCGAGCTGCGGGTGTTGGGCGTGGCGCCGCTGGGCGACCCGCTGGAGTTGGAAGTGCGCGGCTACCGGCTGAGCGTGCGACGACGGGAGGCGATGCGGGTGCACGTGGATCCGGTACACGTGGAATCGGCGAAGTGAACCGTTGCCACGGGAGGAGCGTCGCGGCGCGTGCGCTTTGACCTCCGGCGTTGAGCCGGCTGCCGGCGTTGTGGTTGACGCCAACGCACCAAGGTCGCCTCGCTCCTAATGACCTGATCGAGCCCGCACCGCGATGACCGCCGCCACTACAGCTCGCACCGTGACCGTTGCCTTGATCGGCAACCCCAACACGGGCAAGTCGACCCTCTTCAACGCGCTGGTCGGCATGCGGCAGCGGGTGGGCAATTACCCCGGCGTGACGGTCGAAAAGAAGCTAGGCCGCTTGCAACACGCGGGCCGGCAATTCTCGGTGGTCGATCTGCCCGGCACCTACAGCCTGGCGCCGCGCTCGCCCGACGAAATGATCGCCGTCGACGTGCTGCTGGGCCGTCGCAGCGACGTGCCGCCACCCGACGTGGTGGTGTGCATCGTCGACGCCAGCAATCTGGAGCGCAACTTGTACCTGGTCAGCCAGGTGCTCGAGCTGGGCCGGCCGACGATCTTGGCCCTGAACATGCTCGACATGGCAGACGGAAAAGGAGTGACCGTCGACCCGGCTCTACTGGCCAGCCGCCTGCAAATGCGCGTGGTAGGGATGCAGGCCCATAAGGGGCAGGGAATCGACGAGCTGAAAAAGGCGCTGGCAGCAGCGGTCGACGCACGTCCCGCGCCCACGAAGAGCCCGTTTCCCGACGCGTTTCAGCGCGAGGTCGCCGCTCTCGAAGAATCGCTCGATGGCGACGGGAAACCGCGACTGCCGCGGTACCTCGTCGAGCGGCTGCTTCTGGACACCAGCGGGTACCTGGCCTCGGCCCATCTGCCGGGTGTCGACGAACGCATCACCGCCCAGGTCCGCCAGGCTCGCCAGCGTCTGGCCGAGGCCGGCTTGCCCGTGCCGGGAGTCGAGGCGATAGCGCGATACGAATGGGCGGGCCAGGTGATCGATGGGGCGGTGAACCGCAAGGCCGAGCGCCGCACGTCGCCGGGCGATCGGCTCGACCGCGTGCTCACGCACCGCCTGTGGGGCTCGCTGATTCTGTTGGCCGTGCTCACAGTGCTGTTTCAAGCGGTGTTCTTCGTGGCGGAGCCGGCTTCCGCATTTATGGACTGGCTCAAGGGGCTGGCCGCCGGACTGGTCGAAGCACATCTGGCCGAGGGAGCGCTGCGCAGTCTGGTGGTGGGCGGCATGATCGAAGGGGTCGGCGGGGTGCTCGTGTTCCTGCCGCAGATTTTCGTGCTGTTCCTGTTCATCGCCATTCTCGAAGACTGCGGCTACATGGCTCGCGCAGCTTACCTGATGGACCGGCTCATGTCTCGGGTAGGCCTTAGCGGCAAGTCGTTCATTCCACTGTTGTCGTCGTTCGCGTGCGCGGTGCCGGGCATCATGTCGGCCCGGTCGATCGAGCACCCGCGCGACCGGCTGGTGACGATCCTCATTGCGCCGCTGATGAGCTGCAGCGCGCGGCTTCCGGTTTACGCGCTGTTAATCCGCGCGTTCATCCCCAATGTGCGGTTCGGTCCACTGGGGCTGATCGGCCTGTGGGGGCTGACGCTGCTGGCGATGTACCTGGTGGGCATTGTGACGGCCGTGTTCGTATCGCTGGTGCTACGCAAGACGATCCTGCGCGGACCCACGCCTCCGTTTGTGATGGAGCTGCCCAGCTACAAGTTTCCCGGCTTGCGAATCGTGCTGTATCGCATGTTCGAGCGCGGTTGGGCGTTTGTCCGCCGCGCCGGCACAATCATCTTCGCGGTGGCGGTGGTGGTGTGGGCGGCGGCCTACTTTCCACACGATGAAGCGTTGCTCGATCCGGCCCTGGTCGCCCGCCGCGATCAGCTCCAGCAGCAGCTTCAGACACTGGACGACAAAGAATCGAATGCCGCAACCGACGGCGCCATGGTTGAGGAAAGCGATTCCGACGCCGGTGATCCCCCCCTACTTTCCGGTGATCAAGAGCCAGCCGGCGAGATCGAGCGGCTAACCGAAGAGCTCGCCGCCGCGAACAACGACATCCAGGCCGAGCTGCTGGCGACCAGCTACTTGGGCCGCGCGGGCAAATGGATCGAGCCAGCGGTAAGGCCATTGGGGTGGGATTGGCGCGTCGGCTGTGCGGCGATTGCGTCGTTCCCGGCCCGCGAAGTGGTCGTGGCCACGCTCGGAGTCATCTACCACATGGGCGAAGGGCAGGACGAGAAGTCGCCCGGGCTGCACTCGGCCCTCAAGTCGGCCACATGGGAGGGGACCGATCGGCCGGTGTTCAACGTGCCGGTGGCGCTATCGCTGATGGTGTTCTTCGCCCTGTGCGCCCAGTGCGC
>CAYQAJ010000112.1:5056-14945 GCA_964415245.1 uncultured Pirellulaceae bacterium | reverse complement strand
AACCGAGTCGGCCGACCGAGAATGCTTAGCATGGGAACCTCCTTGCGGGCAGAGTGTACGCGAACTCTAGAGTTCGTCGCCCGGTATCGACATTTTACCGGGTACGGATTTTCCCGCAATCGCGACGAATCTGCGCCCTGCGAGTTTGAGAAGGTCGCACGCCGTCACGATGGCGACATGGGCAACACAGAACAGTCCGATCCAGACCGCTATGCGAAAGGGCCACGACTTTTCGGCGGGTGGCCACGATATGCGGTCCCACTGCATGGTGGTAAGAATGTAGATCACGTTGTCTAAGGCGAATACGCCAGCCACGGAGGCTGTGACGACGAACATCGCAGCAATCGAGAACGTACGCTGACATCGGATGAAACCAATCAAATCCCAACTTGCGAAGCCGACCGATGCAGTCATCAAAGAAATCACTACGATATTGATAGTGAGGTACGGAGCGTACCATTCGCGATTCATCTCTGTGACTTGCCATGAAGGGAGAAGGTACTGCGTGCTGCGAATTCCATGATTCATTGGCCACCCGTACGTGGCTGACTTTTCCATATATGTCCTTGGCGTTCCTTCGAAGACATCCCACTCACGACACTGAGCACCCACCATGATGGCCGCGTAGCCGCTCGTCGTAAGTAGTAGCGCGGCTATGGCGAGTAGCCCACCGCGTTCGCTCTTCCTAGCGGTCTTATTCATGATCCTCATCCGCATTCATCAGCCGCACCGGTTTGAATGTTGAGTCGCCGGTTTGCTGGAGGTAGCGGAGGCCTTGTTGGAATACCGCGCGGGGGGCCCAGCGGAGGGCTTTCGACCAGGCGGGGCGGGGTTCGTCGCGGAACCAGGCAATGTGGGCCAGCGCGTAGCCCAGCATCGGCTCCGACAGGTACTCGGGGCGGCGGAGGTTCGTGCTGGGCCAGTAGTCGAGCTTGCCCGTCGACTTGCGCGGGTTGTTGGCCAGGAACACGCCGAACCCGTGGTACACGGCCGCCAGGTCGGTGAGCAGCTCGTTGTCGAAGGCGTTGCGGTCGGCGCGGCCTTCGCCCAACAGCCGCTGATGAGCCAGCTCGTGGGCCATGATGCCGACCAGATCGGACGGCCGATCGACCATGCCGCGATCGATGCGAACGACTCCCTTGTTCCACGCCCCGTCGCCTTCCTGCCACGTGCCGGCCGCGATGCCGGCCGACGCGTCGACGGCGAGAACCGATCCGGGCGTGCGATCGCTGTACAGCTCGACGTCCAACAGCTCGGGGTCGACCTCCATGTACTCGCACACGCGCTCGAACATTCGCCGCACCGACTCGGCCGAGCCGTCGTAGGGGTCGGGAAAGTACTCGCTGGTCGGCAGAATGATCCGCCGTTCGAGCAGAATGTGCAGCCCAAACTGCCGACTCAACCAGCGGAGCCGATCCTCGACCCAGCGTTTGGCCTCGCCGTCGCACGGGCAAGTTGGCCGAGACCAGGGGAACATGGCGAAGAGCTCTCGCGCACGATGTCACGGTGGCCGCGTTGACGGAGACCACTATTTGCTCGCCGTCGGGTTGTTGCGGTATGGCTTGCCGGCGCGATAGAGCTCGAGCATTTCCGCGCCTTGCGCTCCATATTCATCGGGATTTAATTCCACGCCCTTATTGGCCCATTCGATGGCCTTATCGAAGTCGCCGGCTTCCGCATAGGCCGCCGCAAGCACAATCAAGTGGCTCGCGTCGGCCCACTTGGTCAGTTCGCAGGCGCGGGTAGCACTCTCCACCGCTTTGCGGCCGCTGCGAAGCTTTTCGTCAGGGCAAGTCGCCCAGAGCCAGGCCCGGTCGCTGTAGGCCGAAACATATTCGGGATCGAATTCGAGCGACTGGTTGAAGTCCTCGACGGCGTCGGCGTAGTGCCCCAGTTGATACCGAGCATGTCCGCGGGAGTAATACGCCGTAGGGCTTTTCGCATTACGGAGAATGGACTCCGTATAGTCGGCCACGGCGAGTTCGTACTCGCCTTTACAAGCATGTGCGATGGCGCGCCACCAGTAAGCCCCATCGTCGTCCGGTTCGAGACGGGTCGCTTCGGTGAAGTCGGCAAGGGCCTTGTCGTACTGGTCGCGGTGGAGCCATCCGCGGCCACGATATCGATAGGCGACGGCAAGTTTGGGATCGAGGCGAATCGCCTCGTCAAAGTCGGCGATTGCCTTGTCAAGATCCGTCTTGTCGACCCAGGCGTCGCCCCGATCGACATATGCATCGGCGTACTCGGGTTTGATGCGGATCGCCTCGGTAAAGTCAGCGATGGCCTTGTCGAGCTCGCCCTTGATTTGCCACGCGCGGCCACGAGAGACGAGGGCGACGGCATCGGTGGGATCAAGGCGAATCGTCTCGTTGTAGTCGTCGATGGCGTGGTCGTACTGGCCCTTGTTGTGCCAGGCGATACCGCGCTTCCGGTAGGCGGAGGCGTCTTTGGGGTTGCTGCGGATTGCGTCGTCGTACTTGCGGATGCTCGCATCGTGATCGGGGGTGCTGGGCGAAGTGTAGCTGCGGAGAAGGTCTGCCTCGAATCGCTTGGGGTCGAGTTTCTTGGCCGCGTTCTCGTCGGCGATCTGCTTTTCGAGCTCCATGATGGACCACACGCGACTCCGCCCGAAGTAGGCGGCGTAGTTTCTGGGGTCGAGTTGGATCGCCTTGTTGTAGTCGGCTCGAGCTTTCTCGCGATCGTTCTTTCGCGCCCAGGCGTCGCCGCGAGCGCTGTATGCGTCGGCGTCGTGCGGCGCCAGCTCGATCGCTTTGTTCAGATCGGCCAAGGCTCGGTCGTAGTCGCCCTTCTCGGTCCAAGCGGCGCCTCGGCCGAGATAGGCGGGGGCGACTTCCGGGTCGCGCCGCAACGCTTCGACGAAGTCGGCGATCGCCCGGTCGTAGTCTTCCTTAGCCCGCCAGGCGTTTCCGCGGCCGACCAATACGCCCGAGTCGTTCGGGGCGATGCGGATCGCCTCGTCGAAATCGCTCATGGCCTTGTCGAACTCGCCTTTGGCGGCCCATGCGGCGCCGCGGCGGCCATAAGGATGAGCGTCCTTCGGAGTGAGGCGAATCGCCTCGTCGTAGTCGGCGATGGCTTTGTCGTAGTTTGCCTTGCGTTGGTACGCATCGCCGCGGCCGACGTAGCCCCGGATGTCCTTGGGGTCGGTACGGATTGCCACGCCGAAATGGGCGATCGCCTTGTCGTATTCGCCCTGGTCGGCCCACGCTTGCGCTCGGCCGAAGTAGGCCCGCAAGTCCTTCGGGGCAAGGCGGGTGGCCTTGGTGAAATCGTCCATGGCCTCGTCGAACTCACCGCTTTGCCGCAAGGCGTTGCCGCGGTCGATATAGGTGGAGGCGTCCTTGGGATCGAGTCGTATCGCTTCGCCGAAATCGACGGCGGCCTTGCCGTACTCGCCGACGTCGACGAGCGCTCTCCCGCGGCTCAAGTACATCTGCCGGTCCTTGGAATCGAGAAGAATCGCCTGGCTGAAATCCTCAATCGCCTTGTTGATTTCTTGCTTTTCGCGCCGCGCGAGTCCGCGACAGTAGAAAGCGGCCGCATTCTTGGAATCGAGACGGATAGCCTCGTCAAAGTCGGCAATCGCCTCGTCGGATTTGCCGAGCGCGGTCAACACACGACCGCGAGCCACGCGCAGGCCGGCGCTTTCCGGTTCCGCCGCAATCGCGCGCGTGAAATGGTCGATCGCTTCCGAAAGAGGGGTTACGTCGTCGCGGCGAATCCAGCCCTGGTCGCTACCGCTGACTCGCAGCGAAACGCCTTTGACCTCTTCGACAAGGAGTGTGCTGCCCTGCGAAACGGGCTTTCTCTTGCCACCCTCGACGCGAAGGTTGGCATCGGCGGCGATCACCACGACCTTGTCGCCGACTGTCTGCGCTGCGAGCGGCGCGGTTGCAAACGACAGCCAAACGGAAACGGCCGAGAAGACAACAAGGCGCGTCATGGCACGGCCTCCGTGGGAGAAATGGGATCCCGACGATATGCGCATCATAACGACTTGGCGGCGCCGGTCCTACCGTTTACGGCAAATCGGTTGTGATGGTTGCCGCTTAGTCGGAATTGCAATTGTCGGTGACGGGCGACTCCACCTCGCGATACGGTTTCCCCTCCCTGTATAGCTTGAGCCGCTGTTGACAACCGGCGCACTCGAATCCGCTGGAGTCATTTGTCCGGGCGCAGCATGGGCGAGCCGAGGGCGCACATAGGCAGCAAACATGCCGACCATAACCACGGCTTGAAGTAGTACCAGAACGGCGCAATAAGCAGACGACGCAAAGAGAGCGCAGATAACCCCGATCAAGGTGGTGAGCAGTAAGAGCTCGGAAACACGGAACTGAAAAGGACCGCGCCGCGACTTCGACCCGTCGGACTTGTCCACCGAGCAGAGCACGATGGACGAGATTGCGATTCCAGCCAGCGAGCCGAAAAAGAAGCGTAGGGACGTGAACAGAGCATAGTAGCCAATCCAGTGCTCCATCGCATCGGGACCCGGCGCGATTGGCCCGGCCAGAGCGAGTGTCAATCCTCCGCCGACGGCGGCGACGGGGAGCCATTTTGCGGACGCCAGCGGATCGCTCCGCAGCCGCAACCGCCGAAACGCCATGCAAAGACACCCAAACGCGAGAATACCAAGAATCGCGGTGACTACGGCGCACTGCGCGCCCGTTGGCGGCGGTGCCATCGCGATTAGGTACATGGTCTTGCCCACTTCCAGAAGCTGCGTTCACGCCGTCCGTAACATCTGCCGTCGCGCTTCAGACGGATGAAAATGGAACCTGCGGACGGAATTCGCTTCAACGCATGCCAGCATATCGCTTGGGGCTTTCGCGGGCAAGAAGAACGAGACATGCGCTAACGGCTCCGACGACGCGATTCCCGGCGCCGATCCGGTTGCCAATTCGCCTACAGGGCGCTACTCCACGTCGCGATACGGCTTCCCTTCCTTGTACAGCTTGAGCCGCTGTTTGCAGCCGGCGCGCTCTTCTTGGGGCGCCAGACGCAGGGTTTCCCTGGCCCAGGTGCGGGCTTCCTCGAAGTTGCCTACCTCGGCATTCGCGGCGGCGAGCGTGCCGACGCAGTACCAATTGCTGAAGCCAGTGAGTTCGCACGCTCGATTGGCGAGCACGAGTGCCCGCGAGCCATCGCGATAGTTGTCGTCGGGACAAGTGGCCAGAAGCCATGCCAGATTGTTTTGGGCGGAGTGATCTTGCGGATTGAGTTGAATCGCATGCTCGTAGTCCGCGTGTGCGGCAGCGTAGTCGCCGAGCTTCGCGTGCGCAATTCCGTGGCCTGTGTACGCGCCGGCAAACTCGGGGTCGAGCCGAATCGCTTCGTCGAAGTCGGCCAGCGCTTTGTCGAACAGTTTGCGAGTCATGTTGAGGCTGCCTCGCTGGCAGTACGATCGGCAATCAAGCGGCACCGGCTCCTACGGTCCTTCGCCTAGAAACTGCGCGGCCAGATCGGCCAAGCCGCGGCCGAGATACTCCCGTGCGGCACTTTCGCCGGCGTCGCCTCGGTGCGCATGGCGAACGAAATCAGGGAGCTGGCGGCGATGGTCGGCGATAAGCAAGTGGAACAGCACTTGCGACAAGCGATAGCTATGGAGCTGCCCCTCGTCGGGTAAGTAGAAACCTCGGCCCCACCAAAAGTTTCCCAGACCGTTCTCGCGCCAGTAGCGCCTGATGTCCGACGCGGTTTTGGCGTCGAGGTGAAAACGAGCCCATGTTCCGATGCCGGCTTCCGCGGCCAACTGCGTGACTCCCTCTTCGAGCCAAAGGGGCAACGTCAGGTGCGACAGACAGGCGTGCTTGATCTCGTGGAGTACAGTCCGCTGCACCGAATTATCCGAAGTGGCGTGGGCGGCGATGTGGACGTATCCCTGCCGCACGCATACGCCTGCCGAAGCGCCGTATTCGCCTTCGCGGAAGAACGGCCAGATGTAGTCGGTATACGTGTCGTCGTCGGCGAAGAGCAGAATGACGAGCGGACCGATTTGGCTTTCGGTTGCCAGGGCTCCCAACGCATCGGTAATCGCCGCGATGCCCGATTCGGCGTGCCTGAGCAACGACTCAGCAAGCTCATAGTCTCGCGGCGCGAAAACGACGAGGCTTTCCGTTGCGACCGTTTGATATTGGTTCCCGAGCGCTTTGTTAAGCACAGCGAGCCACTGGTCAACGATGTCGGCCCACGCCTGCGGTCGATCGGGTTCGGGAACGTGCTTGTCGACCCAGGCACGGATCGCGTCCCAGTTCATGCGGGGCAAGTGAAACGCGCCAGGGATTTCCGAAAGGTTGACGGTCACGGGTCCGCCTTTAGCAAAAACTTACCGAAACGCGCGCCACGGCCGCAGCTTGTGCGCTCGTCGGGCGAATCACCCTTCCGGATCGTTGAGCAGTTCTTGCAATCGCACCCGCAGCTTGGGCGAGAGGCGATCGAGCCAGGTTTCGTCGATCAGGCCGACCGAGATCATGTCTTGCAGGTGCACTTGATCCTTGCGGCGGAACGAGGTGAGCTTCATTCGCACGAGGGGCTCGAGGGGCAAGGTGCGGGCGTCGTGCATCAGTTCGTAATCGTCGATCGCGGGCACGGCTTCCGGATAGTCGTCGCGCACCTTCTCGCCCGCGAACACGACGTGAACCGCGTCGCGAGCCTTGGCGTCGGGGCCGTCGAGAAATATGCCGTCTGTTTCAAGACCGACTTCGGAGAGGGGGACAGGGACCCTTTGCCTCGCAGACTCGGCAAAGTGAGCCAGTCCCCGTCGGTCTTGAAACAGGCTCTCTGTAACGCCCGCCGAGCGCCGATAGAGGAAGCCCGCGCCTTCCAGCGCCTGAATCGCGCGTGGGAGATCGGCGCGGTTGAGGATGATATCGACGTCGCGCGTGTTGCGAACCACCGACTCGTCGACTTGCGCCACCCAGTATTGCACCGCGTTGCCGTCGACCACGGCGTACGGCACACCGGCGGCGTTCAGCGCTTCGGTCGTTCTGCGTAATCGATCCTTGACGTTTTCCACGGCCCGCTCGATTCTGGCCCACAAGGCGTCGCCGGTATATTTGATTTCGACCATCGGTGACCTCGGCGGGCAGTATAGCCGACGGCGATTCCCGACGCGACGGAGGCGTCGTCGCGCCTTTGTGTCCGCGCGGACGGTGCGTTGGGTTCCGCGACCGCCACATCCATGTGGCGGCTATCTATGGACGGACGGACTGGATTCCCGCCTGCGCGGGAATGACGGGGCGCACTGGCCGACTTCGCTTGCCAGTGGCACTTAACGGATTGCACTGGCCGATCCACCGAAGGCGGACTGGCCAGTGGCACGCCACTGCGAATCAGCTCTCACCCTCGCCCTCACTGTCGCCCTCACCCTCACTCTCTACCCGGAGAAGAGCAGTGATGAGGTGTTGCGATGTAAGGAAGGGATCGGAAATCTTTGACCCCAGCGGGCCGCAGGGTGTTTCGCGACAAAGACTCCCGACTCCTTCATTGCGTCGATCCCTTTTTCGCGTTCCTTCATCACTGCGAATGCAGTTGTGAGAGGCGCTCGCGCGCCGTGTCGACTTGCGTTTGTGCCCACGGTTTGTCGCCGTAGAGCACGATGATGCCGTGCAGGATGGCCCGCGCTTTGGCCGGTTCGCTTTTCGTGAGTCCGCCGGCGCGGTCGATCTGCCGCTCGATTTCGTCGCGCGTGGCCTGTTGGTCGGCATCGGATTCGGTCTGCAATTGCTCGAGCTGTCGCCGGGCCAACTCCACGCATTGCCGGGTTTGGGGCGAGGCGTCGTCCTGATTGCCGAACACGTCGATCAGCGCCTGAAACCGCTCGGCGGCCGCTGCAGGATCGTACGTCTTGATTTGTACGGCCTCGAAGTAGGCCCTTTCCGCGGGGGCAAGCTCCTCGCCGCGAAGGCCGAATCGCGCGCGGAGCTCCAAGCTGCGCTGATCGCGATAGAGTTGTACCTGGTCGAGATAGCCTCGTACTTCGCCAGAGCGGGGATCGTCGGCGAAGCGATCGAGGAATTGTTCCATGTCCTCCTGTCGCTCCAACAGCGGCGCGGTCTCGCCGGATTCAGCGGCGGTGCGGATTCGCTCATAGAGCGTGTCGGCCGACGTGGGCCAGGCGAGGTAAACGACCACCGCCACGATCATCGCCGCGGCGACCACGAGCCCCGCGAGCTTGACGATTCGATTTGGGTCGTTTTCGTAATGGTCTTCGGCTGCGCCGAGCTGCGGCCTTTCGATCGAGTCTACGTGCCAGCGCTGCGATGGACCGCCGCCAGACGGGGAGACCACCGTGACGGCCGACTGCGGCGATGCGCCCGAGTCGGATAGCGATGCGTCGGAGTCGGTCGGCGACGCACCCGAGCCAGACGGCGATCCGCCCGAGTCGGACGTGCGCAAGGTGCCCGAGTCCTTGGTGTGAATGTCGCTCCCGAAATCGACGGTCGCATCGGTGGGCACACCGTCGGGCATCTTGTCACCGTCGGGCACCTTGTTACCGTCGGGCATCTTGTCACCGTCGCCTGGCTGCGCGTCGCTCGATGCTTTGTCGGGTCCCGCGGGACTCGGCAGATCGGCGGAAGGGGCCAATTCCAGCACTTCGCCCAGACGGTTGGCCAGCGCCTGGGCCGTGGCGATGCGTTGCTGCGGGTCTTTCCGCAGCAGGCGCTGCAGCAGTTGGTCCAGCTCGCGCGGAGTGTTGGGGGCGAAGGCCGTCACGGGCTCCGGCGTTTCATAACGAACGCGGTGCACGGCCTCGGCCACCGAACGGCACACGAAAGGCGGCCGGCGGGCCAACAGCGCGTAGAGAACGCACGCCAGGCTATACAGGTCGCTGCGGGCGGAGGCGGCACGCCCCTCGGCCTGTTCGGGCGACATGTAGTCGGCCGTACCCACCATGGCTCCCTCGGCCGTGAGGTGCGTGGCGGTGAAGAGTCGGGCGATGCCGAAGTCCGACAGCTTCACCTGCTGCTGCTCGTCGCGCAGCAGGTTGGCCGGCTTCAGGTCGCGATGGATCACGCCACGATCGTGCGCGTGCTTGAGCGCGGAGCAAACCTGGATGCCGATCTCGACCACCTCGCGCCAGTCGAAACGTCGGCCCTCGCGCAGCTCGTCCTGCAAGCTGCGGCCGGAGAGCAGCTCCATCGCGTAGTAGAGCTGTCCGTCGTGGTCGCCGTAAGCGAACATCTCGACGATGTGGGGATGCCTGAGCATCTTGAGCGCCTCGACCTCGGACAGAAAGCGCTCGCGAAAATGGGAGTCGGCGGCCGACGCGGGAGATAGCAGCTTGACCGCGGCAACTTCGCCCGTCTCTTCGTGTACGGCCGCATAGACCGTTCCCATGCCGCCGCGTCCCAGCACGCGATTCAGGCGGTACGGACCTACGGTTTGCCCGATCATGTCGCGAGCCTGCAAAGTGGTGGCGAAGTGGCGGCGAAATGGCGGCGCCAGCCAAGTGCGTATTGTACGCGGGGGAGTGGGCCATCGAAACAAGCGAACGATGCGCCTGTCGTGCGCAACGACTCGACACGTGAGGCGGCGTGGTTGGAATCGAGCGCGGACCTGGCGGGGAAACTTTGCTCGAGAACGAGCGCCTCGCGTAAGAAGTCAGGCTCGGGCAGTCGCGAGAGCGCGATTACCGCAGCGCCGGAGTGGGCCGATTCGCGACGCCGGTTGCGCCCGAGGGAGCGGCCGAATCGAAACCGCCCGCGGGCATTTCGTCGGGCCCGATGAGGGTTCTTCCCTGCTGCGATGCCGCGCCGGAGAAGTACATGCCATCGGTTCGCACGGGAGCCGGACCGGCACTTTCGCCACGACCGACGTAGGGCGGCGCGGAGGCGTCGTACCGCAAGGGCTGGCTACCCGACGGTGGCGC
>CAYQAJ010000112.1:0-4956 GCA_964415245.1 uncultured Pirellulaceae bacterium | reverse complement strand
TACGGCAATGGCTGGTTACGCGACGACGGCGCGGAGGAGGTGTGCTGTAGCGGTTGCCCATCCGGCGGCATCGCAGGGGCGCCATGCTTCAGCAGTTGGGCGTCGATCGCTTCGCGCCGCCGAGCTTCCGCGTCAGGATCGGGCCCTTCGTCGCTGCCATGCTGCAGATCGGTGCGATCGAAACCGCCGGGCGGGAGCGAGTCGAAGTGCTCCGCCCCCTTGATATTGGTGTCCTCGTCGAGCATGCCTCCCGACACCACGTCGGGCGGGTGCGATCCGCGGCTGACGACTGGGACCTCGTGGAGGAGGTAGTCGGAAAGCTTCCACGGGTTGCGGCGGAGTCGTTCGCGCTGGTTCGCGTCGTGGTAGGCCTTGTCGGGCCACGCGCCTTCGGAGAGGTAGATGCCGTTGTAGTCCAGCAGCGATCCCTTCTGGTAGTGCATCTGCTTGATGGAGAGCGTGTACTCGACCAACGAGCGATAGAAGCGGCTCTCGGCGTCGGCCAGGCGGCGTTGGGCGTCGAGCAAGAGATCGAGGAGTCGGGCCTTCTCGTTCTCGTCGGCGTCTTCGTACACCGCTTCCAGCGCGGCGAGCTGCTGCCGCGCGGCGAGTCGGCGGTTGTAGTTGGTCTGGGTGACGACATAGGCTCGTTCCTTGTCGGCCCAGGCGCTGCTCAGGTCGTGCGTGACTTCGTGCTCCTGCTCTTCCAGGATCGCCCGTTCGCGAGCCAGCAGCAGCTCGGCGTTGCGGACGGCGGCGTGACCCTGGCGGAAGCCGATGGGGAGCTCCATTTCGACTCCGAGCTGCCATTCCTGAAAGTCGCCGGTGACCAGATCGGCGTAGGCGTTGTCGAACTGCACGGGCTCGGGATCGGGATCGATCAGGTCGCGGCCGAAGCCGCGCCAGCGATACCGGCCGATGGCGTCGAGCTTGGGCAAAAGGAAGTTCCGCGCCGCGATCAGCTCCAGCTCGCCGCGCTTGATGATCCACTGCTGGCGGCGCAGCTCGCTTCGTCGCCGAATGGCCTCGAACAGCACTTCGTCCCAGTCGAACGTCACGCGGGCCATGGTCGGCTCGGTGGAGGGACGAATGAGCTTTCCGTCGCTGATCGGCAGACCGGCGATGAGCCTCAGGCGCCGCTCGTTGGGCTGCACGCCGCCCACGCCGCGGAAGGTGTTGGAGCGCGTCTTCTCGATGACGGTACCCCCGAGGGCGGTCTGCACCTCCTCTTCGAGGCGGTAGTACTGTTCGCGGGCCTGCGCTTCCTTTTCGGCCTCACCGCCGCGGCGCCCTGTTTCGTACAGGGCATGAATGCGGCGCCAGGTTTCGAGCGCTCGGTTGCGTGCCGAAATTTTGGCGTCGAGGTCGCGGTAGGCGAAGTACAGCTCCCAGTAGGCGTTCTCCACGTCGCTGACGAGATTACGCACGCCGGTCTCGAACTCGGCGATGTTTATGTCGGTGTTGACGCGGGCAATGAGCACGCCGTTGACGTTGCCGGGAGTAGCGCCCGGGCCGGCGATGCGGTTGTACTCAATGCCTCCTCCCTGCATCAGGGGATGGCGAACCTCGGCGTCGAGAAACACCGTCCACACACTGGGAAAGGCGTTGCCCGGCGCGTTGTTGAAGTCGTAGTCGATCAGTTTTCGCGCAGTGAACTGCGTGCCGGTTGCCGCCCGCTTACTGAGTGCGAAATCAAACGAGGCCAGGTCCTGCTTCAGCGTGCGGGTGCCGCCGCCGAAGAACTCGTTGTTGATCTGCCGGTCGTTCTTTTCGAAGAAGGCGTTGGCCGTGAACGAGGCGTCGAAGGCGCTCAGAGCAGCGTCGACGCCAAACCGCGGATCGGTATCGACGATGGCCGGATCGTGAACCGTGGACATAGCCTCGGGCGTTTGCAGAATCAAGCCACCGAGATCGCGCAAGGTCGTTGAGTTGGCCAGTGCCAAGTGCACCGCGGTTTGCAGGTCGAGATCCCAATACTCGATCGACTGGAAGTCGTCGAGCGTCAGTGGCGGTGGCGTGTCTTGGGACTCGCTTACCGGGGCGTCGACGTCGGGGTACTCGATCTCGGTGGACACGGTGGCGTAGTCGGCCGCTGCGCCGTCGTCGTGGAACACCGGCTCGCGCTCGAACCGGTACAGGGAGCAACCCGACACCAGTAGCGCCGTAGCTACCGACAAGCCGATCGCCCACCGCTGCACAAAGTTCATCGCTGACCGTCCTGGTCGTACGCGCCGCGTTGGCGCACTCGCGCGATCTGCCTCGTGACCAACCACCCCATCGACGACTCGCACCGCACCCGACGCGGCCGGTTCGGCGGAAGTCGCGCTTCCGGCCGACACGGCGTTGCCGGTGGGTTGAACGATCCGCCCGAGCGTGCTGCATCGGCCGGCGACCGCTCGACGTGTCGAGGGGACGGAACGCACGCCTGCCTCCGTCGTATTTGTGGGCGCAGCGTGGCCCAAAAAGGGGGACCACGACCCCCATACTGCTGGTAATTCATCGGCAGGAAGCTGGCCGTAACAGACGTTATTCTTGGCACAACCCTAAGAAATCGGACAATTCATCGAACCGTTAGACTTTGCCAGGCACCGAGCGCGATGGACCCTCCGTGACAGCACCGCATGCGGCCGCCACGACAGCAGTGAAATGGCAGTAGATATAGATGTCACCACCGCGCTCTCGATATGTCTGTCGCGCGGCTGTCCGAGCTGCTTCCGGTCCCGTCCGGCAGACGGGACCTACTTGGGTGCTCCCGCGCGAAAATCCTTGGCCCGCCATGGGGTTATGACAAGGCGGCTGGGCAAAAGGTATACTGCATCAACTATGGCGCAACACGGGCGAGCGACCGAACAAGCCGTCACGGAACAGACGTGGCAGGAGATTGAGGGAGTCGTAGAGGAGATCGCGCGGCTCTCGTCGACCGACCTTTCGACTCGCGAATTCTTCACCGAGTTGATGGGGCGCACGGTCCGCGCCCTGACTGCGGTCGGTGGCGTGGTCTGGCTCAAAGCGACGCCCGACGCACCCTTGCGAATGGAAGTGAACGCCCGGGCCGCCGCCGATCCCTGGGGATCGGAAGGTCCCGCGGCACCGACGCACTTGCGGCTGTTGGATAACGTGCTCCTGGAAGGGCAGCCGCGGGCTGTGCCAGCGGGTTACGTGTCGCACGACGGCGAAGCGGCAAACCCCACCAATTCGCTGTTGCTGGTGTGCCCGCTATTGGGTCCCGACGGGGCCTCAGGGGTTCTGGAACTACTGCCCCGCGACGGAATGTCGCCGGCGGCACAGCGTCACTGTTTGCAATTGCTCGAGGGACTGGCGGAGCTAGCATCCGACCATCTTCGCCACCACCAGCTTCGCCGACTGCAAGAGCGGCAGTCGACTTGGAGCCGCTTCGACCAGTTCGTCGAGACCGTGCACTCCGGCCTCAATCTGGAGGCAACCGTCTATGCCTTGGCCAACGAGGCGCGCCGGCTCATCGGCTGCGATCGCGCGAGCGTGATCTTAGGCACCGGGCGGCGGTGCCGCGTTCGGGCGATCAGCGGCGCGGATTCGGTCGATCGACGCAGTAACGCGGTTGCGTGTTTGCAGCGACTCGGCCGGGCGGTGCTGTCGGT
The DNA here is from genome assembly GCA_964415245.1 of uncultured Pirellulaceae bacterium. Lineage (GTDB taxonomy): Bacteria > Planctomycetota > Planctomycetia > Pirellulales > Pirellulaceae > CAYQAJ01. Next base: position 1,339 of record CAYQAJ010000112.1, on the reverse strand, counting down.
CGACGAGCCTCTGTGGTATGGCGGGCCGGGCCAGCCGCGGCCGCCGCAGATCGAAGAGCCGCTGCACCAGTATCTCGATCTGGCCCACGTGCGGAGCATCGCCGTGCTTCCCCTGCACTCTCCGGAAAGGCGGCCGGGGGTGAAGCGACGGCACCGTATCATCGGCGCTTTGGTGATCGAGCGATTCGGCGCGGAGGGAGACGAATCACAAGATCGGGAACGCGCCGAGATCGCCGCCCGCCACGGCGCCGCGGCGCTCGACAAAGCGCTTGCCTATCGCCGCGCGACGCTCGTTCCGCTTCAGAGGTGGTTTGCGGCGCTGAGTTGGCTGATCTTCAGCCGCCGCGTGTTCTTGGTTGCGGCTGCGGCGCTGGTTGTCGCGGCCGGGGTCGTTGCGCTGGTGATGGTGCCGGGCGAGTTCACTGTTTCGGCGTCGGGCCAGTTGCAGCCGCAATTGCGGCACCACCTGTTCGCCCCGGCGGACGGAATCGTCGAGCAGCTTCACGTCGACCGCCAGGGTGCCGACGTGCACAAGGGCGAACCGATCTTGGAGCTTACCAACGCGGAGCTCGACTTCGAGCGGACGCGACTCTTGGGCGAAAGGCAAACGGCCCAGGAACAATTGTCGTCGGTCAAGTCGGCGATCCTCGGCGCCTCTCCCACCACGCGGCAGGAGCAGGATCAGTTCAATCTGCTTGCGGCCCGGGAGATAGAGTTGGAGCAGGTGTGCAAGAACCTCGACGAGCGGCTGGCCGTCGTGGACCGACAGGCCGAGCAGTTGATCGTAAAGAGCCCCATCGACGGACAGATTCTCACCTGGGAGATTCGACAGATCCTTGCCGACCGCCCCGTTCGCCGCGGCCAGGCGTTGTTGTCGGTGGCCGATCCTTCAGGGCCGTGGGTGCTCGAATTGGAGGTGCCCGATCGCCATATCGGCTACGTGCTCGAGGCCCAGCGCCAGCGGGGCGAGGCGCTCGAGGTGACGTTCCTGCTCAAAAACGATCCGGCCGTCACGCACTATGGAACGATCGAGCGCGTGGCCCTGGCATCGGAGACGCGGCAGGGTCGCGAGGGGAGCGTGCTGATCACCGTGGAGATCGACTCGGACGACATTCCCCGCTTGCGGCCCGGGGCAGGCGTCGTAGCCAGAATTCACTGCGGGCAAACCTCGATCGGATACGTGTGGCTGCACGACTTGATCGAGGCGATCCGCACGCGCGTACTATTTTGATCTTTTTTGATTAGCGAGGTGCATCCCTGTTTGGGGCTGGCGGGCGGTGCGAAGTGCGGCGTAAGGGGTTATCCTGAAACCGTCCGGAGAAGGGGACAGGCACATTTT
>CAYQAJ010000111.1:0-15024 GCA_964415245.1 uncultured Pirellulaceae bacterium | reverse complement strand
GCGAGTTGTCTTCGTGGCCGCCTTTGAGGTTGCTGTGCTGATCCCAGCGGTCGTGCCCGACGGAGGGACAGGTGAGCTCGATGAACCGCACACCGCGCTCGACCAATCGCCGCGCGAGCAAACATTCGCGGGCATAGATGGCCGTGCCCTTGGTGGTGGCGTCGAAGCCGTACATGTCGAGCGTGGCCTGGGTCTCGCCGCTCAGGTCGGAGAGCGCGGGCACGGCCGACTGCATGCGGAAGGCCAGCTCGTAGTTGGCGATGGCCGATTCGAGCTCGTCATCGTGCCCCATAGAATCGAGCACGCCGCGGTCGAGCTGTTGGAGCAGGGCCCGCTTGTTCTGTTGCAGCTCGTCGGTTCGCTCGGCGCGGCGGACGTTGGCCAGCGGTTCGTCGCCCGGACTGAAGATCGACCCCTGGTACGTGGCCGGCAGAAAGCCGCTGTTGAAGCAGTCGAGCCCGCCGGGCGGAATCAGCCCGCCGTTGAGCACGATGAAGCCGGGCAAATCATCGCACTCGCTTCCCAGGCCATAGCTGCACCAGGCGCCCATGCTGGGGCGACCCTGGATGCCGATGCCCGAGTGCAGAAAGTAATTGGCGGTCGTGTGCTCGGAGAAGTCGGAGGTCATGGAGCGGAGCACGGCCAGCTCGTCGGCGTGCTGGGCGACGTGCGGAAACAGCTCGCTGATCGGCATGCCGCACTGTCCATACTGGGCGAAGCGCCACGGGCTACCGAGCGTGTTGCCGTTGTTGTTGAACTGCGTCGGCTCCATCTTCATGGGGAAGGGTTTGCCGTTTTCCTCGGTGAGCCGCGGTTTGGGGTCGAACGTGTCGACCTGCGACGGGCCGCCATCCATGTAGAGAAAGATGACGCTGGTGGCCTTGGGCTCGAAGTGCGGAGGCCGCGGGGCGAAGGGATCGTTGCGATTGGACGGTTCGTGGGCCGACGCGTCGCCGCCGAACTCAGGCCGCGCCAACAGCGCGGAGAGCGCCACCGCGCCGAAACCGCTGGCGCAGCGGGCGAGCATCTCGCGGCGAGTGAAACTACGCGTTAAATAGCGGCCGCAATGGGGCATCTACATCAAACCTATGTTGCCGGTCCCGATGCCTCGATGCTCGGGCCCATTGGTCATTTGGGCTTGGTCATTGGTCATTGTCCAACCGGTCGGGCAGATCACCGAGAACGGTTCGTCTAACGTATGAAGATGAATTCCTTTACGTTAAATAAAACGTGGCACAGGTCGGCCCAAACGTCTTCGCTCGCGCGGGCCGCTTCGGGCGACAGGCCGAGTTGCTTTCCCTGGGTATCCAAAAAGGCGAGCGCTGCCGCGCGTTCCTGGTCGTCGGGTGGCCGAGCGAATGCCTCCAGGTACATGGCGTCGATGCGCTGTTCGGCCGTTCCTTCGGTTGCCAGCATGCGGTGGGCCCATACCCGCGCCTGTTCAATGACCATGGGATCGTTGAGCAGCGTGAGCGCCTGGGCCGGCACGTTCGACACGTTGCGTCGCCCGATTGTATTGAACGGAATGGGCGCGTCGAACGCCAGCAGCATGGGAAAGAGAAAGTTTCTGCGGACCTCGAGGTAGATGCTGCGTCGGCCGGCTCCATCGAGCGGTCCACTCGTGCCGGGACGGCCCCGCCCCTGCATGAATGGGGTGAGATGCACGGGCACACTAGGCCCGAACTGCCGCGGGTCGAGCCGGCCGCTGGCGGCCAGCATGGCATCGCGAATCGCCTCGCCTTCCAGCCGGCGGATGTTCTGGCGATGCAAGAGCAGGTTCTGCGGATCGTGCGCATCGCCGGCGCCGTCGGGCTCGCTCGACATGCGATACGTACTGCTGAGCACGATCGAGCGAATGAGCCGTTTGACCGACCAGCTTTCGGTAACGAACTGCGTGGCCAGATAGTCGAGCAGCTCGGGATGCGTCGGCTCGGTGCCCAGCACGCCGAAGTTGTCGACCGACGCCACAATGCCCCGCCCGAACAAGTGGTACCACACGCGGTTGACCATGACGCGGGCGGTGAGCGGATTGGCCTGGTCAGCGATCTCGCGGGCCAGAGCGAGTCGACCGCTTTGGGTGCCGATCGCCTCTTGGGGTGTGCCTCCCAGCGCGGTGAAAAACTGCCGGGGTACTTCGTCGCCCAGAGTCTTGTAATTGCCGCGGATGAATACGTGCTCGTTCTCGCCGGAACCGTCGGCCATGGCGAGGACGTGGACAGGATCGGGAACGGACTTGGCGAGCTCGTCGAGTTTGGAAGCCGATTCGGCGAGCTGCGTGTTGAGTGCGTCGTCGGCGACGGGCGAATCGAACAGGTCGTTCTCCAGCATCCAGTTGAGAAGGCGCGTGTCGTCGGCGTCGGCACGGCCTTCGTGCCAGCGGGTGATAGCGCTCGAGATTGCCTTTCCGTAAGCAGTTGCGATCGCATCGAGCGGCGAGGGACGCTCTGCCTCACCCGACGCACTAGCCATCGCGCCTACCGCATCAGCGAGGGCTTCGAGCGCGGGTCGGCTCGGCGCATCTGGCGGCGGTCCGCCATCGCTGAATCGAATTTCGTCGATCGCCGCCCAACCGTCGCCGTTGTCGACGACCTCGATATACGCACGGTGGCCGAGATAGCGGCTCAGGTCGCCCGACTGCACGTGCCACTCCAACTTGCCGCCGGTATCGACGTCGAACTTCAGGCCGCTAAAGAGCAGCGCGCTGTACGAATCCATGAAATAGCCGTCAACGACGAGCCGGACCTGGGCCCTTTCTGCCGCGATGCGATAGAGCACATTCTTGTGGTGAATCGTGAACGTGGGGGAGCGGAGAGCCCCTTGCAGCTTCCGCGCGAGCATGCCGCTGTGCGCCATGCCGGGCGATGCAGCGCGAACGCCGCGCTCCCGCGAATCCCACTGGCCGGCCGACGTAGGAGCCTCGCCGAATGCCGCACCGGTGACGAACCAGCCGTCGTAGGTGCCGTCGTCGAAGTCGGCCAACAGCGGCGCCTCGGCGCGAGCACGGTCGACCGCTTCCGATTGGGACTGCAACTTGTTTCTCGCGTCGACGATATCCTGCGGCTCAAGCACTTTTTGCACGGCCGTCAGCCGGCGCCACGCGCTCATGGGGTGCGATACATCGCGGGCGTCCACGGCTTCGAGGGCCGGCACCCATCGCGAAAGCAACTCGGCATTCAGTCCGCGGGCTCCCGCAATATCGGCGGATTTCGCGGCGTCGCCTGCTTGGGCGACTTCCCGCGCCGCCAAGAGATAGTGCCTGATCGAGTCTGCCGCGCCTTCGCTTGCGTCACCCACCGACTCGCGCAGCGCCGCACTGGCCGCATTGACCTGCTGCTGCATCGATTGCGCGGCATCGGCGATTTTGCCCTGGGGATCGAGCAGCGCCTCCTGCCGCCGCGAGCTGCGGAGAAAGCCCGCCAGTGAGTAGTAGTCGCGCGTCGAGATGGCGTCGAATTTGTGATCGTGGCAGCGGGCGCATCCCAGCGTCAGGCCGAGAAACGTTTTGCCCATCACGTCGAGCTGATTGTCGGCGCGGAAGGCCTGATCGGCCCGCACGTCGACCGGCGCGTGCGTTGCCTCCCCCAGCCACCAGAATCCCGTGCCGATGATCGATTCGTTCGTTCCATCATCGGGATTGCGCCGCGGCGCTTCGAGCAAGTCGCCCGCAATGTGCTCGGTAACGAACTGGTCGTACGGCAGGTCGGCGTTGAATGCGCGAATCACGTAATCGCGGTACCGCCAGGCGTCGGGAATCGCGTAGTCGAACTCGTGCCCGTACGTTTCGGCGTAACGCACCAGGTCGAGCCAGTGGCGGCCCCACCGTTCACCAAACTGGGGCGAATCGAGCAGCGAGTCGACAATACGCTCGTACGCCTCGGGCGACGGATCGCTCACGAATCGCTCGACCACCTCGGGCGGCGGCGGCAGGCCGATCAGATCGAAGAACACGCGGCGGACGAGCGCGGCAGGCGAAGCGGGAGGCGACGGCGAAAGCCCCTCGGCTTCGAGCCGCGCTAGAATGAAGCGATCCAGCGGCTGGCTCGGCCACGCTTCGTCGCGCACTGCCGGCGGGTCTTGCGGCTTGACCGGTTGCCAGCACCAGTGCGATGCCCGGCGAGCTTCGAGATCAAACGTGCCGTCGGTGGCGCGTGCTGTCGTAGTTTCGTCGGCCGGCCACGCGGCGCCGGTTTCGACCCACTTGGTCAGGATCGCGATTTGCTCGGGCGCAAGCTTGGAGTCGGGGGGCATCTCGTACAGGTCGCCGTAGTTCACCGCGTCGATGAGCAGGCTTTTCTTGGGCTTGCCCGGCACGATGGCAGGGCCCGTATCGCCGCCGGCCAGGAGAGCCGCGCGGCCCGTCATCCGCAGGCCCCCCTTGGGCTCGTCGACTTCGGGACCGTGACACTCGTAGCAATGAGCCACGAACAGCGGTCGCACCTTCGACTCGAAGAATTCGAGCGACTGGGCGTCGAAAGTCGGATCGTCCTTCGCTTCCGCAGCCGCCGGCGATTGTTCGGCGGAGTCGTCCGCTCGCGCCGGCACGATGGAACCGGCATCATGATCGACCGCGCCGAGGACGAGGCACGTCGCAGCGAGAATCAATCGTCGCGCTTTTAGCGTAATGCGCATCGCTGCTCGCCTCCCGCACATTGGGGGAAGCACTCGTCGAAAAAGGATCGGCGGGATAGTGGGGGCGGGACGTACTGGCACGTGCCAGTATAGCAAAGCCCGCGAGGGGCCGTCAAAACCGCATCCAGCGCCTCCAGACCGCGCGTGCCAGGCAAATTGCCGGGTAATGGATCGATGCCCATCTTCAGAAGATATGCCCACGCGCCAGGTCGTAGCCAATGTAGAAGATCCCCGCGTCGACCAGCAGATGGCTCAACCACACGGCGGCGAGCGACCCCGTGCGATGGTACACGATGGTCCAGAACGCGCCCCCTGTCGCAACGGCCAAGGTAAAAAGATACGTGGCGGGCGAGTCCCAGCCGAAAAACACCACCAGCACCACGACGTGATGCGCCGCGAAAGCAACGTTCGACACGACTAGCGCTATGGCAAACGACGACAGCCGCCGCAATTCGGCAAACACGAACCACCGCCAGTAGTATTCCTCCAGCAGCGAGTGAACCATCGCGTAAAACACGCCGAGCGCCGCGTACGAAAGAAGCCCCGTGATACCGAAGTCGGCGATCTTTTTGAGCACCATTTCGCGCGGACCGCCAGGGCCGTTGAAGAACCCGACCGGCTTGAGCCAGGCGTAGTACAACAACAGCATGGCCGCCGCTACGGCGGCGCCGAACGCCGCGCCGGTCGCGAGTGCCGTTGGGCGCGGTTTGGTCCAAGTCGACTTGCGGCGATGAACGGCGAAGATCCAAACGACGGGCAGCGCGAACTGCACGCCCTTGCCGACACCGTAGGCCGCCAGCGTGACGAACGACTTGCCGCCGGCGAACAACACGAAATAGGCCAGCGTCACCAGCGTGGGCAGAATCGCCGCGACGACGACCGCGATCCAATCGGCACGGCGCGAGACCGCTGACACGGAGACGCGGGGACGTGAAGACTGCTGTGCCGGATCATTCATCGTCCGAAAAGTCCGTCGATTCATCCGGACGATACTCGCGAATTCGGTTGCGGCGAATCACCCACAGTTTGCCTTGGATGTCGCCCTTGGTCATTCCCTCGATCAAGGCTCGACAAGCGCCATAGATATCATCATCGGTGGACTTCGCGGGCAGCCGCAAAACAGCGATGCCAGAGTACTGGGCAGGCGGATAATGAAACGGGTTGCTAAAGTCCAAGTCGAGCGTAACAAGGCAGCGGCCTTCGGTCCGGCACGCGGCGATCAATTGGCTGCCCGGCGCTGAAATCAGCCCTTGCTCCGGAACCGTGGCAACGTCGTGCGCCGCCGCTCGGAACAAATCGGCGCCCCGCTCGCCGAGATTCTCATCAAGCTTGATCTTCACAAGCCGCTCTCCAGCGGAACGTCAACGAAACGGCCACGCGCCATTTCCGCACCATAGGCGATACACGCGCGGACGTCGTCTTCGTCGATGCCAGGGTAATTGGCAACAACCTGTTCGATGCTCCAGCCACTTGCGAGCAAGTCAAGTACCAGCGACACCCAGATGCGATGTCCGCGGATACAGGGCTTGCCGAAGCAAATGTTGGGATCGATCGAAATGCGCTTGAGTAGTTCATCCCGTGTCATGGTTGGCGCTCCCGGGAGAATTGTTGTCTGGCATCGATTCCGAGTCGAGCATTACGGCGCGGCCCTCGCAAAGCGCCGCATGAATGCGGCGGCTATCTGCACAGCGCCACTTCGATGTGCGCAGTTAACGTCGCTCGAATACCAGTTTACTGCCAACGTACGTTTGCAGCACCTGGGCGTCTTTCAGGTCATCGATCGGACATTCCAGGAGATCGCGGTCCAGCACGATCAGATCGGCCAGCTTGCCCGGTTCGATGGAGCCGGTCTCCTTCTCCAGGAACAGCAGGTGGGCGTTATTGATGGTGTAGAAGCGGATGGCCTCTTGGCGGGTGAGCGCCTCTTCGGCGTGTAGTGTACCTTCGTACGATTTGCCCTTGCGGGTTATGGCAACCCACATGCCGAGGAAAGGGTTGTACGGGTTGATCGACCGCAGCGAGCCGATCTTCTGCATGTGGTCCGACCCGCCCCCGACGACCACCCCCGCCTCGAACAGGCTGTGCAGCGGCTGAAAGTACCGCAGGCGATCGTAGCCGAACTGGGCCGCGAGCGTGTGAGAATCCAGGTAGAGCCACGCCGGCTGGATGTCGGCCACCACGCCGAGCCGCGCCATCTGCTCGATCGCCTCGCGGCTCATGAAGTTGGAGTGCGTGATGCAGGGCCGCGTTTCCGCGATGGGCGTCGTGCGGTTGACCTCTTCGTAGGCGTCCAGCAGCGCGTGCACGGCGCCGTCGCCAACCGAGTGGGCCGTGAACTGCAGCTTCGATTCGACCGCCGCTTTCACTAGTGCGACGAGCTTTTCGTGCTCAATGAAAAGCACGCCGCGGTACTTGGGATCGTCGATGAGGTAGGTATCACTCGTGCCCCACGGCTCGCGCATGTACGCGCTGCCGGTGAGCATGCCGCCGTCGAGGAACGTTTTAATGCCCACGATGCGTAAGCGAGAATCGCCGTGGACCAGCGGGTGCTCGGCCACCTCGCGAATCTGCCGACAAGCGGCATCGACGTCGGCCGAAGCGTCGACGCCGTGCGAAACGGCCACGCGCACGCTCAGTTTGTCGGCGGCCAGAAGCTCAGCGTACTGCCGAATCGCGCCCGGGCTGGCGTTACGATCGGCGATCGACGTGAGCCCGACCGAGTTGTAGTCGGAAAACAGCGTAGCGACACGGTCGAGCCGTTCCTGGGGCGTGGCCTGGCGCGGCGAGTCGCTTCCCTTGATGTACTGTGAACAGCTTCGCAGCAGCCCCGTCGGCTCGCCGGTGTCGGCATCCTTCTCGACGTAGCCTGTGCCGGTGACGCGGAAGTCCTTATCGATGCCGGAGAGCGACAGGGCCATGCTGTTGAGCATCGCGTCGGGGCCGGTGGCGAACACAACGGGATGGCGCGGAGCGGCGCGATCGAGCTCCTCACGAGTCGGATAGCGCTGTTCGCGCAGGCGCGTAATGAACACCTGCCGCACCCAGATCCACTGCCCTTCGGGCACCACGGCGGCGCGGGCAGCAACATACGCGAGAACGTCGTCGATCGTTTCCATGTCCGGCACGTCGTGATCGAACTCGTGCATCGCCGCGCCAGTAGGGTGCGTATGCGAGTCAATCAGGCCGGGGAGCACCATCTTGCCTTGGAGCTGGACTACGCGCGTGTCGGCGCCGCGTTTGGCCAGCACTTCTTCGTCGCTGCCGACAAGCAGGATCCGCTCGCCGCGGATGGCCACCGCCTCGGCGATGTGGAAATCGCCATCAACCGTGACGATCTTGCCGCCCGTGAGAATCAGGTCGGCGTCCTGGGCGCGGAGCGAGGATGAGGTAGCGGTCTGCGCGGCAACGGCAAATGAGACGATGAGAATCGCGCGACAGATCGAACGCCCGGATCTCTTCTTCGAGTACTTGCGGCACGCCGGGAGTTGCGATTCGGGCATCGGGGGAAATCCCTCGCTTGCGCTTGGCGCTTACGTGCAGCGTCCCTCGCTTACGCTTCGCGCTTACGATACGGCTACCGCCGGGCGGTGCCGTAGTTGCAACCGTCCTGGGACCACACCACGGTCTTGTCGGGCGTGTACTCGGCGAAGCGGCTGGCGCCCGTGACTATCGTATTGCCGTTGGGCAAGCGGAAAACGTCGACCGGGTTTTGCTCCTGCACTTCCCAGATGATGGTCTTGTCGCGGGTCGCCTCGAAGGCGCGGCCGTTCAGGTCGGCCACCAGCACGTTGCCGTTCCGCAGCGGCTGAATGCCATAAGGCTGCCCGGCTTCCATTTCCCACACGATTTTCTTCTCGCGGTCGACTTCGATGATTCGATTCCCTTCGGCGATCATCGTGTTGCCGTTATCCAGCCGATGGGCGTCGCAGCACGCATTCGAAGTTTCGTACTCCCACAGAATACTTTTCTCGCGATCGACCTCATATACTTTTTTCGAGGAGTGCTCCGAGATCAGAATGTTGCCGTTGCGCAGCGGCCGGGCGTTGAGGCACGAAGGCGAGGGGCGTTCCCACACGATCTTGCCGGTGGGGTCGACCTCGATCACGCGGTTCTCGTTGTAGGCGGCGATGAGCACGTTGCCGTTCATCATCTTCTCGGCGCTCCAAGCGCCGCCGCCCGGATACGACCACACCTCTTTACCGGAGGGGTCGTACTCCACCACTTTGTTCTGGTAGCCGAAGGCCAGCAGCGTGTTGCCGTGCAAATAGCCGACGTCGGCGGCGTACAGGTCGATGGGGAATTTTAGATCGGCCGATTTGCCTTCTCCGTCGATCCACTCCTTCCACTTCGTAGCCGAGGCCAGCCGCTTGTCTTCCGTATCGTAAGCCGCGTAACCAAAATGCTGCCCAGTCAGCGCGGACAGCGCCAGAAAGCTGCCGACGCGGACTTGTGGGTCGTCGGACATCAACAGCCCGTGCAACAGGGTCAGGCTCTCCCGTTCGCCCAGATTGGCCATGCCCACGATGGCCGACAGTCTCACCTTGTCGGGCTGCCCAGGCACTTCGAGCACGGCTCGCAGGTGGGGCAGAGCCCGCTGGCCGTCGCACTTCCAGAGCACCAGGGCGGCGGTGGCGCGGACGTCGGCGTGCGGGTGGGAAAGGGCCTCGCGCAGCGGCGGCGCATCCTGCGGCTCGGCCACCGCTTCGAGCGCCGCGCGGACCGCGTCGACCAAATGAGGCTTGTCGCAAAGCGGTATGATCCGCAGCAGTTCCGGCACCGTGCCCCGCAACTTTCTCAGCTCGATGGTCTTGAACACCGCGTAGAGCACGGTTGCGCTCTCGTCTTCCCCCGTATCGAGAATCACGCGGGCACGCCAGCGAACCTCCGGCTCGCCTTTCTCGGCTGCCACCTTCAGCGCTTCGACGGGCAAAGCCGGCAGCAGCAACAGCCGCGTCATCGCCGCCTCGCGCTCGGCGTAACTGTCGCTGTTGAGCTGCGCGATGAGCCGAGTGGCCAGATTCTGCGTTTCCTCGCTGGGATGCAGATCGCGAAGGAACTGAATTAATCCGGCGGAGGTGGGCGCGATGCTTCGCTCGCGCAGTGTCCGCTCGTACATAGCGGCAACGGCGTCGTCCGACTCCGCAGCCGACACCGCGAGGGGCGGCACGAAAGCCAGACTCAGCAGCGACAGGACCAACACCCATGCGATCGACCAATCGTGGCTCACGCAGTCCGCTCGGGATAAACTCATAATCCGTTCTCGCTCCTCGGAGGCAGGTTCGAACCGGGTACGAACGGGCGCAAGTCGTTACGAAGCCCATTCTATTCGACCGCACGCCATTAGGAAAGTTCCGTTGCGGAACTGTTACCGAAGGGACATCAAGCCGCAGAATGAAAAAAGGGCATGGACCCGGATATCCAGGCCCACACCCTAGTGAAACGCCTCACGTCATCATCCGCTCGGCATCGAGCCGCGCCCCGCTACTCCTCGTTCTTCGGCGTGATCTCGATCGCCAGCGCGTCGTTCCAGTGCTTCAGCTCGTCGGTGTAGTACAAATAGGCACGGCTCGCGGGACCCGCGTAGCTGCCCGGCACCGCCGCGACCAGACTCAGTGGCAGGTCGACCCGCTCCTCGGCGGCCAGTGACCGCCAGTAGAGCACGACCTCGCGGCCGCGAACCTCGTACGCCGCGATCTTGCCCGCCTTGACCAGCTCCTTGAGCTGATCGTGGCGAACTTCCAGCCCGCCGGGAATGCCGACAATGGCCACCGGCGTGGGCACCGCTTCGTTGGTGCGATTGACCACCACCACCTCGGCCTCGGTCACTTCGCCCTCGCCCAGCTTCTCATCGCGGAGACGAGTCTCCAGGTGCAGCTTGCAATCCTCGGCCGAATCGGGCTTCAGGCTGTTGAAGTCGATGGCCACCGAGTACGGCATGTTCGAGCCGTCGTTCATGCGGACCTGCACTTTGTGCTTGCCAGGCGTCAGCAGGGCCGAAGCGTCGGGCAGCTCGATGGCGCCCTTCGTTTCGGCGGTGAACGCGACGGCCGAGCCGACCGCCTCATCGTCGACGAGCAACTCGAGCGAACCCGGCGCCTTGGGCACGGCTCGCGACTTGTCGTATTCCACAATCGCCTTGAGCGCCAACACGGTCGACTGCGTGGAACCGAAGCGCCCGCCCTTGCAGACTTCGGCCAGGTACTGAATCGCCTTCTCGACGTTGGCGACGTAGTGCGGGTTGTGCAGCCAGGCGAGCGCCGCCAACGAGGTGGTCTCAATCACGAGCGCTTCGCCGCCGCTGCCGACCACCGACGTGGTGGCCCCTTGCACCGAACCGTCGTCGCTCTGCTTGCCGGCCAGCTTGTCGAGCAGAATCTCCTCACCTTCCTTGTCGCCGGCCGCGATCATTACGTTGGCCGCCAGCGCCGTTACGTACGAATTCTCGCTCTTCTGAGCTTCCTCGCGGACCCAGTTCGCTTCGGTCGAAAGATCGGCGTCGATGCCCGCGCTCAACATAGCCCACGTGTTGTAGCTGTTAGCCACTTCGGGGTCGGCCAGCCACGTGTGCAGCGTGTGGGTCTTGCGCTGGTAGCCACCTTTGCCGTCGCGCTGCTCGAGCATCCACTTGCGCGTGCGCTCAAGCATGGCCGGATCGACGTGCCGCACCTGCGCCATGTCGGTGAATTCGAGCAGGCCGTACGCCGTGAGCGCGTCGTGGCCGGGATCGCTGCCGAACCACTCGTAGCCGCCGCTCTTGCACTCGAAGCCCAACAGGCGCTGGTAGCCGGTCTCCAGAATCTGGCTGCTCCGCTCGACCATCGTGGGGTCGACCCCCTGGTGCGAGAGGAAGTACTGCTGCGCCATCACCAGCGGATAGGTCGTCGAGCTGGTTTGCTCGAAGCAGCCGTACGGTTCGCGAATCAGCGATTCGAGCGCTTCGGTCATGCTGGCCAGCGGCGTGGGATAGACCACGACGCGGGCCTTGAGGCTTCCCGCAACCATCGTGTCGGGAATCGTAATCTCCTGCGTCACCAGATCGCCCGGGTTAATCAGCCCGCCGCGCGAAAGCTGGATAGGGAAGCCCGACGGCTTGATGACCAGCGTGCGCGTGACCTCGTCGGCATAGGGGCCCGCTCTGCCCGTCAGCGTGAAGTGGGCCGAACCGTTGTGGCGGCCGACCATGAGCTCGATCACGTGCCGCTTGCGGGCTTTCGGAGCCAGGTCGAAGGGCCGCAGTGGCGAAACGATGTCGATCGCGGTGTGCGACGATGCGCCAAACTGTGCGCCTTCGAGAGTCGCGTCGGTGGCGTTCACCACGCCCACGGGCAGCAGAATGCGGTCGCCCGCGGTGACTTCAAGCGGCATCTTCGGTTCGAGATAGAACGGCTCAACCGACTCGATAGCCGTGTTGGCGGCACCGAGCGCCCCGCTTGCCGAAAAGGCGTCGGCCAGCACGCGGAAGCTGGTGACGCTGTCCGAGAGGCCAAACTCGACGCTGGCCTGACCTTGCTCGTCGGTCTTGATGCCGGCGTTCCAGAACAGCGTTTCGGTGAAGTCGATGCGCTGGCCGGGCTCGCGATCGGGGCGAACCTGATGCGCGTACACGCGGACGGCCACGAAGTCGTCGCCGACCGCGATTCCGCCGAATCCGCCTATGCGGTCTAAGTCTTCGTCTGCTTCTCCGATGATCCTGCGTCGTCGGGCGTTCTTATCGGCTCCACCCAAGGCCTTGCGTAGATCGGCGCGGGCGCCTTGCTCTTGCCTTTCCTTCTGGTCGCGAGGCGGGAGGGCGGGCTTGGCCGCAGCCGCCTGGCGGTCGCCGCCATTAGCCACTTCGGGACCCGCGACGGGATTCTCGGCGGGCTCCGCGCCAGGTTCTTCCGCCCCGACAGGCGGAGCAGCAACGTCCGGAACGGCAGCATCGACAGGCGCCGCGGCAGGCAGCGGCACAGCCGCCCCATCAGCCGCATCATCGAAGACGCGAAACTTTTCGACCTCCAGCGCTTCGTTCCGGTTGAACCGGACCGCTCCGCCCCTCAATGCATGAGCTTGCAGCATTTGCTCTTCGACCGACGCCATTTTCAGCGCCAGCGTGCGGCGGGCCGCGTCGCCGTTCGCCTCGATGAACTTCGCCGTGTCGAGGAACGCGAATCGCCGCCAACCCTGCGTGCCGAGCAAAAGATCGACCGCCAGCGGCGCCTTCTCGTTCTCCGCGTCGAAGTACACGTGCGCGTCGGCCAGGTCGCGAACTTCGTTTTCCAACAGAACCATCACGGGCAGACGCGGCGCCTGCTCGCGCTTCTCGATCATTTCCAGCACGCTGTCGTCGGTCACGGTGATGCCCACGACGGCGCTGATCGGCTTGCCCGATTCGTCGGTCGTCTTTACGGTGAGCTTCGCCTTGCCGCCGGGAACGTACTGCTTCGCGTCGGCCGTGATTTCGACCTGCACCGACCGCGCCGGCTGGCGGAAGATGAGCCGTTCGGCCAGCGGCATGCCGTCGCCGCTCCACGCCGTGGCCACGAGCACGCCGTTGGCCGCGATGTCGTCAAACGTTGCCTCGGCCAGTTCACCGTCAGCGGTGACCGGCGCCACCTTCTCCAACACGACCTCGCGCTTGGCGAGCGTTACGTGTAGCCCCTCGACGCGCGGATTGGCGCCCACGAGCAGCGTAACCGGCTCTCCGGCCGCATACGTGTCGCGGTCGGCGTGCAGCACGACGCCCGACGCCTTCGCTTCGGGCAGCGGATAAACGGTTTTGATGCCGGCGGGCTCGGTGATGGCCAGCGTGTACTTTTTGCCTTCCTCGGGCGTGAAGCCGAATCGGCCGCGGCCTTCGTGCTCGGTGCGAAAATCGGCAACTTCGTTCCCCTCGTCGTCGCGAATGACACCTGCCAGATCGGCTGGCTTCTTCGCCGGAGTGAACGCCTCGATGTAAACGCGATTCGGCAGGCCGGCGACGAGATCGCCCCCTTCCGGATACATGGTCAGATCGACCGTTTGCAGCAGAATGGGAATCGTCTTGCTGGCCGTTTCCACAACGCCGCCATCTTCGATGACCAACGCCAGCGTTCCCTCGCCGCGCCGAATGTCGACTGGCAGCGGGAACCGCGCCACGCTGTTGCCCTTGGCGTCGACCTCGGTCGCTCCCTCGTACACCACGTCGCCGTCGACGCGGGCGATCACGCTCACCTTGGCTCCTTCGGGAATGCCGCCTTCGGCGCGGGTGACTTCGAGAGTGGCGGTCACTTCGTCGCCGGGCCCATAGCCGTCGCGCAAAAACTTGATCTGCGACTTGAGCCGCGGCGCGCGGTACGCCCGGACTTCGAACTTCCGCTCGGCCGGCGGAAGACCGTGCCACGGATAGGTCATGCGGACAATGTATTCACCCCCGGCCTGCTCGGGCGGAACCTGCCATGAGAATCCCACCACGCTGTCTTCCGACGTGGCGGTGCCCGAGGCGACCGTGTCCCCCTTGGGGCCCTTGAGCTCGATAACCGACGCCACTTGCAACCCCTCGGCCAGCGGCTGATGCGTGGCATGCTGCAAGACGATGCCGCGGACGTAGACCGTTTCGCCGGGGCGGTAGATCGGCTTGTCGGTGCTGGCGAACGTCAGGTAGCGGTCGAGGCCGCCCAGCGTTTCGGAGTCGACAAGGGCCGGCTTGGGCTCCTCGGGCTTCTCCTCGGCGTTCTGGGCCGCCAGGCCCCGCCAAAGGAGCCCCACCGATGCGGTAAGGAACAGAATGAATCCGATCCGCTGGTAACTGATGCGCCTTTTCATCCTGAACGCCTCCTGAGTCGACGGAAAGTGGTCGCGGGAAAGGGTTAGCCGCGAGGCGAAGCCGAGCGCTCCATCCACGCTCGCAGCTCCCCGGCAGTTGGAGAATATGACGCCCGCCGTGGGAATAGAGTTCCCCAAGGCGCCTGGAATTGAGTTCCCAAGGTAGCTGGGAACGGGGAATCGAAGGGTTCCCGCCGGTTTCCCACCGATTCAGCACGACCCGACAGCGTCCATTTCCGCTGGCGGTTTCGGGCTCGGAGCGGCGAACGGGGCAGCCCCACCCCCCTCGGCCACCATGATCCGCCGGATTTCGGTCTGATCCGCCCGCGAAGGCAACCCCCAGCTCGGGGAATACCCAAAGCACTCCGAGGCACTGACCGCGGAAAACCGCTCGTCCAGAATGTCGAAGTGCTCGGTCGTCACCAGCGATGGGTGCGGCACCCCACACGCCCGGCTGAGCTGCAACAACTCCTTGCGGAGCGTGACGATGTAGTTGGCCAGCCGCGCCGACTTGAGCGTCGGATCGAGACCCCGCATCAGCCACTTTTTCTGGGTCGCCACGCCGGTCGGGCACCAGCCCGTGTGGCAACGCTGGGCCTGGATGCAGCCGAT
>CAYQAJ010000110.1:0-15194 GCA_964415245.1 uncultured Pirellulaceae bacterium | reverse complement strand
GCGGAGCAAAAGGTGCCTGTCCCCTTGTCCGGGACGGTTTTTGGATAGGCTCTAAATCACACGATTCGGGGCGCGATCGACGAGAACGGGAACGGCAAGCGATGTTGTTTCACACGTGGCCGTTCCTGATCTTTTTCGTCGTCGTGATGGCCGGCCACCTGGCGCTGCGTCGGACGCGATTCTGGCTGCACTGGCTGCTGGTGGCGTCGTATTTCTTTTACGGGTGGTGGAACCCACTGTATCTGGGGCTGATTCTTTATTCCACGCTGTTGGACTACCTGGTCGTCGCGGCGATGGACCGCAGCCGGCGCAAGCTGCTGTGGCTGTTGGTGAGCGTCGTCAACAACCTGCTGTTGTTGGGGTTTTTCAAGTACGCCGGCTTCGTGACGGAGAACGTCGACGCGCTGCTGGCAATGGCGGGCGTGGCGTGGCGCCTTCCCGCCCCCGACGTGCTGTTGCCCGTGGGGATTTCGTTCTACACGTTTCAGTCGATGAGCTACACCATCGATTTCTACCGCGGCCAAATCCCCCGCGAACGCAGCTTCGTTCGTTTCGCCACGTTCGTGTCGCTGTTTCCGCAGCTTGTGGCCGGACCGATCGAACGAGCCAAAGAGCTGCTGCCGCAACTCCACCGTTTCCCGAAAATCACGCTTCGCGACACGACGGACGGCGCTTCGCTGTTCTTGGTCGGCCTGTTCAAGAAGGTGGCGCTGGCCGATTACCTGGCGTCGTACGTCGACCCGATCTACGCCACGCCCGACCGCTATGGCGCCAGCGCGCTGCTCTTGGCCACGTTCGCCTTCGCCTGGCAAATCTATTTCGATTTCAGCGGCTACACCGACATGGCCCGCGGCGTGGCGCGGGCGATGGGCTTCAAACTGATGGTGAATTTCAACAACCCCTACCTGGCCACGAGCCTGGGCAATTTCTGGGCCCGCTGGCACATCAGCTTGTCGAGCTGGTTTCGCGACTACGTCTACATTCCGCTGGGCGGAAACCGGCGCGGACCCTGGCGGACCTATCTGAACCTGTTTTTGACGATGGTCATCTCCGGGCTGTGGCACGGCGCCAACTGGACGTTCGTCATCTGGGGCGCGTTGCACGCGGTCGCGACGATGGCGACTCGCAAGGCGGAGCGCTCGCACTGGTACCACCATCGCGTGCCCGTATTCGTCAAGCGACTTTTGGTGTTCGTGGTCGTCTGCTTCGCCTGGATTTTCTTTCGCGCCGCCAGTCTCGGCGATGCGTGGCTAATCCTGACCCGGATCTGCATGGCTCCCTTTGGATTTGAGAAGGGCCGTTTCATTGGCTGGAGCGATCCTGCGTTTCCACTGCTGCTATTGGGGATGGTCGGCGCCGTGTGGGCTTACCAGTTCGTTTACGAATCGCGTTTCGCGCGGCTGTTGGATACGTCCGTCGTCCGCGTCGTGCTGGCGGTGTTGATCATTCTCTACTTGTTCACAATTCCGAGTTCGCGTAACGAGGCGTTCATCTACTTCCAGTTCTAATGTTCAGCGAGTCAATCCATGTCGCACGAACAAGCCGACAATCACAGCGCAGTCGTCTCATCGAGCGAACGACAGGTCGGTGAAACCGAGCCGCCGTACGGCGCCACCGCGATGCGGCTGAGCCTGCGGCAATGGGCCGCGGTCGTCCTGCTGGCGGTGCCGGTGATGGTGCTCGCGCCCGTGCTGTGGCAGCGCGGGGAGCCGCTCCCCGCGACGCCCGATTACCGCATCCCTTATGCGTACAGCGAAGACTACTGGCTCTACAGTCGGGTCGTTGCCAGGTCCGCCGCCGACAAGCAGATTGCCGTCATCGGCGATTCGGTGGTGTGGGGCGAGTACGTGACGCCGCAAGACACGCTCACGGCGCATCTGAACCGACAGGCTGCGGCGCAACAGCTTCCCAACGCGAAGTTCGCCAACCTGGGCCTCAACGGTGCGCATCCGCTGGCTCTCACGGGACTCGTGCGACACTACGCGACGAGCCTCACCGGCGTACCGGTCATCGTGCACTGCAATCTGTTGTGGATGAGCTCGCCGGAGCGGGACTTGAGCGCCAGCAAGGAGCAGTCGTTCAATCACCCGCGGCTCGTTCCGCAGTTGCTCCCGCACATCCCCAGCTACTCCGCGTCGATTTCCGACCGCATGGGAAACGTCGTCGACCGCAACGTCCCCTATCTCGGCTGGGCGCGGCACTTGCGCTTCGAGTATTGGGACGGCCAGAATCTGCCGGACTGGACTCTGGAACACCCCTACGCGAATCCGTTCGCACTCGGCGACGAACCGCGTCTCGACGACAGCCAGGAGCTGCGCCGCCCGCCGGTTGCCTGGTTCGACCAGGGCCTCGTGCCGCAAGACCTCCCCTGGATGGATCTCGACACGTCGCTGCAGTGGTCGGCGTTTCGCGACACGGTCGAGCGGCTGCAATCCCGCGGCAACCGGGTATTCGTGGTCGTCGGCCCGCTCAACGAGCACATGCTGATGCCAGGCAGCAGGCAGCGCTACCAGGCGTTGCGGCGGCAGGTCGAGCAATGGTTGAGCAATCGCCGTATTCCGTTCACGTCGCCGCCGCCGCTGCCGAGCGACGAGTACGCCGACGCCAGCCATCCGCTCAGCGCGGGCTACGCGCGGCTGGCAAGCGAACTACTCGCCGACGCCGCCTTTCAACGGTGGTTGCAGGGAGGTGAGCTGCCCCGCAGTCTCGCGACGCTAGAGGCGGAGAGGGTTGGGACCAGCGAGAAGTAGAAGAAATGTCGCGGCGTCAAGGCGTCGCATAAACTCGACGTGAAAGGCCGGTATCGGCAGAACAGGCCGTTCAGGGTAAATGCTCTTCGCGCTTGTTCACATTCCGGCAACAGTCGGCCGGATTAACGGCGTATTCGTGGGACGGCCCAGGCCACGATCAGGAGCACGCAAGCTAGCGCCACCGTCATTTGCGCCGGCGGAAAGTCGTAGTAGTTGGCCAGCACAAATCCTACCGTCGCAATGGCAACGGCCAGCACGGGGCTGACCACGAGCATCGGCCGGACTTCGCGGCAGATGTTCTTGGCGATCAGCGCGGGCAGCACCAACATGCCGAAAGAATAGAGCATGCCCGAGGCCCTCACCGATAGTCCAACGCTCAAGCCCAGCCACACGCAGAACACAGCCGCCCACAGTCCCGTGCGCATGCCGACCGCCGTAGCCATCTCGGGATCGAGCGCGAATAACAGCAGCCGGCGACCGAACAAGAAAGTCCCCACCGCCGACAGCCCTGCCAGCGCCGCGAATACCGCAACGTCGGTGGGCGTTGAGCCGATGATGCTCGACGACAGCAGACGGTGCACTTCCTCCAAACCGTGGGGACTATGCGACACAATCAGAATCGAAGCGCTGGCACAAATCAAAAACACCCAGCCGGTGAGCGATTCGACGCTCTCATGCCCTGCCTGGCCGCCGCGGGCCGTCACAAGTGCGGCAACGACCGACGCCGCCACGGCCAGGCTGGAAAGGAAGGAATCGGACTCCAACCAGTGCCACGATTGCCCCACCAGGAATCCGCTGGCCCACAATCCCGCTGCCACGCCCAACATCGACGCCTGCGATACCGCGGCGCCGATGAAGATCTGATTGCGGGCCACCACCAACACACCGACCAGCGATAGCGCCAGCGCGATGAGCCATCCGGCCAGATAGGTATTGTGGAACAACGTCCACGAATTGAGAAAGGCCCGAATCATCCCGGGTCGCGGCGAATCGGAAACGGTCGACTCCGCGGGCGTCGGCTGCGGCTCGGCGTCGATGGGCCGGGGCTGTTCTTGGAGCCCCTTGAGTGCGGCGTCGAGAGGCGACTTGCCCGTCTCGCCCGATTGTTTCTGGGCAGGCGGCGCGGCGTCGGGCCTTTCGTCGTCGGCCATCACCGCAGTCGGTCGCGCGATACACAATAGCGTCAACGCCAGGCAGGCGATCGAGAACTCGCGCCGGTTTCGATCGGCTTGTTGACGAGCAGCGTGCGCTTCGTATCGCATCATGATTCGTCTGCCGCGCCGCCGCGGTCGTCCGCCATTCCCGCGATCTTCTCGCACACGTCGGCAGGAAGGTGATAAATGCGCTGGAGCTGAGCAGGCTGGAACACCGTAGTTGCTGGCCCGGCCGCCACGCCGCCGCCATGAAACAAGGCAATGTGCGTGCAGTAGCGTGCGGCCACCAACAGATCGTGTGCGATCATCACGACCGCCAGCTTCTCGCTGCGGTGCAAGGCGGATAGCGCATCGAGCAACGTGTTGTGCGCGATCAGATCCAACCCGTTCGTCGGTTCGTCGGCCAGCAAGAGACTTGGCCGGCGGACTAGCGCCCGCGCCACCAGCGCCCTTTGCCGCTGACCGCCCGAGAGCGACCAGTAATTGCGATCCCGCAGCGGCGCCAAATCCACATGGTCGAGGGCCCAGTCAAACCGTTGGCGAGCTTCTTCTCGCGTCACTTTCAGCCCCACCAGCCCGAACTGCACAAACTCGCGGACGGTGGTCGGAAGCGATGAATTGAAGTCGCAGCGCTGTGGCACCAGCCCGATTTGCTGCGCGGCGACGTGGGATTGAAGCCGACCGGCTTGCGGAGGTAACACGCCGAGAATCGCCTTGAGCAGCGTGCTCTTGCCAGTCCCGTTGGCGCCGAGAAAGAACCAGAATTCGCCGCCGTGGATGTCGAGCGAGACGTGGTCGAGCACCGTGCGCCGACCGTAACCCAAGCGCAAGTTGTCGGCCTCGATCAGCGGAGTCGCCGTGCGGCGATTCGATTTCATCGCGGTGGTGGCGGTCATTTTCCCTTTCCCAAGGCCGCAGCCAGTTGACGTACGTTGTAATCGACCATCGAAAGATAGTCGTCGGTGTCGCGACGAGCAGACACCTGATGGGCCATATTCACGACCGTCGCCCCCGTCCGCCCGGCCACAAACTGCGCGTGGCGCGGGTCGTAGTAGGCGTTGGCCAGCACCACGTGAATTCCATCGGCCCGCATCTGCTCGATCACTTCGCCCAGGTGCTGCGTCGTCGGCTGGATGCCCGGCTTGGGCTCCAGGTGACCGGCAACCTGAATGCCGAACCGCCGCGCGAAATACGGCCACAGGTTGTGGTCGTCGACTACCTTGGCTCCGTAATAGGGCTGCATCATGCCCAGCCAGCCACCCAACAGGCCATCCTGGTGCTGGGTGGCCAGGAACGATTCCAGCTTGTCGTACTCGAACAGCAGGGCCAGCTTGGGCACGTCGTCGACGCTGTACTTTTTCATCAATTCGTCGCCGACAAGCATGGAACACACGTTCTTGGCGAACTCGTCGTAGCGATCGTGGAAGTACTCCTTTTGCCGCGGACGCAGACCGGAAAGCTTGTCGCGGATCAGCGCCGCGGCTAACAGCCCGTTGAGCGGATCGAGCAAGTAGTGCGGGTTGCCGTTGGGGTGCACGTCGCCCATCGATCGGTCGACGCGCCCCGTGGGAAGCTCCATCGGTTTGATCGCGGTGGATAGATCGAGGTAGCCGGTTCCGCCGGGCAGAATCGCCGAGTTGCGTGCGCCTTGCAGCACGACCGGCGTCCAGCCGATCTCCAATTGCATGCCCACGATTACCAAAAGATCGGCCCGACTCGCGGCTTTGACGAAACTCGGCTTAGCCTCGACGAAGTGCGGGTCTTCGGTCCCCTTGGCAATCACGGTGAGCGAAACCGCGTCGCCGCCGATTTCCTCGACCAGGCTGCCCACTTCCGGCACACTGGCCACGACGTTAATCCGCTGCGCCATTGCCGTCGAGCCGCTAAAAGACAAAGCCAGCAGCACGCCGCCAAGGCCAGCCAATACTCGGAAGGTATTCTGTATGAGGTTCATTCTCGCACCTTCTATCTAAAACTTGTGGGCGGGGTGGGAACCGATGAGCACCTCGGCGCCAAGCCAAAAGGAATGAGCATCCTTGCTGTCGAGGTGTCGGGCGTGATCGTAGTTGTATTGCAACCGCAGCCGCGAAAACTCGGTCGGATAATACGTCAACAGCGGCGAGATGCGATACCGCGCGTCGCGAAACGGGTCATCGTCGTTGCTGATGGGCTGGAAGTCCTCGTTGAAGCTGTCGCCGTGGCCGTTGACGTATTCGAACCGCATGCCGGCGGCCCAATTCACCTTGAAGCCATAGAGAGCCTGCGTGTAGAAGCCCCAGTCGTCCAAATCGTCGGGTGGAAGACTGATGTCATCGCCCGGGTCGCCAGGATCGCCCTCGTCGAAAAAGGCGTCTGCCTCGTAGCGACGATAGATGAGCTCGTTCTCCCAGATGAGGAACGGCCAGCCGCGCTCGTTGTTCTGTGGCTTCCATTTCATAGTGAGGTCAGCCCCGGCGATTTGCGTGTCGCCGAGCAGACCCGTGGCGTTGGGACCAAAGGCCACCGACGCGCCGAGCAGCCACGTGTACTCTTCGCAGGGGTCGGTCCACGAATTCTCCCACCGCGCGTAGTACAGCAGGTCCTGCATGCTCCGCACGTCGCGCGCGACGAACGGCCTTCCGCCGATGGGCCGCTCCTCGAAGAATTCTTCGCTGGCCAACATGCTGGCCATCGTTTCGCCGTTGGCGTTCTGCATGCCGAGGTACACTTCGGAATACCACTGCACGGGCACCAGCCAACTGACCCGCACGCCGGGTCCGCGCATGCCGTCGGGCCCGAACACGCGCGAATTGATGATGGGCTGATCGATCCAGTGCCAGGCGTGGGGATGCGTCGGGTTGTTTCGGCCGAACTCGGTGAAATACTGCCCTCCCTTGACTTGCAGCCCATGCGGCAAGGAGCGAGTGGTGAAATTCGCCTCCTCCAGCTCGACGATCGTTTCACCTTCGGGATCGATGAAGAAGGCGACCCCCGCCGCCGCATCGAAGTACGGATCGACGGCGCCTTGCAAAAACAGTTCGGCGCCTTGCAAGGTGAAGCCCCGCTTGTGCGGATCGTGGTCACCCCCTTCGAGTTGCTGGATCGACTCCTCGCGCTGGGTCGAAGTACCCCCGACGGCGAGAATATCGAGCGAGATGTCCATGAGCTGAAGCTGACCAAAGCCGCCCACCGGAGCGCCCACGATCGGCGATCGCGAACCATCCAATCCTTCGATGGCTTGATCGAGCGGCGACTGCTGGCCGCGCAGCTCGTCGAGAGCGCGATCCAGCGGAGATCGCTCGGGTTGATCGGCCGGTTGCGAGACCTCGCGGTATCGTTCTGGCTGCTCGTCGCCGGAATCGGCGGCGGGCGCAATGCCCAGGTGCTCGATCCGCAATCGCAGCTCGTCGATTTGACGCGTCTTGGCCGCGTCGCTCTGCTGCAATTGCTCGATTTGCGACCGCAGCGATTGCCAGTCATCCGATGCTTCGATCGGCACGGGACAATCGTACGGCAGCGGACAATCGTTTTGCCAAGTTTGGCCGACTTCCTGCGCTACCGCGCCGAGTCGGACCCAATGGAAAACCAACGCGGCGCATAGCGCGGTGGTTAGCGCGACGCGCACGGCGTCGCGCCGTCCCGCACGACGTCCGAATCTAGCTTCATCGCTCTCCGTGCCCATTTTGCGTCTCTCCGCAATACTCGATTTCAAGATGCGCAAACGACATGGACAGCGCAGGAAAAAGCGCACGGGCGTGCGGTGGCGCTAGTGTCGTCGCGCAGATAGAACGCGCGCAGCTACACTGCGTCGCTAGCGGGCGGAGAGCGTGGGCCCGCGGAAAGAATGCGAACTTGCAGAACAGGAGCTTCGGGAACCGACGCCGCGACCTCGCTCGCGACGGGTGCCGTGAGGGACGGCGGAGCACTCAACTCCAGCACCGCGGCCTGGTGCAGAACACTGCAAACCGTACAGGAGTTCCCGTCGTCCGAATCGCAGTGTTCATGCTCGTGCTCATAGTGCAGCAAGCACAACGCCTGGCCCATCGCGAAAACCAGCAGGGCGGCGGCGGCAAACAGTCGCAGTTTCGACGGCTTCGACAAGGGAAATCCCCCGGGCGCGGACCTTCAGATGAAGGGGTATCCTCTTGTATCGGTTATAACGACCCTGTGGATTAGGCACAATCTAGCGGTTGTGCCGGAACTTGCGTCCTCGGTCAGATTCGCGTGTCGCTCGATGTGACCGAAGCGCCGGATATCGCTCGATCGATCGGGCGGATTGGGGTAAAGACCGTGCGGTTTCCGTCGTCGCAGGTGGACGGAATATCGCGCTTCTCGCCGTTCAATCTTTTTGTTGGGAATCCCACTACCGCTTCAGGACAGAGTTGCCCGTTCCGAAATAGTTGCCGCCGAAGCCATTTCCGTCTTCGACTGAATAGAAGCTCACGCGTGGCAAACGCTTGTGCGACAGGGGGAGGAAGAGCGTGAAGGTGCCCTTGCCTTGATTGACGCTATTCTCCTCGGCGACCAGAGGCAAGGAAAGCAACAGCGTCGGGACGACGGCGATGATTGTGCGGGCCTTTGGCAAGTCCCTATGTGAGTGGGAATCGGACAGGCTGTGATTTTGCGCGCTTCGCCGACGCCAGCCATCCGCTCAGCGCTGGCTACGCGCGGCTGGCAAGCGAACTACTCGCCGACGCCGCCTTTCAACGGTGGTTGCAGGGAGAATAGCGGGCCGACGATCGCAGACGGGCGACCGGAGTTGCAATGCGGCTTTGGCAACAGGATACTGGTAATCGCTCGTTGCACTCGTCGCTCGCCCGCCGTTTCGTGTTGCCGGCTGCCGAGTCAATCCGCACACCCAGCGACGACCAAGGAATCAACCTGGAGTCCACACCATGAATTGCCGTTCGCCTTTGATCTCGTTGACGATGGCGCTAAGCCTGGTGCTGCCGGTCATGGCAGCCGAACCAACTCAGCCGGTGCGCATGGGTTGCGGTGTGATGACGTTTGACACGGTGCCGGGCTGGGGGCTCCGCCCGGACGGCAACTCCGCCCTGGGGCCGACGCATGGCGCCGTTGTGATCGACAAGGAGGGCAATATCTATACGAGCGCTTATAAGGGAGTCGTCGTCTTTTCGCCCGACGGCAAGGTGATTCAGTCCTACCTGGGCGACGATTATTCGAATATCCACGACATGGAAATCCGCGAAGAAGAGGGCGGCCAGTTTATCTACGCCGCCCGCAACCTCAACGCCGAAGGCATCAAGTTCAACGCGCACAGCGGTGAAATCGTTTTGCGGTTGGGCTTTCCCGCCGAATCCGGCCTGGACCTGCAGAAGTTCAATCCGACCGCGATCACCGTCGCGCCGGGCGGCGACATTTTCCTCTCCGACGGCTACGCCAGCGACCACATTTTCAAGTTCGACAAAACCGGAAAGTATCTGATGTACTTTGGGTCGCAAGGCGACGACCTGAAGCAATTCCACACCGCGCACGGCATGACGCTCGACACCCGCTACGACCCTCCCCGCCTGCTCATTTGCGACCGCAATCACCAGCCCAAGGGCCGCTTGCTGCATTACGACCTCGACGGCAATTTCATCGACGAAGTTGTCACCGGCCTGGGCATGCCGACTTCCGCCGCCATCCAGGGCGACTACGTCTCGGTGCCCGACTTGCACGGCCGGCTGGTCATCCTCGACAAGAGCAACACGATCATCGCCGTTCTCGGCCACAACTCCGATCCCGCCAAGGGAATGAATTTCAACGTCCCGCAGTCCGAATGGATCGAAGGCGTCTTCAGCGGCACGCACGGCTCCTATTGGGACAAGGACGGCAACCTGTACGTGCAAGACTGGAACGTCTCGGGGCGGATCATGAAGCTGGTGCGAGTGAAATAGATCGCTCGTTGGGCATCGCGGTGAGCCAAGAAAACACAACGCAGGGATCGACCTTGATTGCACATCGATTACATTCCATCACTCCGGCAGGCCGCCGTCGACTGGTCTAATGAATCCACTGGCACGCCGTCGCCAGCGGACGCGCAGCAATCGGCTTGTCCGCCGTACGCCCCGTGCCAATACGAATTCGGCATGCAAGCGCTGCAGTTCATTACTCGGGAGCGTCGTCGCTGGGTGTGAAAACGTCGCCCTAAGGTCACAAACAATGAGAACGAATGCGCCGACGTGCTGCCGACAAACGCACGACTAGCGCGGGCACAATCCCCTGTTTTTGGTCGTGCTGGGCCGCACCGCGTTACGCCGCCATACGGTAACAGTGCTTGAGCAGCCCACCCAGCCGCTTGCGACAATGCCGTGCCGCGCTAGGCTGCTTTGCGGAGCGTCGCGACGGCGAGCTCTTTACGGCCGGCATGAAAGCGAACGTGGAGCGCGAATCGCCCGCCGCGCTGGCCGCGGACTCTGGCCTGCGGCTCGGCGCACGGCGAGCCTCCCGCCCTGCTTCATCCGATGGGAAGAGGCCGCCGCTGTCCCATCTTGCCGCAACACATGTCGCGCGCTCGCGCGCCGCTGTTAACCGGCGGGTCGAGATTCCGAGCGATTGGAAAAATGACCCGCTGGTTAACAGCCGGCGCGAGTTTTCCCGTTAACCAAATGCGCGCGTGTTTGAAGCTGTTCGGCACGGTCACAGGCCACCGTGAAGGACGCGGAATTCTGTAAGTCCTTGAACTCTCGGCACTAGCGAAAAGCGCTCGCGCGCGCATCGTTATGAAGAGGGTTTGGCACGGGGAGGAGGTGCCCACTATGGTGCCGAGAGGCGCCGAAAATGGTGCCGAACGGCCCGCGGCGACTGATCTACGCGTCGGGCCAGATTGCGCTGGCGACGTTGACGACGAACAATTCGACGGCTCGCAAGAAAACGCAAAAAGCCCCGAGAAAACCGAGGCTTCTTGCGCCACGTTGCGACGCGACGTATCGCAACGCACCAATGGCCGAGGCGGGATTCGAACCCGCACCTCCCTTTCGAGAGACAGGATTTTAAGTCCCGTGCGTCTGCCGTTTCGCCACTCGGCCCGTTCTGAATTGTTCCCAACCCCGCGAACGGAGAATCGAAAAGACCCGTGCGTCTGCCGCCAGGGCACTCGACCCATCGTTGTCCGTTGCCGCCTTGGGGACGCTATTGACTCTGGTTAGAATCGTGCTGCCGCCAGACTATCGGTTGTTGAGTCGCTCGCCAAGACGTGTCGCGCGGTCGGTAGCCGTTGCCGAAGCGCCTCGCCTTGTCGCGGCGATGACTGTCGATCAACGTATCGAGCACATCTTCGCCCTGCCAGGAAAATGCCGTGCCGACGCTACTGGCCGAAAACCACGGACTGCTTCCGACTCGCGGCTCGCTGATGCTCGACGTGGTGTTCCTGGCGCTGCTGCTCGTGGTGCCGCTCATGTGCTGGAGCATCTACCTTGTTCGCTACCGCCGACGGTACGTGCTACATAAGCGGATTCAGCTTGCGTTGGGCATCGCCCTTCTGGCTGCGATCACGGCATTTGAGATTGATCTGCGCTTCATCACCGACTGGGAGGCACTGGCCGTCGGCTCGCCGTATTTCGTGCCCGGCACGTGGGACGCCGTGTGGATCAGCCTGGCGATTCACTTGTGCTTTGCGGTGCCGACGCCCTTTTTGTGGGTGTTCGTGATCGTGCGTGCCCTTCGGCGGTTCCCCCATCCACCCTCTCCCGGCCAGCACAGTGCGCAACACATCTTCTGGGCGCGAATCGCGGCGGCCGGCCTGCTTGCCACGGCGGTAACCGGCTGGGTGTTTTACTACCTGGCATTCATCGCGTAAGTCGCCCTTGCGGCACAGCGCGGAATCGGGTCCTGTTGATGCACGGAGGGCGCGCGGCGATCGCGAACGCTGCGATACGACGTGTGGGGCACAAACGGCAAAACGGAAGCCGTTGGAATCCGCAATCATCTTCCCCTGGTCGACACGCCGAGCGGAGCAAGGCAAACGGGAAAGCCTGCCCTACACTGCGCAGCTCCGCGGCTAGAGACGGCGGCCGAAGAGGCGGTCGCGGAGCCGTTCCAATTCGGCCTGCCGCACGCGAAGCGGCTCGCTCAGCGACGCAGCGTCGAACCACTGGGGCTCGACGAACAGCCGTGCCGGCTGCGCCAGGCGATGCCAACTCGCTAAGCTTCGTAGCAGGCGGCGGCTGGCCAGATCGAGCTCGTGGGCGCGGCACAACTCGGTCAGCAAAGCGCGAGGTCGGTTCAATCCGATTGCCTCGCGCAGTCCAAGGAAGTGGGCCAAGATCCCCACGACCACAATAATGGCGACGAGCGCCACGATCAGGGCGATGAGGTAGGTGGTGTCGAGCCCCGTGCCTCCCCCTTCACGGAATTGCTGCCCCAGTTCCGAGATGCGCCCTTGGTCGCTCTGCGCGACGAGCCACCCGTCGCTGGCCGTCATCGGAAGGAGGCGGCCCCAGCTCAGCCCTCCAAGCCTCGCGCTTCCGCCAGCAAGTGGAATTGCCGTCGGCAGGCTGTACCAGCTCATCATGAGACGCCCTCCCGATCGGCGGAGCGCGGCGCGTCTCCTGGTGCGTCGGTCTCGGGCATGCTGCCGAGCCCGTCGGCAATCTGCTTGAGATCGGGGCTTTGGCCGTCTCGTGCCGCCGCCGCGGCGCCCCTTTCCGCAATTGCTTGCAGGCTGGCTTCCGCCGCCTCCTGCACCGTAACGCTACGATCCAACAGCGCCATACGCAGTGCCTGTTGCGCATCGGCTGACGAAGAATGACCCAGCGCCTGTGCGGCGGCCGCTCGTACGAAGTGATCGGCGTCGCTCAACAGCTCGACGATCTGTCCGCACAAATCGTCGACAACGCAAGCGTACGGCGCCACGGCAAGCGCCCGCAGCCGCCGGCTGCGCCCTTCGGCGGCCAGTTCTGCCGCCAGCCCACTCACCGTGGTGGGGTCGATTCTGCGCACGAGCCACCCCGTGCTCCCCCGCACCTTTTCATCGAGCATGTCGAAGGCGGCGAGGAATCGGGAGAAGCTGAACTCGCCCAGGCTGCGCTGAACGGCGCGGCATATCTCGGGGTGCGGGCTGTCGACGAATTCCATCAGTCGCGTCAATGCGCCCGGGATGCCGCGTTTGCGTAGTTGCTCGAGCAGGTTAGCCACCACCTGCGGATCGTCGTCTTCGAGCCCCTCGATCACGAGCTGGTTGGCATGGGAGCCCGTGAAGCCGGAAAGCGCCAGCGACGCGGCACGCCGCCCACCGACGCGCCCCGTTCGCAGGATCAATTGCACCAGGCCGAACGCTTGCACGCGCTTCATGCCCGACCCCACCGAGAGTTGCACGAGCGCGCTTTGCTGGTTGTCGTCCAGCGCGTCGAGAAGCGTCAGGTCGCCGTGTAGCCAGCTCAGCGACTCCATGCGGCGAATGTTGGCCCGCATGGTCGACGTCAATTCGTGTCCGATCTTATTCAGCAGATGGCGAACGAATGCGCGGTCTCCCCGATGTGTGAGCACGTTGATGATGGCCAGTGGAGCGTGCGGGTCGTCGAGGAACGAAAGGATCAACCGCATGACGCCGGGGCGAGGGCTGTTGTTTAGCGCTTCGATTGCCGCCAAATAGGCGGGCTCATGAGGGTTTTGCAGCAGTCGCTTCAGAGTCACGTTTTCGCGGCCCGACAATATCAGAAAAGCGTCGAGCACTTCGCGGCATTTGTGCCGGTCAAAGCGTTGCATCGACGCTTCGAGACTGGTGACCACGTGCTGGCGAATGAGCTGGGGATTGCGCCGGTTCTGGTAGTCGCGCGGCGCGGCCAGCTCGACGTACAGCGCTTCGGCCAGCCGCACCAATGTCTGCGCCGCCACATCGCGATTGGGGTTGGCTTCGTCCTCGGCGACGCCGACCAGCACCGGCACCAGGTCGTAATCGTGAATTCTCAGCAGCACCTCGCAGGCATTGGCACACAGCCGCGGATCGCTGGCCAGCAGCGCGTCGCGCACGGCGCCCGAGAGGCGCTCGGCTCGCTCGACGACGATCGATCGTGCCCGCTCGCCGAGCGCATCCCAACGGTGTACCAGTTCGCGGTGGCCCGCGGCCGAGCGCCGTGCCAACAAGGCGCGGAGGGCGCCTTCCTGCACGGCACGTTGCTCGGAGTCGAGCGCCGGCAAAAGTACGCTCACAGCCGCTTCGTTGCGCGTGGCGGCCAGCACGTCGAACGTGGTTTGCAGTCCACCGGGCACGGTTCCAACTCCCGCTTGGTGCTTGGTGGCGATGTCGTCGGCGTGCCTCAAACGGATGAAGTCCGAGGCCCGCCCATGGGAGCTCGGCCTATGCGAGCGACCACGTCCACCATGATGCACTCATCGATTCCAGCCTCAGTAATCGGGGCTCCGGTTGCGGCGGGCCGTATCGGGTCGGCGTAATTGCTACAGTTCGCCGCGGCCTCGCGTCTTGCGCACTTGCTCCATCGTGTTTGATTGCGCCATCAAACACGCGATTCGCCCCGTGACGCATGCAGCGGTTCCACCCCAGCGCCGGTCCTGCACGCTCGTTCGCGTGCGGCCGACACTTGATTTCCGGCCCGGCCGCGTAGAGACTAAAGGAAGTCTCTGTCGGCTGCCTCCCCGCGGGGCGCATAACTATGGCGCCACGCGGACCCTGCGTGCGCGTGGGGGCAGAAAAGCATAGGCTGCGTTGGACTGCCGCGTTGGATCGAAATCGCGCACCCCAGGAACCTGGCCGCGTCTGGAGATAACGATCATGCCGATTCCCACGGCCGCGCCGGATCTATTCGAACGCGAGTTTCTCGGGATTCGTGCCCGCCTGCTCGAACTGGCGGCCACGCTCGACCGGATCGACCGCGCCGAGGGTCGCACGTCCGATGACCCGCGCCACAAGCTGATCCGGCAATCGCTCGAGGTGCTGCTGAGTCCCGCTACCGATCGGGCCGAGCAGGTGCAGCTCCTCTTTTCCCGAGAGTACGACGACGACTGGCAGCGAAAGTTCGATATAACCTAGCGGACCCCACCGACCCTTCCGATTGGACCCCACCCAGGCTTAGAACCGATCCCAAGACCATGACGCCGAAGGGGAGAGGCACATTTCGCTACGAGAAGCCCACGCAGTCCCCGATGCCTTGGGGATTGGCCCTTAGAGAAAAGAGGCGGCCCGACGATGTATTACATTGACCCGCACATTCACATGGTGTCGCGAACGACCGACGACTACGAGACGCTGGCCAAGATGGGCTGCGTCGCGGTGAGCGAGCCGGCGTTCTGGGCCGGTTTCGATCGCGGCAGCGTCGAGAGCTTTCGCGATTACTTCCGCCAGCTCACCGAG
>CAYQAJ010000109.1:3672-15440 GCA_964415245.1 uncultured Pirellulaceae bacterium | reverse complement strand
TACGCCCGCGACGTTCGGCATTTACATGGTGGGGTTGGTGGCGCGGTGGTTGCTGGACGACGTCGGTGGCCTGGAGAACATGCACCGACTGAACCAGCAGAAGGCCCGGCTACTGTACGACGTGATCGATCAGAGCGGGGGGTTCTATCGCGGGCATGCCGCGCCGTCGAGCCGCTCGCTGATGAACGTCACCTTTCGGCTGCCCGGTGGAGAGTTGGAAGCGGCGTTTCTGGCTGAAGCCGAGCGGCGCAGCTTGCACAGCCTCAAAGGTCACCGCAGCGTGGGGGGCATCCGCGCTTCGATCTACAACGCCATGCCTCTTGCCGGAGTCGAGGCGCTGGCCGACATGATGCGCGAGTTCGCGACCGCGCATGGTTGATTCGCGTGCGAGTGCGTCGCGCCACTCGTGCCACACCGCCCGACCCACACCACCGGCGCCCCAATCACTACTTCCGAGCAACTTCCGTGACGCGTGTCCTTCTCCTAGACCCCATCGCCCAGGAAGGGCTCGACCTGCTCGATGCCGCGCCGGGCATCGAGTACGCATCGCGCGTCGGCCTGAAGGGGAAGGAGCTGCGCGACGCCCTGGCCGAGTTCGACGGCGCCATCTGCCGCAGCGGCGTGAAGATCACCGCCGACGCGCTGGAGGGGAATCGGCGGCTGCGGGCCATCGTGCGGGCTGGCGTGGGTACCGACAACATCGACAAGCAGGCCGCCACGCGCTTGGGCATCGTGGTGATGAATACGCCGGCCGGCAACACCCTCAGCACGGCCGAGCACACCATGGCACTGATGTTGGGCCTGGCCCGCAACGTCGCTCCGGCCTACGCCAGCCTGCGCGAAGGCCGCTGGGACCGCCAATCGCACATGGGCACGCAGTTGGCCGGAAAGACGCTGGGTATCGTGGGGCTGGGTCGCATCGGCCTGCAGGTTGCCTCCCGTGCCCAGGCTTTCCAAATGATTGTGCTGGGATTCGACCCGTTCGTCTCCGCCGAGCAGGCCGCCCGAATGGGCATTGAGCGCGTGGCGAGCGTCGATGAGATGCTCCCCCGGGTCGATTTCCTCACCGTACACACGCCGCTCTCGCCCGAGACGCGGCACCTCGTCGGCCAGCGTCAACTTGAATTGCTCAAGCCGGGCGTGCGGCTCATCAATGCCGCGCGAGGCGGCATCTACGACGAGGCGGCACTGGTGGAGGGATTGCGAAGCGGGCGGCTGGCGGGAGTAGCGCTCGACGCGTTCGAAAGCGAGCCCTGCACCGACAGCCCGCTGTTCGGAATGCCCGGTGTCTTGTGTACTCCGCACCTGGGGGCCAGCACCGAGGAGGCGCAGACCCTGGTGGCGGTCGAGGCCGTGCAACTTTTGGTCAGCTTTCTCACTACGGGAGAAGTGCGCAACGCCGTGAACATGGCGGCCATCGACGCCAAAACGCTGCAAGCGCTGCGCGGCTACATCGACGTGGCCTATCGACTGGGCCGCCTCTTGGCACAGTGGCACGAAGGGGGCGCGTCGGCGTGCACGCTCAACTACCGCGGCGAGGTGACGCGGCGCGACACCAAGCTGCTCACCTCCGCGTTTTGCGCCGGGCTGTTGGAAGGTGCGATGACCGAAGACGTGAACGTCGTCAACTCGCAATTCTTGCTGGACGAACGGGGCATCCACCTGACCGAGCAGAGCCGCGGCGAGATGGGCGCCTTCAGCTCCTCGATCACCGCCACCCTGACGAGCAACGGACAGAGCTACGTCGCCGGCGGCACCCTGTTTGGCCACAACATGCCGCGGCTGTTCCGCCTGGGCGATTTCCGCCTGGAGGCGTATCTCGACGGCGTCCTGCTTATCTTCACGCACGACGATGTGCCGGGAATCATCGGCTCGATCGGCACCACGCTTGGTGCCCACCACGTGAACATCGCGCAGATGGCGGTGGGCCGCTCGGGCAGCGCTCCAGGAGGAGGGGCAATCGGCGTTTTGAACCTCGACGGCCCACCGCCGCAAGCGGCCATCGACGAGGTGCTGCGGCACAAGGCCATCCATAGCGCGAAGGTGATCTCGATGCCGGCCGCGGGCGAGTTGCCGAGTTGGATGCCGCGGTGAGAAAGTAGGTCCCGCCTGCCGGGCGGGACCTGAAGATGCGGGAACGCGTCGAAGCCGCAGGTCCTGCTCGGCAAGCAGGACCTACCAGGGGCACATCTCCGCGTCGGCGACCGTCTTCTTGCGACTCTGCCGGTGTCGGACTAGCCTGGAACTCTAAGCGGCCGGCGCGGCGATTGTCGCCGTTCAGAACTTGTCTACCTCGGCCGGACCGCGACTGCCTGTCGCTTTGGGACGCGGCTGCCGATGCATTTGGCAATCATCCTGGCCATTGTCGCGGCCTATGGAATTGCGGAGTACGCGCCACACGAGACGCTCGCGCTGGGCGGCATCTGGCACGCGATCAGCGCGGCGGTAGTGATGACGGCCGTCGCGCTCTTTGCGACTGTGACTTCGAAAACGACGGCGCGGCGCATGCGCCGCGCTCCCTCGCAGCGCGAGCGCCTACTGCAACGATTCGAGCTGTGGAAGAAGGCCCATGCCGTGGCGTGGCTTGTCGGTGCTGCCGTGGTGCTAATCGTCTGTCGCTGGCCGCAGCTTGTCCGTTTTGAGTGGCACCTTGAAGGATGGATCCTCCTCGACGACCTACTCCTGCTGGCGCCGGTCGTTGTGCCGTTGCTCTGGGTTTGGGCGTGGCAGACCGACGTCGAGCTTGCGCTGCACGCCGCCGAGGTAAACGATTCCGAGACGGAGCAAACACCCGCGTTCGGCGAGCCCGGTGGTTCGATACGTCGCGCCCGAGAGCGCCGGCCACGCTGGTCGCGCATGTGGCTCTACGCGCGGCACTACCTGCTCTTGCCGCTGGTGCCGGTGCTGTGCCTCGTTCTGGTTCATGACCTGGCCGACTGGCTCATGCCGAACTGGCAAACCGCGAACTGGGCATGGGCGGTTTACGTGTTGCCGCTGATGCTGCTCGCGCTCGCGCTGCCGTGGCTGTTGCGATGGTTCTTCCTGGCGACTCCCCTGCCGCCCGGCGAACTGCGGCAGCGGCTGGAAGCGGCGGCGCGACGCGCGGGCGTGGCCGTGCGCGACATCCTGGTGTGGAACACAGGCGGCCGCGCTCGGAATGCCGCGGCGGTCGGCTTTGTGCCCCCGCTACGGTACGTGTTTCTTACCGACGCCCTGCTCGAGCGCCTTGCGCCGGACGAGGTCGTGGCCGTCTTCTTGCACGAGGCGGCCCATCTCCGCCGCCGTCACCTGCTCGTGCGGCTGGCCGCGATGTGCCTGCCCGTGGCTCTATTTCTGGCGGTGCACGCGGCGCTGGGTTCGCCTTTGGAGCCGGCGGCTGCCGCCGTAACGCCGCTCGGCGTGTCGGCAGCGGAACCGGGCATCGATTTCGAGCCAGGCGCCATTATGCTCTCGGCGGCGTGCGTGGTGGGAGTGCTGTTGGCGCTGCGACAATCGTCGCGCATCTGCGAACACGACGCCGATCTGTGGGCCTCTCGCTGGATGACGGCGGCCAAAGCCGTACACGTGCCCGACGCCTCGGGCACGGCGAGTATGATCGCCGCGCTCGAGCAGCTCGAAGCCGATAGGCCTAAATCGCGTAACCGGGTGACGTGGCTGCACCCCAATGTGCGAGAGCGGATCGACTTCCTGCGCCGCGCCGCGCATCAGCCCGACTACGCGCGGCATTTCTCGCTGCGCTTGCGGTGGATCAGTTGCCTGGTGGGCGCGATACTGACCGCGCTGGTGACGATCGCACTGGTTCTCGCGTAATCGCGACTCAGGGTTTGTCTGTGCGCTTGCGGTTTCGCCAAGCGCTGTCCACGCTGGCTCCCGGCGGAACGAGATACGCCCCTAACCGTTCCGCTAGTACATCCGCTACCGCCGGAACGGGCGCATCCACTTCTCCCGCGTTTCGCGATGCTTTCAGCTTGCCCAGGCGGCAATCGTGAGCGATAGGATTGTCGGCCCGCCTTCGCGTCGCACCCGGCGCTCCTACATCCCACCGAAACGGAATTTCCCACCATGATCGACTTCGAATTGCCTCTCGCCGACCGCGCTCAGTCGGCCATCGCCTCCAGCCCGTATCTTGCCGGTCGTCGACTTCGGCTTCAGGCCAACGACGGGCGGGTCGTGCTGCAGGGCGTCGTCGGTACGTACTTCCAGAAGCAGATGGCGCAAGAGGCGCTGCGGCGCGTCGACGGCGTGCAAGAGATTGAAAACAATCTGGAAGTGGCCTGGAGCTGAGAGCGAGCTGATTCCGATCTCCACGCCTTAGCGCGGCTTGATCGGGTGCCGCGTCCCCATCACCGCATCGGTGCGGCTGGCGTACTGGGGGATGCAGCCATCGATGCGGCACGCCCGCAGCACTTCCTGTTGCTGATTCGAAAGGCCGCAGATTCGCAGCATTCCCTGGTGTGTCGCGATGCGCTTATGAAGTCGCACCAGATTGCCGATCAGGCTGCTGCGCAACAGGGGAACGTCGTCCAACTCGAGGATCATCCGCTGCGCGAAGTGCCGCTCCATGAGCGACCACAGCATGTCCGCCAGGTCGACGCCTTCGGCGTCGCCGTCATCCGGGCCGTGCAGGCGCACGAAGAGCCACCCGGGCCCGCGCTCCACATCCATCGTCCATTGCGGTGCGAGTTGCACCATGATCTCGCTCCGTCGCCCGTGCGTCGGTGCGGCCGCCTTGTTGCCTTTCCGTTCGCGCACGTTCCATCTTATGCATTCCCCGCGCTGCGGCAATAGGCGCCGTCGTTTTTCTCTGCGAAGTCGCACAGGTCCTCTGCGCCTCGCCGCGTACTCCACGCGCCGCTTTGCTGTTTCCGCGCGCTACAACGCCGTTTCCGCGCGCCGCTACGCCATTTCCGCGCGGTGCCCCCTTGATGCACCGCCCGAGCAGCGCGATACTACTGCCTTGCTAGCATGCCGGTGGCCGTGTTTGGCTGCCGATTTCTAACGAACACGACGATCTACCAGGGGAAATGAGCGATGTCACGCGCCGGAGCGGTAACCTTCAAGGGTGCCCCCCTCACGTTGGTGGGCGACGAAGTAAAGGTGGGCCAGCAGGCCCCCGATTTCACGCTTCATTATTTTGACGGGGGCCTGAAGACGATCACCCCCGCCGACCTGAAGGGCAAGCCCACCATCATCAGCGTCGTCCCGTCGCTCGATACGCCGGTTTGCGCGATTCAGACGAAGCGGTTCAACCAGGAATTGGGATCGCTGGGCGACAAGATCAACGCCCTCACCGTGAGCCTGGACCTGCCCTTTGCCATGAACCGCTTCTGCGGGGCGGAGGACATCAAGGTTCTGAAGAATGGCAGCGACTACCAGGACCGCAGCTTCGGCCGCAATTGGGGTATGCTCATCGACGAGCTGAAGATCCTGGCCCGCGGCACCTTCGTGCTCGATGCCGACGGTAAGGTGGTGTACGCGGAAACGGTCAAGGAAGTGGCCTCCGAGCCCAACTACGAGGCATCGCTGGCGGCGCTGAAGAAGCTGCTTTGAGTTCGTTGACTGGCACTTCCGGCTCTAAAGTCTGACAATGACCAATTAACCAAATCCAAATGACCAATACCGCCGGTTGTTAGACGATTGGTCATTGGGGCTTGGTCATTGGGTCATTCGCGCAGCGCTTAGGCCGCTTGCCCGCACTCTTGTTGGGCGCCGTGCGTCTCAGCGCCGACGCGGCGGCCCGGCTGATCGACCGCGTAATACCCCCGCAGCACGTCTTCCCATTCCTGGCGGCTGCGAACCTTTACCAGTGCCGCTCGCACCGTCTCGTGTTGCGGGTGGCGGGCGCTGTATTTGATGGCTGTGCCGCGCATCTTGTACGGAGCGTGCTTCGCGCCGTACAGGCGTTCCACCAGATCGTAGTGTTCCAGCAGCACGTCGCGCTGCTGGAGCACGCCCGGTGGATCGGGCAGCGGCAACCCCGCCGCCAGCGCCCGCGCTTCGGCGAAGATCCACGGGTTGCCGATTGCGCCGCGGGCGACCGTTACGCCGTCGACGCCGGTCTGGCGGATCATTGCCAAGCAGTCCCCGGCCGTGAACAAGTCGCCGCTTCCGAGAATCGTCCGCTGGCCGGCGTGCCGTTTGACTTCGGCCAGAAACTGCCACGAGCTGGGCCCCACGTAGCGCTGCTGCACGGTGCGGCCGTGTACCGTGATGGCGGAGACGCCCGCGGCGAAGGCGCCGTCGAGAATTGTGAAAAAGTCGTCGCGGCACTGGCTTGAGTCGTCCAAGCCGCGACGCATCTTCACCGTGATGGGCACGCGGGGCGGCACCGCGTCGCGCGTGCGGCGGACGATGTCGAGCGCCACGTCGGGATGGCCCAGGTGATATCCGCCGCGACACCGACCCAGCACCTTTTTCACCGGGCAGCCGAAGTTGATGTCGATCACGTCGAAGCCCGCCTCGACCAGCTTCACCGCTCCGGCGGCGAAGTCGTCGGGCTCGGCTCCCATGAGTTGGCCGCCGACCGGGTGCTCGTCATCGCTCACGTGCAGGAAATGGGCCGTCCGCTGCCGCTGCTTGAGCGAGAGAAGGAACTGGTCAAGCATCACTTCGCACAGCGTGTACGACGCGCCAAACCGCCGCGCCATGACCCGCATGGGCCAGTCGCTGAAGCCCGACAGCGCGGCTTGCACAATGGGAAAGCCGAGCTCGACGGGGCCGATTCGAAGACCGGGTAGTGCGTGCGGGGTCATGCGGCGATCTCGGATCTAGCCGCCACTTTCAAATGGCGCTCGCAGCGCTTGCTCGGCGCTGTGACGCGCAATTGTGGCACGACGGCGCGAAACCGACAACCGCAGGTAGTGCCGTAGAGCGTCGAGGCGGTCATCAAACCCTGGCCTTCCGGCCGGCCAGGGCTAGGCGATCAAAACGCATTCTGCCGCGGTCAAAACGCATTCTGCCGCGTTCAATACGCATTCTGCCGCGAGAAGACGACGCCGATCGTTCTGAGCAGAATTTTCAGGTCCAGCCACAGCGACCACTCGCGAATGTAGCGGTGGTCGCACGCCACGCGGTTGGCCATTTTCTCGAGCGTGTCGGTCTCGCCCCGCCAGCCGCTGACCTGAGCCAGGCCGGTGATGCCCGGCTTCACTTTGTGCCGCAGCATGTAGCCGAAGATGCGCTTGCGGTACGCTTCGTTATGGGCGGTGGCATGCGGCCGCGGGCCGACCAGCGA
The DNA here is from genome assembly GCA_964415245.1 of uncultured Pirellulaceae bacterium. Lineage (GTDB taxonomy): Bacteria > Planctomycetota > Planctomycetia > Pirellulales > Pirellulaceae > CAYQAJ01. The sequence goes on along the minus strand of CAYQAJ010000109.1, from coordinate 8,206 downwards.
CATGTGGCCGGCCAGCACGTTGAAGAGTTGCGGCAGCTCGTCGAGCGAAGTCTTGCGTAAGATGGCGCCCAGCCGCGTAACACGGGCGTCGCCGCGCACGGCCTGCACCACGTTGTCGCCATTTTCGCACACCGTCATCGAACGGAACTTCCACACCTGGATCTCGCGGCCATCGAGGCCGTATCGCTTCTGGCGGAAGAAGACCGGCCCCCGCGAGGTGAGCTTGATCAATAGCGCGATCACCGCCATGGGAATCGCCAGCACCGCCAGCGCGATGGTCGTAAGCACCAGGTCGACGGCCCGCTTGGCGAGGCGGCTCGCGCCATACAGCGGATTCTCAAAAATGCTGACCGCGGGCAAACCACCGATGTCGGTCCACCGCGAGTGCAAAATCTGAAACACGAAAAAGTCGGGCACCAGGTAGACCGACGCCGTGGTGTCGGCCAGCTCTTCGAGCACACCCTTGATGCGTTGCTCGGCCCGCATGGGGAGCGTGATGTACACGATGTCGACGCGGCCTTCGCGAGCCGCAGCCGCCAGGTCGGCGATATTGCCGATGCGGCGGGCGGGGTCGCCGGGAAAGTCGGGAGTGCGCTGCGGCGGGCGGTCGTCGTAAAAGCCGACCAGCCGCAAGCCCAACTCGGGCGATTGTTCGATATTCTGGGCCAGGTCGAAGGCGAGCGTGTTCGCGCCCACGACGGCGTAGCGGCGGGTGTTGATTCCGCGTGCGCGAAGCGTGCGCTGCAACAGTCCGGTGGCGGCACGTATCAGCGAAAGAATCGCCGGAACGAACGTGGCCCACACGAGCAGGGTTAGCCGCGAGAAACTGCCGGCCGAGCGGGCGAGGAAGCCGACGACCAGCAGCGTCACCAGCGCGAGCCCCCAGGTCCATAGCAGGCAGCCGAGTTGCCGCCGTGCCGAGGCGCCGTGCCAGTTGCGGTACAGCCCGCTCACCTCGGCCATGACGAGAAACGCTACCGCCCCCTCGGCGGCCAGCAGCCGGTATTCGCCGCCAGCGCGCGTGATTGCGATGGCGGCCAGCATCGCGGCGAGAATGCCTGCCGCGTCGGCCAGCCGGTAGAAGACATCCCAAAGCGAGAAGTTCTGTTGAATCCGCAGCGGGAGGTTACGCAGTGGCATGGGTGATGGTGTCGTTGGAATAGTGGCGGTTGCTTGGAGGCGACCGGTTGACCGGGACCGTTAGCCGCCACATTCATGTGGCACGGTGCAGTGCAGCTCAACGAAGTCCGGTTGCCCGGGACCGGGCAGACGAGTGCATTGCCGGCCGATCGGGTCGACTGTCCGGACGGCAACACAAGGCAAACACCATTCCCGCCCGCCCAGACTAGCGCGGCGAGTCGCTATAAACCTTGGTGCGTTAGATACTTACCGCTACGGCGAGGCGCCCGGTCTCAAACGCCAAGAGTGTTGCCGTCGCGCAACGTATGACGCCGATCGTCAACAGAGGCGGCTCAAACCGTTGCCGCCGTGCAGCGCGGAACAACTACTCTTCGATGCGGTAAAGATGAGTCTTTGTGCGCAGGATAAGCGCCTCGCCGGTGACGGCGGGCGAGGACATGAAGCCATCGTCCAGCTCGTTAACGGCCAGCACCTCGTGCGTGCGACCTGGCTTAAGAACCGTGGTGGTGCCTTCCTCATTGAAGAAGTAGATCCGCCCGTCGGCGTACAGGGGCGAGGCCGTGTAGTTGCCGCCGAGTCGGGCCTGCCACACAAGCTCACCCGTCTTGGCGTCGAAGCAGTTGCCGGCGCCGGCGTCGTGCGCGTTGTAGATCAGACCGTCCACCAAGAGCGGCGAGGGCTTGGAGCCGATACTGCGCTCGGTGCGCCACTCCACGTGCGTGTCGGTCACGTCGCCACGGCCACCCGTGCGGATGGCTAAGAGCTCGGCCCGGCTGAATCCGGTGTTGATGAACAGCAGTCCGTCGCCGAACACGGGCCGCGCTGTGGCAGAAAACCCCTCGTACCGCACGCGCCAGCGTTCCTCGCCGGTCGTTACCTCGTACGCCAGCACCGCCTTCGACGTGGGGCTGATGAGCAGGTCTTCGTCCCCCTGGCGAATGACGATCGGCGTCGAAAATGCCTTCATGAAGTCGCCGTTGTCGGTGCCGTAGTCGACGGTACGGTCCTTCTTCCACACGGTCTGGCCGGTATTCTTATCGAGGGCCACGACGTACTGAAAGTCGAACCCGTCGAAGTGGACGATCAGCAAATCGCCAAACAGTATCGGCGACGAGCCGGGACCGCGGAAATGGTCGCACTTGAGATCGGTGCGGGACCAAATGGTCTTGCCCATCTCGGTATCAACGGCAAACGTGCCATAGCTGCCGAAGTGCATATACACGCGCTTCGGTTCAATCACCGGCGTGCACGAGGCGTAGCTGTTGAAGGGGTGGCAGAAGGCCGGCTCGGCCACGTCGCGCATTTTCAGGTCGTGCACGATGCGGCCGCTTGTCGCGTCGACGCACACGGCGAACATCTCCGTGCCGTCTTCGGTGGCCGTGGCCATCCAGATCTGGCCGTCCCAGATGACGGGCGACGACCAGCCCCGCCCGTGAATCGGCGTCTTCCAGACAACGTTTTCGCTCTCGCTCCACCGCAGCGGCAGGCCCTTCGAGTCGCTGTGCCCGTCGCCGGTGGGTCCGCGAAACTGCGGCCAGTTTTCGCCCGCGATGGCGGGGTCGGCGACGGAGGTGCAGACGACCAGCACGAGCGCCAATGCGGCCTGCAAACCGAGAAATGATATGCGGGAGACGGGTGGTGCGGATGTCAATCGCATGGTTGGATGTCGCTCTCGGCTGGTCGCGCGGCGCTGGAAGGGGACGACCGCTCGTCCCCGCGATGGAGGCAATTATAATGAGGCTCGCCCGGCAACGCGACCGAGCGACCGGCGCTGGCGTGTACGTGCTTTCCAACGATTCGCACCAAGGGCCCCGCTACTCATGAGCAATCCCTACCAGTCGCCCGAGCATGGGCCGTACCGCCAGCCCGTTACCGGCGATGCCACCGGCGGGCTGATTCCCTACAAAAACGCGCCGGCCTTGATCGCGTACTACCTGGGGATTTTTTCGCTGATTCCGGTCATCGGGCTGCCGCTGGGAATGGTGGCGGTCGTGCTGGGCATCATGGGGCTGGTGAAGAAAAGCAAGACCCCGCAAGTGCGCGGCACAGCGCACGCGCTAATCGGCATCATTCTGGGGAGCATAACGACGCTGGTGTGGGGCGGCTGCGTGCTGCTGATGATGATCGGCGCGTTTACCAACCCGTGATGCAGTTCGAGTAGGTCCCACCTGCCGGGTGGGACCTCAGCGACGTTGTGGCCGATCGACGTTGTTGCCGGTCGACGTTGTGGCCGATCGACGTTGTGGCCAATCGACGTTGTGTCTGGTCTCCCGACCGAGCCACACTTGCCGACCGGTAGGTCTCCAAAGGGGGAGACCTACCGGTCGGCCGTTGCGGCGGGGTCAGGAGACCCGCGCCGAACCCTAAGAGCCGCGCCGAACCGAGACCCGCGACGAACCGTGGCAGGGTCAGGAGAGCCGCGCCGAACCCTAAGAGCCGTGCCGAACCGAGAGGTCCCGCTCGGCAAGCGGGACCTACTCACAGCGCTCGCGATAGCGCCGCCACCGCCCAGGCCGTCGCCGGGATGGAGATGAACTGGCTTTTCCCGTGCGGGTCGCCATTGTCGAAGAACACCTGCACGGGATGCGATCGCGTCTCGACCAGCCACGAGCCGTCGTCCTGCTGCGTCTTGAGAAGGAATTGCACGCCTGCCCTGTATGTGGGGTCGGTCGGCTCGACGCCGGCCGCTGCGAGGACGTAGAGAGTCTGCCCGGTGGCGTAGGCGTCGCTGGGCATGTCGGGCAATTGCGACCAGCCGCCATCACTTCGCTGTGCGGCGAGAACGGCCGCTCTCCACTCATCGCGCAGTTTTTGGTCGGCGCCGAGGAGGACGGCAGACATCAGCCGAGCGTTCAAGTCTTCTTGCGATTCACATTTCGCCGATTCGACGAAGGAGCGCGCCTTTGCCACTGCCTCGTCGACTCCTTCTCTCTGTTCGGGCGCCGCGAGTTTCTGCATCGTGTACGTGGCCAGCACGGCGCAAGTTTGCTTCGAGCTTTCCAGCGGCGGGCGGTCCGACTGCAGCGGCCAGTGGCCGTCGTCACGCTGGGTGCGGAGAAGGAATTCGACCATCGCTTCGGTAGATTCGTCGGCCGCATTGCCGGCCAGGTCCAGCGCCCACAGGCCGTACGACACGGTCATGGCCGCTCCTCCGATCCCCTTCCCTTCGCGGAGCGAGTCGAGGCGATCGTGAAACGACTCGCGGGTGAACTGCGCCTGTCGGGCGAGCAACTCTTCGTTAACCTCCAGGCCGGCGCGACGCGCCTCGACCACCGCCAACATCGGAAGCGTCTGGTGGTGGCACGAGAAACACTTTCGATGGTTGGGGTAGTTGTCGGCGGCCCGCGATACCACCGCGAGCCCCGATAGCGCTGCCTTGGTGATCTCATCGCGC
>CAYQAJ010000109.1:0-3572 GCA_964415245.1 uncultured Pirellulaceae bacterium | reverse complement strand
GGCCCGCGATACCACCGCGAGCCCCGATAGCGCTGCCTTGGTGATCTCATCGCGCAAGGCAGCATCGTCGACGGGCGTCTTTTCGTCAGCCCGCGCCGTAGCCATGAACAGCATGGCACCGATCACCAGTGCAGCGCCACTACGTAACAGAAAGTGGCATCGCCGATCCGCTCGCGCGCACTTGATTATCGTCATTCGTGCTTCGTCATTCATTCGACATTCGTGCTTCGACATTTGTGCTTACACACGAGAGACCATCGCAACGGTGCGAGAATCGCCGCATCGCGCTTGAACTAACCATACAGTCGATGCGCCTCTTCGTGGTTGAGCTTCTTGGCGCGAATGATGCCCCCTTCCAGCTTCTCGCCGTTGGGGTCGAGGTACAGCCGGCCCGTTGGTTCCTTGTTGTCAGGAGAAACGTCCAACACGTGGATGTTGAAGATGAACGCCGGCTCGTCGAGCGCTTTGAACCAGTGCACGTTGTCCTTGAAATCGGAAATAGTCGAGTACTCCCCGACGCCGAACTTGTCGTCGATGGTGGGTTTGATGAGGTAGTGCTCGGCCTGCGTTTCCAGCCGGTCCCAATGCAAGCCGTGAAAGTTGCCTTTGAGAATCAGAAACGCCGTGGCCATGTTGTTGTGGCCGTGCGGCACGACCGAGCGATCCTTCTTGAGGGCGAAAATCTGCCGGCCGAACGACAGGTTGTCGGGCACTCCCTCGACCTGCTGGAAACTGAATCGCAGGCTGCGGGCGCCGTTGTCGACAAGCTGGATGTTGCGAGTCAGCTCGTCGAAGTCGATCAGGGTCAAGAGCTCGGGCAGATCGACTCGGCTGAACAACTCTTCGACTTGTTTCTGCCAGTCGGTCTGCTTGAGCTTCTGGCCCTTCAGGTCGAAGCCGAGCTGGTTCAGCTCTTTGAGCCATTTGACGGCGACCGGCTTGACGGCAGCCCCGAATGCGTCGCAGGCGTGCAGCGTCTCCAACAACGAAAAGGTGAGCAGCGAACCGAGCATGGTGCGGTTGAACGAGCGGCGGTCGAAGGTGGTCATGGGCGGGAATCCTTTGTGTGGCAAGGGCAGGTCAGCCGCGGGGGGGACTGGCAAGATGCTCGGCTATGATATCGCAGGACCGAGGGGAATTGCAAACATTTGACCGCCGGTGCCGACCCTGGGGTGCAAAGCGATTGCACTGCTTCGGCCACAAGTCGCTGTTTGATCCAGCGGACGCTGTCAAATCGGGCAGGCGATGTTGCCCAGCCGCTTGGTGAGCAAATCGTTTTCGCGGTAGTCGATCGGGATGATTACCAGCGAGGGCACGTCGGCGGTGAATGCCTCTTCCAGCGCTCCGGCCAGGTCGCGCGAGCGCTCGACGCGAATCCCCCGGCAGCCGAACGACTCGGCCAGCTTCACGAAGTCGGGGTTGCCGAACGAGAGGTCGGTCTGGCGGCCGAATTGATTACGCTGTTTCCACGCGATCAGGCCGTACTCGTGGTCCTCCCAGATCATCACCACGATGTTGGTCTTCAGCCGCAGGGCCGTTTCCAGGTCCTGCACGTTCATCATGAACGCCGCGTCGCCGCACACCGCCAACACGCGCCGTTCCGGGTGCACCAGCTTGGCCGCGATCGCCCCGGGCAGCGCGAAACCCATCGAGCAGAAGCCGTTCGAGATGAGGCACGTGTTGGGCTCGTCGCACTGGTAGTACCGGGCGACCCACATTTTGTGTGCCCCCACGTCGGAGAGCAGAATATCGTGGGGGCCGAGAGCCTGGCGGGCGTCCCAGATAGCCTTTTGCGGGCGGATGAGCCCTTCGGTGTCGTCGTCCTTGTGGTCGGCGAAGTCGGCCATCATCTGCTCGCGCACCGAATGCTGCTGGCGGATGTCAAAGCGAATCGGCTCGCGTTCGACGCGCTGATTGAGCATCCACAGCGCATGCGCCAGGTCGCCCACCACCTCGACGTCGACGCGGTAGTGCTCGTCGACCTCGGCGGGGAGAAAGTCGACGTGTACGATCTTCTTGTCGTCGCCGTGGTTCCACAGCGAGGGATGGTACTCAACCAGGTCGTAGCCCAGCGCGATTACCACGTCGGCCGCCTCGACGGCGCAGGTGACCAGGTCCTTGGCCTGTAGGCCGATGGTGAACAGGCACTGCGGCGCCTGGCGCGAGACGCACCCCTTGCCCATGAACGTGTTGGCCACGCCGATGCCGGTCGCCTCGGCGAAGCGGCGAAGCTGCTTGCTGGCGCGTCGGCGGATGGCGCCGTTGCCGGCCAGGATGATCGGCCGCTTTGCCTTGCGGATCAGCTCGAACGCCTCGTCGACGATTTTGTCGTCGGGCACGGGGCGGCGCATCCGCTGTGGCACGATCGGCTTGCCAGTGGCCGGCCAATGGGCGATGTCGTCGGCCAATTCGATGTGGCAGGCGCCCGGCTTTTCGTTTGTGGCCAGCTTGAATGCCTTGCGCACGACTTCCGGAATGTTCTCCGGATGGATGATGGGCGTGGCCCATTTGGTGATCGGTTTGAACAACTGCACCACGTCCATGTTCTGGTGGCTTTCCTTGTGCTGGCGGCGGCTGTCGGCCTGGCCGGTGAGCACGATGAGCGGGGCGCGGTCCATGTTGGCGTCGGCCACGCCGGTCACGAGATTCGTCGCACCGGGACCGAGCGTGCCCAGGCAGACGCCCGCCTGTCCGGTGAGCCGGCCATAGACGTCGGCCATGAACGCGGCCGCCTGTTCGTGACGCGTAAGGATGAAGCGGATAGGCGAATCCTCCAGGGCCATGAGAAAGTGCGCGTTCTCTTCGCCCGGCACGCCGAAGATGTACTCGACGTTCTCGGCTTCCAGACATTTAACGAACAACTCGGCGGCGTTCATCGGGGGTGGCTTTCGAAGGCGTAGTGCAAAGCGTAACGGAGTGGAGGCGGGTTTTCAGTTTTCGGTGTTCAGTTTTCAGTGCGGAGCGGGTCAGTTGTCAGTTGTCAGTTGTCCGTGGTCAGTTGTCCGTTGTCCGTTTTGAGTCAGTGCTCCGAGTGCCCGCGGAAGGACGATTAACAAGCCGTGGGCCGCCATGTTTGGTTATTGAGAGTTGTGATTTGAGCGTTGTTTGGGATTTGTGATTTGGAGCTTCCGCACCGCAGGTGCGGCTCACCCTCCTCCGGCCAATGTCATGATTTCCAGTCGATCTCCGTCGGCCAGTGCCGTGGCGGTCGCTTCGTCGAGCGAGAGGCGGCGGCCGTTGTGAAACAGCACCAGGTACGGGTAAATCCGGCCGCTGTTGTCGACGACGCGCGAGCGCAGTTCGGGATGCGATTGCCAGATGTTTTCCAGTGCCTGCGCCACGGTCGTTCCACTCGCGGTAATCTGCTTCTTGCCGCCACTGTGCCTTGCCAATGCTTCGGGTAGTTCGACGGTGATGGGCATGATCCGACTGACGGGCGTGCGCGCCCTCAATAGAACCTTGGTCTTCAACCCTGGTCTTCCGACCGGGGCTGTTACTCACTTCAGCCCTTCTTCTATAAGCAGCTCGTCGATGCGGGCGGTCACGCGCTGCCGCAGCTCGGCGAAGAACTC
>CAYQAJ010000108.1:14856-15524 GCA_964415245.1 uncultured Pirellulaceae bacterium | reverse complement strand
CACTCACGCCGCGACGAATGGTACAATCATCGGGGTGGTGAATAAGATGGGTTAAGAGTAAGAACCGCAACCTTACGGCGAGCGCAGCAAAACAGCATCTGGCCAACATTTTCTCGGGCGCGCCACTGTATCGGACGATTACCAACCCACTTACACATCCCCATGACGACGAAGGCGTCAATCGGCTGCTTGTCGCAATTGGAGACACGCGCATGGAGTCAAGTACTCCGTTCGTCCTTTCCGTATTGCGTGCAGAATCGGTCGGCACACTGAGCATTGACAACACTCGTGCAATCTTGCGCGAAACGCTTGTGCTTCTCGTTCGGCGCAAAATGACGGAACTGGCCACGACTCAGTACGACGCGATGTTTCCGTCGTTGCTGGGAAAAATCATCAACGAGCCCAACATCGTGAAAGCCCTTCACGAACGCTTCAAGCATCACGTGGTGTGGATATCGGACCAAGTATTCGAGGAAGCCGTAACAAATAAGACGACCTATCGTCGGAACGACCTCGCCTTCTCGCGGATGCTGCTAATCGAGATCGATAAGAGGTTACAGTCTCACGGTCAACTTCCGGATTACACCACCGTGGGCACGATCGAGCACACGATACCGCAAACCCTCGATGACCGGTGGAAGGCATATCTCGGCGCGGAAGCGGATGAC
>CAYQAJ010000108.1:0-14846 GCA_964415245.1 uncultured Pirellulaceae bacterium | reverse complement strand
GATTATTTGCCAATTGTTGTGAACACGATTGGCAATCTCTGCCTTTTAAGTGGGCCAGCGAACAGCGCGGCTGGTCGCGATCCATTTGAAGCTAAGAAGGCAACCTATTCGCCACTAACGGCACTGGCGAGACAGATTAAGGAGCACAATGGACGGTGGGACATGAAAGCCGTGCGAGAACGTTCTCAAAGGCTCGCGAAAGAAGCCGTTCAGATTTGGGCTTGGGCGGGCAGCTAAGCGGGACTGGTCTCATTTCGGGGGCGAGGGTTCCGCCAGTCAGTCGTGGACGGCCGAAGTACATTATAAGTACTTAACAACTCTTGACAAGTAATCCCCGGGGCTGTACGATGATGGTGGCCCGGTGTCCGCCGCAGCAGTCGCGGCGGAGGGGCCCGGCCCAAGTACCGGACGCAGCAAAGCGCGACCGGCGGGTATCGGTGTCCCTTGGGAATCCAGAACCGCGAATGGGGTAGCCGTAACGTGCCACCGGCAAAGGCGTTCGATTCGCTATTCGCGCTTTTTCGGCACCGAGGAGGAGGCGACACGAGGGCATGTCGCTTTGCCGCGGTGATGTCGCCAGCGACATGCCGGCACCGTTAACGCCCGTTTTCCGTCCGGTTTTCGACCGTTAAAACCCCCGATTTCCAATACACACGCGACAAGCGACATAGGGGGGCTGGAGTGTTCAGTTTTCGGTGTTCCGTTTTCAGTCGGCGGAGGTCAGTTGTCGGTTGTTCGTTGTCAGTTGTAGGCAGAGAAGATTAAGATCACTATTGCTTCGCCGTGTCACGGCGTCACCGCGTCAGGCATCACGATGAACGGTCCCATGCAAATCGCTCGCAGGAACCAAACGCCGTCCCGCCGCGAATTCCTGTGGCACTTTGGCGGCGGGCTCGGCGGGGCCGCGCTGGCCAGTTTGTTGGCGACCGATGGACTGTTGGCTGACTCGCCCCACGAGCCGCGACCCGAGTTCGACGGCGGTCTGCACCACCGCGCCAAGGCCAAGCGAGTCATCCAGTTTTTCATGTCGGGCGCCGCCAGCCAGTGCGATACGTTCGACTACAAGCCCGAGCTGATTAAACAGAACGGCAATCCGTTCGACCCCGGCGAAGAAGTGGTGCTGTTTCAATCGTCGCCGGGCAGCGTGATGCAGTCTCCGTGGCGGTGGCAGTCGCACGGCCAGTGCGGCAAGATGCTGAGCGACATCGTGGCGCCGCTGGGCAAGTGCGTCGACGACATGGCGTTCATCCACTCGATGGTCAGCAAGTCGAACGTACACGGGCCGGCCACGTTCATGCAGGCCACTGGTTTCGTGCTGCCCGGTTTTCCCGCCGTCGGGTCGTGGGTCAGCTACGGCTTGGGGAGCATGAACGAAAACCTGCCCACGTTCGTGGTGCTGCCCGACCCGCGCGGCTTTCCGCCGAACGGTCCCAAGAACTGGTCGGCCGGGTTTTTGCCCGCCGAGCACCAGGGCACCATGATCCGCCCCAGCGCCGCGGACCCGATCGCCAATTTGTTTCCGCCCGAGGACACGTACATCGACGCCAAGAGTGACGCCGACGCGCTCGACGTATTGGCGCGGCTCAACCGCCGTCACGAAGCGACCCGACCTGGAGACTCGCGGCTCGATGCCCGAATCCGCTCGTACGAGCTGGCGGCCCGCATGCAGCTTGCGGCACCGGGTGTGCTCGACATCTCCCAGGAACCGGAGCACGTGCTGCGGATGTACGGCGTGCGCGAGATTCACGGCAAGGTGACGCCCGAGATCGACGAAGCGCAGGAGGCGGAGTACTTCGGCCGCAACTGCCTGGTCGCGCGGCGGCTGTTGGAAAACGGCGTGCGGTTCGTGCAGGTGTGGAGCGGGGCCGACAACGGCTTCCCCCGCCGCAACTGGGACTCGCACGAAGACGTGGAGCGCGACCACGGCCCGTTGGCTCGCGGCATGTCGCGCGGGGCGGCGGCGCTGATTCTCGACCTGAAGCAGCGGGGCATGCTCGACGACACGCTCATCCTGTGGACGACCGAGTTCGGCCGCATGCCGTGCTCGCAGGGGAGCCGCGGCCGCGACCACAACCCATTCGGCTTCACCAACTGGCTAGCCGGCGGGGGAATTCGCGGCGGAGTGAGCTACGGCACCAGCGACGAGTGGAGCTTCAAAGCGATCGACGACGTGACGTACTGCTACGACGTACACGCCACGATGCTGCACCTGTTGGGCATCGACCACGAGCGGCTCACGCTGCGCCACAACGGCATCGACCGCCGACTGACCGACGTGCATGGGCACGTGATTCGCGAGATTCTGGCGTGAGCAGGCGCGGAACGGGCGCTAGTTTTCAGTGTTCAGCGGGCACATGGCGGCGACGGTTGCCCATGGACAGGGATGGACGAGAATGGACCGATATGGACACCCGAAATCTCACCGTGTCGCCGCATCCCCGCGTCTCCGTGTCAGTGTGCAATTGCCCGCTTCGGCGAGCGCCGCATGCGAGCGCCGCATGAATGTGGCGGCTATCGGGTACACCTATGCCAACTGCGCTTCGGCGGCGGCGAGGGTGTTGTAGAGGAGCATCGTTACCGTCAGCGGTCCGACGCCGCCGGGCACCGGTGTGATGTGGCCGGCGACTTCGCGCACGGCGTCGAAATCGACGTCGCCGGTGAGTCCGTCGTCGGTGCGGTTCATGCCCACGTCGATCACCACGGCGCCGCGTTTGACCATGTCGGCGGTGATGCAACTGGCGCGGCCGACTGCGGAAATCAGCACGTCGGCCCGGCGGGTGACTTCGGCCAGGTTCGCGGTGCGGCTGTGACAGACGGTGACCGTGGCGTTGGCGGCTTCGGGTCCCAGCGGCGAGTTTTTCGACATAAACATCATGGCCAACGGCTTACCCACGATATCGCTTCTCCCGACCACCACCACTTCCTTGCCTGCCACGTCGATGCTGCTGCGGTGCAGAAGCTGCACAATGCCGTGCGGCGTGCAGGGGAGGTAGCGGGGCCGGCCCTGCATCAGTCGCCCCACGTTCTCGGGGTGAAAGCAGTCGACGTCCTTGATGGGGTGTACCGCGTCGAGCACGCGCGAAGCGGCCATGTGCGCGGGGAGCGGAAGCTGCACCAGGATGCCGTTGACGTCGTCGTCCTCGTTGAGCGTGGTGATGAGGGCCAACAGGTCGTCGAGCTGCGTGTCGGCCGGTAGGCGGTGCAGGCGACTTTCGATACCGACCCGTTCGCACGCCTGCTGCTTGTTGCGAACGTAGACCTCGCTGGCCGGGTCCTCGCCCACCAGCACGGCGGCCAGAGTCGGCACGCCGCCGTTGTTCTCGATGAACTCGACGAGGTGCACGGAGATTTCGTTCTGAATCGCCGCGGCGACCGCCTTGCCGTCCAGGAGCTGTGCAGTCACAGGTTATTGGTCTCCGGCCGCCTGACCTGCTGGCGTGAAATCCCGGTGAAGCCTGTTGAAAAGGGGGACAGTCCCTCTCCGATCGCGCGGTTTGCCAAGTGCGAACGGCTTGGTCGCAAAGGGACAGTCCCCCTTTTCAACATCGATGGCGAACCGGCACGAGGGAGGGGGCATTGTAAACGAGACGGTCGGAATTGGTCAGTTGGCCCACAGTCGGTATCGTGGCGCGGTGGGCATGTCGATATACTTCAGCCGCGCGGGCCAAGTTGGTTGAGGCGACGGCCAAGGGATAGCGAATTCGGCGTGCCTTGACCATCGGGCAGCATACAGGATAATGATTGTGAACATAGTAATGATTCCATTTCCTCAGCCGGATCACGGCATGGCGTGATAGACGGTTAGAGACTCGGTGAAGTCATTGCGGATGAGCGCTACGAAAATGTCCGAAGTGAAGAAGCTCAGTGCCGTCGAGGGATTCAAGGAGGCCAGCGAGTACCTCCGCGGGCCGATTCCCGAGGAGTTGGCCGACGGCAACGACCACTTCGGCAAGGCCAGCATCCAGCTTCTCAAGCATCACGGCACGTACCAACAGGACGATCGCGAACAGCGCAAGGCCTCGTCGTCGGGCGGCAAGTCGGCCCGGTCGTACATCTTCATGGTGCGGACCAAGATCCCCGGTGGAAAGCTGACCAGTGGGCAGCTTCTGGCCGAGCTCGATCTGGCCGACGAGCTGGGCAACACCACCCTGCGGATCACCAGCCGCCAGGGATTACAGTTGCATGGCGTGGTCAAGCGCGACTTGCGGCAGGCGATTCACCGCATCAACGAAGTGCAGCTCACCACGCTGGGAGCGTGCGGCGACGTGGAGCGAAACGTCATGTGCTGCCCCGCGCCGTACAGCGACCCGATGTACCGCCAGGTTCAAGAACTGTCCGACCAGATTGCGGATCACCTTGCGCCGCGAACCAGCGCCTATCACGACATTTGGATCACCGACCCAAGCGATGGGCAGCGGCATCACGTATCGGGCGGCAATGGCGCGCCGGAAGTTGAACCGATCTACGGCCGCCACTATCTCCCCCGCAAGTTCAAAACCGCCATCGCCTTTTGCCACGACAATTGCATCGACCTGTACGCCAACGATCTGGGCCTGTTGGCCGTGGTCCGCGATGGGCAAATCGCCGGCTACAACGTGCTGGTTGGCGGAGGCATGGGCGTTACGCCCAGCGCTGCGAAAACGTTTCCCGCCGTGGCCAAACGCATGGCGTTTATCATGCCCGAGCAAGTGATCGACGTAGCCACAGCCATCGTCCTGGTGCAGCGGGACCACGGCAACCGCGAGGATCGCAAGGTCGCGCGGCTCAAGTACCTCATTCACAATTGGGGGCTGGAGCGGTTCAAGCGCGCCGTGGAAGAGCGCTGCGGATTCTCGCTTCCCGAGCCCGAGCCCGACGACGTGCAGGGGCACAACGACCATATGGGCTGGGAAGAGCAAGGGGACGGCCGCTGGTACTACGGGCTCAACGTCGAAAACGGGCGAATCCTCGACAACCAACACCATCGACTGAAAACGGCGCTGCGCGAGATTTGCGGCGAACTGAATCCCGGCATCCGCCTGACCGCGCATCAGAGCGTGCTGTTTACCGACCTGGCTGAAGATCAGAAGCCGCAACTCGAAGAAATCCTGCGCAAGCATGGCGTGAAACCGACCGAAGAGATTTCCACCGTCCGCCGCTGGTCGATGGCGTGCGTCGCATGGCCCACGTGTGGCTTGGCCATCACCGAGAGCGAACGGGCCTTGCCGGGCATCATGGATCGGTTGGAAGTCGAACTGGCGCGGCTCGGTCTGGCGGACGAAAAGTTCACCGTGCGGATGACGGGCTGCCCCAATGGATGCGCCCGGCCGTACAACTGCGACATCGGCCTGGTCGGCAAGACGGTGGGCAAGTACACGGTCTTCCTGGGGGGGCGGCTGTTGGGCGACCGGCTTAACTGGCTCTTCAAAGATCTGGTGCCCGCCGAAGAAGTCGCATCCGAGCTGGGCAAAGTCTTTGCCTACTTTCAGGTGAACCGGCAAGAGGGCGAATCGCTGGGCGATTTCTGCTACCGCCTGGGGAAAGACGCCCTGCTGGCGGGCGTCGACGGACCGGGCGGCTGACGCGGGGACACGGGAAGCGCTCCGCTGTCGCGTCGCGGCTAACCGCTGGATTCCCGCCTGCGCGGGAACGACGTTTCGCGCCCCAACCCCCAATCTCAAAACGCTAGTCCCCAATCCCCAGTCCCTAATCCCCGGCTCGTAATCCCTAGTCCTCAGCCCGCCCTCCCCCTCCGCACTCGACATCCCGGCCCGAGCGTGCGACAATGACGGGTGTGGGGGCCGTGGTCCGGCCCGCCGCCTCTTCTCGATTGCACACGGAGCATCTCTCCCCTTTTCAGGTGCGGAGGGCATCGTCATGGCCGCCCGTCGAAGAAACGGCTTTACTCTCGTCGAGCTCCTGGTCGTGATCACGATCATCGGGCTTTTGGTGTCGATCGCGCTGCCGGCGTTCACCGCCGCACAGGAGGCAGCCCGTCGCCTGACCTGCCAGCGGAATCAGCAGGAAATCGCCAAGGCGATCCAGCTCTACAACAGCAAGAAGGAAAAGTACCCGGCCAGCTTTTCCAACGTGTTTGGCGACCCATGTAACGGGGTGGGGGTGTGCCGTTCGTGGCCGTGGGTTCCGCCGCTGTTGCCGATGATGGAACAGCAGCAACTGTACGACAATCTTCTCGACTTTCCCGACCTGACCGACCCGACCAATCAGTACCTCGTCCACATCGACATCCTGGTGTGTCCCAGCGACTCGCGACCCGTCAGCGGCACTCCGATGAGCTACGTGCCCAACATGGGGATGCCCGACGATTACAGTTTTGCAACCATTCCCTACTACGACCTTCCGGCCAACGGCATGTTCCACGATCAGTGGACCGGCCGCACCGGGCCCGGCCCACGCGTCACCATTACCGACGTTCCCGACGGCACATCGAACACCCTGATCCTATCGGAAAACGTCGACACGCAGGTGTGGAACAACACCATCGACGAGTACCAGAACGGCATGTTTTGGCAGGACGTGTACCCGCCGGTTGTGGGGCTCAACCGCGATACGGGCGTCGGGCTCGACATCGATCATGCGCGTCCTTCGAGCCGGCACACGAACGGCTTCGTCGTCGCCTATTGCGGCGGCGCGACGCGGTTCATCAACGAGGAAATCGACTACACGGTATACGCGCGGCTGATGACGCCCGACGGCGCCAACTCTCCCACGGTCAACATTCCGCAAAACGTTCAGGTGCAGGAAAACGACTACGAGTAGCGGGTGCGCTGCCGAGAAGGGGACAGGCACACTTTGCTCCGCGCAACTGCGCCAGTCCCCGACAGTCTTCGGCGTGGCATTCAATACCGCACGGTTCGTCGCAGAAACCAGTAGCCCAGCGCGATCAGGATCGCGTTCCCCATCCACACGAAATAGGGGGGCAGGTCGCCCGCCTTGGCGCGATCGACGCCGAAAGCCATCAGCGGGTAATACACGCCCAGGATGGGCAAGAAGCACAGGGCGAAGCTCGTCCACAGGTCGGCGGTCCGCAGGCGGATCGCCACCGGCACCCCCACCATCACGAAGCACAGACAACTGAATCCGTTGGCCCACCGTCGCCACGGTTCGATCTGAAGGCGGTAAAGCCGCTGCCGGGCCTGGTTCAACTCTTCGTACCGCGAGTCCCACTCGCGCTCCGTAAGCGACTCGAGATCGCCGCTGAGCATCTCGTACGCGGCCTGCGACGCCATCAGTTGTTCGATTCGTTGGATCTCGTCGCGCTGCCGCCGCGATTCCGCCGGTATCTGCCACAGCGGGTATTGCGAGGGAACACCCGACACATCGGCTTTGCGCGCCGTATCGGACAGCGGGATGTCGTGTTCGAGCGTGTCGGGAAATACGAGCTTTGCCTGGCCGCCGACGTCCATCTCGCCGTTTTCCAGCACAATGGTAAGCGACTTGTTCTCGGGTCGGCACACTAACTGCGCCCGTTGCGCCGTGAGGGTAACGGGCGGCGAATCGCCGTCGCCCTGCACGACCAGCGTGGGCTCGATCAGCGTTCGCCCCTCCACGCCCTTGACGTTGATCGAAAAGCGACGCGTGCTGTACGACCGCTGTGTGCGCAGCGTGCCGTAGGCGATTTCTTCGGCCGACTGCAGCACGACGCGATACACGCCCTGCCGTCCCCACGATACGGCCACGTCGTTGAGCCACACGGTGATCAGGCTCAACACGAAGGCCAGGCCGAGCACCGGCCAGATCATGCTCATGGGCGAAACGCCAAGCGATTTGACGGCCACCAGCTCGTTGTCGGCCGAGGCGCGGCCATACACGCTGCACGCGGAGAAGAGCACGGTCGCCGGCACCGCGAACAACAGGGCATTGGGCAACACGTACGGCAGGATACGGACGATGGCAAGCGGCCCCAACCCCTGGCGAATAGCCTCCTGGATCACGAAGAAGAACAACATCCCCAGCGTGACGACCCCCAGGGTAAAGAGGAACGTCGTGAGCACTTCGACCAGCATGTAGCGCGTCAGGAGTCGCATCCGTGCCGTTGGCTCCTTGGTCGTCCGTTGTGCCTGCCGTGCGCGCGAGGGTCCCGCGCTTCGTATCGGTTGCCTGGCATCGCGCGCCGAGCGCGGCCGATAGCCAGGCGGTCGCATAGCGGCAAGCGCCGTAGGCGGCGCAGACTGTAACATGTCCGGGCTACTGGGGAAACGACAATTCGGCTGTCTGCCCGGGCGGCGCAATTGAGGGGAAAGAGGGGGAATCCCGCTCGCGCCGACTAAGCGGAGAGCGGCGGATGCCGTGCAAATGGGCGCCAGCGACGTTCGCCGCGATGAGAGAGCCAGCCCCTACTTCGAGTCGACTCCGGAATCGCTCGTCTTCGAACTGCGGCGGTTTCGCAGGTTTCTCGTCAGACCCACGATCGCCTCGGCACAATGGCGGAGGGCCTCTGGCGGGCGGGAATCGTGCGCCGCTTGCCGGGCACTCTGCAGGGAGCGGTCGAAAGCCGACCAATGCTCGCCCGAAGGCTGCTCGTCGTTCGCTTCGCGCAGACGTTGTGCCGAATCGGCCAGCCGGGTCACGAATTCCGTGGCGACGAGGATCGGCGCATTCGTGTAAGGCCCCCGACCCAAGCGGTGGCGTTGCCCCAGCGCGATTCCCTGCTTGATCGGCGCGAGTTTGACAACCAGCGCGGCGGCCAACAGCGCAACCGCCAGACCGGCGGCGATGAGCGCCCCGACGGCACTTTGGGCGATGCCGAATGCCGCGGCCGCCAGCACGCTTGCCAGCACCATGCCCCACAGCACCGGATGCACGCGGCGCGGCGGAACGATTTTGCCCAGGGTGATCGGATCGCCGCCCCCCTTACTGGTGGTAAGACGCGGTCCGGTCGCTTTGGCCACAATCACGGTTATGTTGTCGGGCCCCCCGCGGAGATTCGCCAGTCCGACAAGCGAGCGGGCGGCTGCTTCGGGGTCGAGGTGGGCCAACAACACGGCGATTTCCTCGTCCTCCACCTGTCCGGTCAGTCCGTCGCTGCACACGAGAAAGGTGTCCCCTTCCTCGATCGCGTAGGGTCCCTCGATATCGACCTGCACGCTGGGGTTGGGGCCCAGCGAACGGGTAATCACGTTCTTGGGCAACATGCGATCGATTTCGCTTTCGGGAGTGACCTGGCCGGTCGAGCGAAGTTCCCACACCAAACTGTGGTCGAACGTAATCTGCTCGAGTTGCTCGCCGCGGAGCCGGTACACGCGGCTGTCGCCGATGTGGGCCACCAGGGCGCCCTGCGGCATCAGCACCAGCACGCTGCACGTGGTGCCCATGTTGAAGAAGTCGGGATTGGCGCGGCCCCGCTGATTCACCTCGGAGTTGGCCTCGAGCACGGCCCGCTGCAGGGCTTCCGGCGAAGAGAAGTCGCCGAACTTGTGATAGTGGTGGGGGATGCGATCGGCTGCCAGCTTGCTGGCCAATTCGCCCGCCACGTGGGCTCCCATGCCGTCGGCCACGACGAACAGGTGGCCCCGCTTGTGCAGTTGCGCTTCGTCACCGGCCAGCACGACGTTGTAGGCGTCCTGGTTGTTGGCACGCCGCATGCCGACATCACTGGCAGCGGCGTATTGCAAGCAGTCGTTCCAGGTCGCGTTGGAATGCGCCATCACTAGAGAAAATCGACCGACGGGCCGGCGGCACAGAAGGAATGAACGACGACGGCGGGTCTCGTCAGCTATTCTAGCTCCCCTGTTCAAACTATGTAAGTTGCGGCAGGACAAGTCCGCCGGTTCTGGCATGGCCGGTGCGTGGGGCGGTCAGTATACTCCCGCCTCGCGCGAAATCGGTGGCGATCGGTGGGAAAAAGGTGTCAGGAACCTTTGACCGAAACGGCCCGGAGGGTGCTGCGCATCAAAGGTTCCTGACACCTTTTTACCACCCCCCTTTTTCGCGCTATCTTCTTCGCGCGGCGCCCGAGCGCCGCCGCCAGAATCGAATGGCGCGTCGCCCGGCAACTTAGCGGACCGAATGAAACGAGGAAAACCAATGAAACGAAGCGGCCGATTCTTGCTGCTGGCCCTTGTGGCATTGTTTGTATGTTTCGACCTGGCGGGCTACGCATGGGCCGGCGGCGTGAGGCGGCGGCTGACGATCCGCAGCAATCCCGCCGGGGCGCTGGTGGTGATCGACGACCAGGAGATCGGCTTTACGCCGGTATCGACCACCTTCACCTATTACGGCACGCGGAAGATTCAACTGATCAAGGACGGCTTCGAGACGCTCACCGTCAAGCAGGCCATCCAACCGCCGTGGTACGAGTACCCGCCGTTCGACTTTGTCAGCGAAAACTTTGCGTGGAGCGAGGTGCGCGACGAGCGGGTAATCGACTTCCAGCTCATTCCGCAGCAGATCGTTCCCACCGATGTTCTGCGGGGCCGCGCCGAAGAGCTGCGCGACAGCGCCCGACGCGGCGTAATCACGCCCCTGCCCACCACACCGGAACTGCTGCCAGCACCGCTGGGCGCCCCGCCCCCGCTGCCGTTCCCGGCGCCCCAGGGACCGTACCTCCCCCGCGGCGGCCCGTATTTGCCGCCGCGGTGAGTGGCACGGTCAGTGGAAGTCAACTCGAAGCGTGCGCGTATGCCGCCTGCCCGGCGCACGCCACATGCCGGGTGTCCGCCGCCACTGCATGCCGGCAACATGGGCTGCGCGCGAAGACAAGGTAAGCGGCGTCAAGTGTGCGAGAGTTTGACGCTCCTTCAGTGTGTCACCCTGTTGTCACTGCACTATGAATGAAGCGCAGCGACAGCGTCGAATCATTTTGGAGAATCCTTTCGTCGCCGCACACAAAATGATTGACTTCGCCCCGCGCCAGGCGCGATGGGGCAGAACCCGCTCTCTACCGTTCGCCCGGCGTTCAACAGCATCCCGGTGCTCGGCAACGATGCGGGCCAGTTCATGGGCGGCGGCGCGGACAGCTGTGGAATCGGCGGCGGCTGTTCCACGTGCGACGCGCAAGACATGACCTCGCCCAGCGCGGCCGACTCGCTGGCTCCCCCGCAAAAGCAGCCCGGCGCCACGTGCAGCGCCCTTCCCTCCGAGTTCAGCTCCCCATACGGCAACCTGCGGGCCATGCTGCAAACGCCCGCCGCCGGTCCGTGGGCTCCGCCCGTGCGGCTGTATTACAACTCGCGGTCGTCCGAGGCGGGCGAGTTCGGGCGGGGCGTTTCGCTCAGCGTCGATCCGCCGCTGGCCGCTTCGTTCAACCAGAGCTACGTCGACGTCACCAGCGGGGCCGGCACGCGCACGCGGTACTTCGGCAAAAACGTCTCGAACGTCTATCGCTCGGCCGGGGGCATCGGCAGCTTGCTCAAGAAAAACGCCGGCGGCGACTGGACCGAGAGTTTTCCCGACGGTTTCAAGTACAACTACACATCGAGCGGGCTGGCCTCGTCGATTGTGAACCCCGCCGGCGCCAGGTGGACAATTGCCCGTGACGGCGGAGATCGCATCACCTCGGTGCTCGACCCTGCCAACCAGCGCACGACCTTTTCCTACGACGCCGGCTTCGACTGCGAAGCCACGCGAAGCATCCTCCGCTGGCTGGGGATCCAGCCCCACATCGGACATCGCAACAGCCAACACGGGAGCCACTTGGGTCGCATCCGCTGGGTAGTCGAGCGCACGATCAGTTGGATCAAAGGGCTGCGAAGGATGCGAAATCGCTGCGATCGCTCCGGTACCTCGATCGACGCCTGGACCAGTATGGCACCAGCGGTAATCTGTTTTCACATCCTCACCGAGGCCATCACTTAAGGCGGCAGCCAATTCATCATTTGCACCGGTTTTTGGCAGCCTCTTAGGATTTGCAGAATTTCGTACAGGCTTCGATCGAGCCGCAGTTCCTTCTTCACGATGGCAACGAGCACGTAGACGCTGATGGCGATCCACACTTGCGTCTTCACCGCGTTGTCGCTACGGCCATAGAAAGCTTTGATTCGCAGATACTGCTTGATCCACTTGAAGAACAGTTCAGTGTGCCAATCATAGTACCTCCCAAGATAACACTTTTATTGAGCTAGCACTGCTACGACGCCACATCAGGTTTTCTCGGATGGTGGTTTGGGGGTGATCAGTTCCGTCGGATAGGGCTGCGGCCAACCGCGAGGGGAGTCGCGAAGTTGCCTCAGGCGACGCAACTCGTCGGCGTCGGCGTAGATCGCCCGGCGACCTCTGGGCTCCGGCACTTTGCGCGAAGTAACCCAGCCGACACGCTGCCAACGATGCAGTGTGGCTAACGGCATTGACAATTCCGCGGCCAGTTCCGCCAGCCACCACTCGCTCGCCCGCAGATGCTGTTGATCCGTCACGCTCCGCAGCAACGAGCCGGTGCGAACGCGGCGCTCCTGCAGGAAGTTACCTAAGATCCCTTTGCTGAAGCGAGGCGATCGCTTCGGCGGGTGGAAGCCTTCGGCATTCAAGGTCTCGGCAATTTCCGACAACGTCCGGCTCTCGGCACGCCACAGCGCCGGCAGGTCGTGAGACAACGCGAGAATTTGCTCGCGCTCTGGCGGGGAGAGTTGCGTGGGGCAGTCTCGTTGGAAACGTGCGTAATCGGCCTGCAACTGCTGCTCCGCGCGGAGCGATTCGTCCCAGCGCCGTTCCAGCTCGCGAGCCACCAGGCGATGCTCGGGATCAACGGCCGCGTACTGGCGGCGGGCTTGTTCGACTTCGTAGCGCGAACGCGCCAGCCGCTGCTGCCAGTGATCGTCGAGTTGCTGGCGCTCACGCTCGATGTCTGCGGTGGCCGCGAGACTCAACTCCAACGACGCGGGCGAGACGGCCTGCAACAGCCGCTCGACAACGAACGATTCCAACACCGCACCCGACAAGCTTTGACACGTCTGGGCGCCGTAGTCAATCGCCTCGCGTAGGCAACTGTAACGCAGCGTGTGGCTTCTCGACCCCCCGCCCGAGGTTCCATAACCTACCAGCATGTGGTGCCCACAACGGCCGCAGACCACCAGCCCGGCCAGGATGCTCGGGCCGTGTCGCGGCGCGGAGAGCAGTTTGCCGAGCGTGCTGTTCCCGGCCAGTTTGTGCTGGTTTTGCTCGAACACGTCCCAAGAGATGTAGGCCGCAAAGCGGTCGTGAATCAGCACCCGGCACTCGTCGTGCGCGTGGAACGTGCGACCACTGGCAGGCTTTCCGGGAACCTTCCTGCGCGGATCCACTTCGCGATGTCCCCAGCGATAGGCACCCGCGTAGATCGGATGGTGGAGCATGTTCAACAACGTGACACGGTTGGGCCTTCGCCACTCCAGCTCACCGCGGTTGGCACCGAGGTGCGGGCGAATGGGCAGCTTGACCTCGTGACGAACGAGCCAGCGCAGCAGGCCGTTCACGCTGCCGCGCCGCCACACAATGCAAGGGTCGTCGTCGCGAATGAGCTTCTTCAAGTCCTGCGTAGAGCAGTACGAACACGGCGGCTCGGTGAGCGATTTGTAAAGGCCCGGCTTGGCAATGAGCCCCTTGAGCGGATCGGCTTCGTCGTCGGCGCGGCCACCTGGAGAAATCAGTACCAACAGCGCCAGTGCAGCCGCGAGTATCAAGGCGGCTCGCGCGGCATGAATCAGCGGGAGTCGCGGCGTACGCATGGCAGATTCCGCCGGTGGCTATCGGTTGCGCAGTGCGAAACGGTCGGGGACTGGCTCATTTTGCGCAGTCTGCGGAGCAAAATGTGCCTGTCCCCTTCTCCGAGACGGTTTCACGATGCGCGCGGCTTGCGGCGATCCTGCCATTGTAGCTGTCCGCTGCCGCAATGCACGGGTATACTCGACACAAGCGGTGGCCGCCCGAGGTGCTAATCCGCGGTTATCGAGCAAACCGGAGAACCGCATCCGATGCGAGTCCGCCTTTCCATCGTCGTGCTGGGCATTGCGCTGGGTCTTGCGCTGAAAGTCGCGGTAATGCTCTACACCGGTGACTGGCCCAAGAGCCCCTTCAGCACCCAACCCGATCCCCCCGCCGCCACTCCCAACGCCGACGGCAAAATGTGGGGGTGATGGGGCCAGAGTTTCCAGTGTTCAGTATTCAGTTCCCGGGCAACTGACCACGGACAACTGACACCGCCACCTGGATTCCCGCCTGCGCGGGAATGACGCTCGGCGCGCTCTGCTGCGCGTCGCGGCTAACCGGCAGATACGGCGCGTCGCGCTTTTGCTCGCGCTCGGCAGGCTGGAAAGCCTGCCCCACGAACGAGGCTACCGCGCGCCGACGAGCTGCTCTTTCTTCTTCTCGGCGATGATGTCTTCCTGAATGCTCATCGGCGTGCGTCGATAGGCGCACGGTTCGAGCGTGAAGATGCCCTGGCCCTGCGTCATGCTCCGCAGGTCGGTGGCGTAGCCGAACGTCTCGGCCAGCGGCACCTCGGCCGAGATCAGGGTGGTGTTGCCGCTGGTGTCGGTCGAAATGATGATGCCCCGCCGCGACGTCAGGTCGCCCACCACCGCTCCTTGAAACTCTTGCGGGCACTCGACGCCGATCGACATCACCGGCTCCAGCAGCACGGGGCCGGTGCGGGGGAACGTCTCGCGGAAACAGTCGCGGCCCGCGGTCTGAAATGCGCGATCCGAGCTGTCGACTTCGTGGTACGAGCCATCGGTCACCACCACTTTCACGCCGGTCACGGGATAGCCCGCCACGGGGCCCTTGAGCAGCGATTCGCGGATCCCCTTCTCGATCGAGGGGATGAACTGCCGCGGAATCCGCCCGCCGACAACCTCTTCCTCGAACACGAATTTCTCGGGTACGTCGTCGGGCAGCGGCTCGATCCGCCCCACGATGTGCGCGAACTGGCCGGCCCC
>CAYQAJ010000107.1:0-15550 GCA_964415245.1 uncultured Pirellulaceae bacterium | reverse complement strand
TTAGTCACAGCTGCCTCTGGGGAGGCTCATTGACCCTGACACGCTCCCGTGCCGCGCGCGCAACAAACGCCTGTATCTCCGCTGCCAGGGATTCCCCCGGAGACCTCCGGCTCGCTTAGCGGACTCACAGCGTCAGCGTTGGCGGGGGGCGGCAACTGCGCCACCATTTCGCGTCCCGTCAGCTCGCTGACAGCGACCAGCGCACGGTATCGACCACAGAGCCCAGTGTTCCGGCACGGTAAAGGGGTGCTACATCCGGAGCCGTGAGCCCGCCCCGCGTCCAGGTCAGCTCCAGAGCCAACGCGTCACGAGCAAAGGCGCCGCCAGCTCGGCTCGAGTCGAACAAGAATGCGCGGGTCCCGTCATCATTCCAGACCGGGTAAACCGCCGCACCCGAATCAGCGCGTGCAATGGACAGCCGCGCGCGGTCGACGACCTCGGGGCTGTCGAGCAGGTACACGACGTCAGCGCCGAGTGCGACCGAAATTAGCTCCAGCTTCGGAGGTCGCGGACGGTGCTCCAAGCCCGGCGCCTCGAAGCTGGGTTGCACGGCTGCCTCGAGCGCTGCGAAGCGCTCTAGCATGAAGTCGTCCAGGGCGGCGCGCGTCGTGGTCAGGTCCGATAGCGCTTGGTCGAGCGACACTCCCGAATCGTGCTCGCCGAAGGCCAGCGTCGCCGAGAGTCGGTCACGGGCCGTTCGCCAGGCGGTCAGCAGCGAGCCGTAGCGGCTGAGGTTGATGGGTACCGGCGCCGTGAACGAAAGGCCAGTCCGCACCACCGGCGTATGCGCCGCCGAGCTGGAGCTGTCCCAGCCGGGAGCGAAGTGGTCGTGGAAGTCGCGGAAGCGTGACAGTGAGAACGCGAAGCGGTGCAGGACCTTGCCCTCGGCCAGAACCTCGGCCCGATACAGGCGCTCGCGTCGCAGCGTGTCGGGCAGCGAGCACACCAGCTCGCGCGGGAGGTGCGGCGACCAGGGCTTGGCGCCGTGCGCGCAGCTTTGCTCGCGGGGCGCACGGAGAAAGGCCGCCAGGCCCGGCGTGATCAGCGGCAACAGGCCGGTGATCCAGCGACTGGCGTCGCCGACCACGACGTGCCCGTTCTGATCGCTGATGCGCAGCGTCAGCGCGCCGTCGAACAACGCGGTGAGGTACGGCACGTCGAAGCTCACCACCACGTCGTAGCCACCATAGAAGGTGGGCGCGCCGTGCTCCGGCGTGGTGCGCTGGACGTAGCTGGACAGCTCATTCAGCTTGCCGTCGCGGAAATCTACCGCCAGGTGCGCGTTGCGCTCGGCTCCGGAGAGGCCCGCCGCCGCCTCGACCTGCGCCGTGGTCAGGTTCAATCCGGGCGCTGCGCCGGTCCGGAAGTAGAACGTTGCCGACTCGTGGGAGGGGACGCTGAACTCGGCCTCGCCCACGACGCGCTCGCCACGCTCCGCGACGACCTCCAGCGCGTAGAGTGTGTTCGGCTGCAAGAGCGACTCGTCGATCTGGCCGGCGCGGTCGGCATTGGACAGATCACCGTCGCCGGCGATGCGATCGACCGAGCGCTGCGTCACGTAGCAGATCTCGAGCAGCGCCAAGCCCACCACCCAGGTGGGCGCCACCGTGCCGCGACCGGAAGCGAGGGTCAGCCGCAGGCTGTCGATGGTGCCGGGCACGTCCAGCTCGCCGTTGGAAAAAAGCGCCTCCCAGACCTCGCTGCCTCGCAGTCGCGCGCTCGCGCGCCTGAGCCCGGAGCACTGCACGACCACCTCAGTCACAGGTTCCGGAAAGCGAATGTCGATCGTCTGGCATTGCAGGAACGGATCGTCGCTGCCGATCCGGTGGACGCGCGCCGAGCTGGTGCTGAACGAAAGGCCCTGATACGTGAATACCCGTCCGTATTCGAGCCCGACCGGCGCATTGCGCCAGTGCACGCAGTGTCGTTCGGGCGCGCCGCTGCTCTCTTCGCACGGGTCGCGGTAGTGGCTTTGCGCGCCCGGGCTGAGCGCGTCCAGCGGCGAGTAGCCCCAGAGTTGAACCTGGGGTGCGGCCACGGGCGGAGCATCTGGCGAGTCGCTGGGACCCGCGTCCGTCAAGATTCGTCCCAGCGGATTGAGCCAGGGACGATGGGTGTCGAGTGGACCCTCGGCGACGATGGTGTCGCTCTCTAGATTACGCAACGTGACTCGAGTCAGCTGATAGCGAAACTCCCAGCCTTCGACGGTTTCGTAGTCGAACCACTGCAAGGTCCCGTCGTCGGGGTTGCGCTCTGTCGATACCTGGCTCAGCGGCTTGCCGAGACTCAGCACGGCGATGGCATCCACAGGCACGATGAGCGCTTTCTCCGCCGTCGTCGACAGCTCCCAGCTCCGCCCGAGCTCCTTGGGATGAATCGCGGAAGCTCCCAGGAGCAAGGGCACACGCGCGGGTTGCTCGCTTTCGCCCCAGGTGAACTCGATCTTGGCTTCGAAACTGGGCAGCGGAAAGGGCAGGCCCACTCTCACCCGCGCCAGGCCGTGTATCCACCAGGGCTGCGGCGCCGAGCCCTCCAGAAGCGTCTGCAGGATCAGCTGGATGCCCCAGCCGAAGATCAGGATCGAGATCTCGCCGTACAGCTCGACGAAGCCCGTCAGCTGCGGCTGCTTGAAGAACAGGCCGATCTCGAAGGCGATGCGCAGGATGAGGCGGATGACCAGCGGCTGGTACTCCAGCTTCAGGTCCAGTCCCGCCGCCGCCCCGAAGACGATCGCCTTGGGATCGACCATGAAGTAGGCGCTGGCGGAGATAATGGAGATCACTTCGGCGCGGATGCGCTTCGATTCGGGATCCTTGCGGCCTATGTAGATGTGCCAGACGGAGTTGTCGTTGAAGTCGAAGAACGCCTCCATCCCGCCGCCCACGGAGATGACGTCCTCGAGCGTGTAGTTGATGTCGACGTTCATCTGGAACGTCTCGGCCAAGCCGTCGAACACGATCAGGGCGTACAGGGCGCCTTCCGCGCTCTTGCCGCTCTCGCCGCGCTGCTTGAGCAGGTTGGCCTTGCCCTCGATCATGATGACCGGGCCCGGCAGCGAGATGGCGACCAGCGCGCCGACGTTGATGGTGAAGCCGTCGTCTTGGATCGTGCCGATGGTCAGGCCGGCGCCGAAGGCGTAGTTGTCGAAGCGGGGCGCCCACTTCACCACCTTGGTGACGCTGTACCCGCTCTGATCGCCCCGGTCGGCCTTGTACCACTCGTACCAAGCTTCCGGCTCCCCCTCGACCAGCTGGCGGTTGGGCGCCACGTGCAGGCCGGACAGGCCGGCCAACCCATACAGGCCGGTGCCGGTGGCTCCGAGCGGAATCGCAGACGGCAGCTGTGCGCTGAGCACAATGTAGAACGCGGGGAAGGTCTCACCGATGACCAACACGCCGGCGTCGTCGTAGGCGTACTGGGTGAGCTCGCCGATCAAGAGCTCGCCGGCGACCTGGGTGCGCAGCGGGGTGATGGTCAGGGAAATGGAGCCGGTGAAGACGTGCCCGAAGACGCCGGCCTGTGCTGCGGTGGAGTCGGACTCGGTGCGGGTGTCGGGCGGGCGCGGGACCTCGCGGTAGCGCACCGAGCCGTCCAGGCTCAGCGTGCCCGGAATCTCGAGGTGCACCGCGACGCCTTCCAGAGTGACCTGCACGCCGTGAAGCGGATCAGACGGCGTGGGTGGGTCGGCAGGGTTCCAGGAGACCTGCAAACCGTCCACGGAGGCGCTCAGCGGAATGCCTTCGATCAGCCGAATGCCCCCGGAGAACCCGAACCACTCGCGGGCGTTCTCCTCGTTCTTGCCCAGGCCGATCTCGTCGATGTCGATCTTGAAGGCGTGAAAGTCGAGCGAGAATGTCTCGGGAAGGTCGATCCAACCGCCCTGGATGTCGAAGTTGCCGTCCTCGTCCACGGACAGCTTGTCGATCTCGAAGGTGGGCCAATCGAAACCGCCGATCAGGGGCTTGATGTCGCCGGCCAGGGAAAATAGCGCCTTTGCGTCGATGCGAGAGAACTGGGCGCTCTTCACGCTCAGGCGCAGCAGCTCATCCAGCTCCAAGGCGATGAGATGCGCGCTGTCTCCGGAACCCGACGCGGCGTACAGGTCGACGGTGAAGTCGCCGTCCATCGCCAAGGCCAACTTCATGCCGATGGCCTTGTTGAAGAACGGCACCAAGATCTCGCCGCGCAGGAGCGACGACACGGGCACGTTCTGCTCGAAGGTGAGGGCAATCTCCTTCAGAGCCATGTGGATGCCAAACAACGTGCCGGTGGCCGGGCCTTCCACGTACGGCTCCTCTTCGCGCAACGTGTTGGTCCAGGACAGGGAGATGGTGCCGAACACGCCTCCGTTCCCGAGGCCGGCATCATCGAGGCGGATGAGCACATCACCCAGCGCGAAGTCCTCGGGTAGATAGAAGCGCGCTTCGTCGATCAAGAGACCACGCCAGCTATCCGGTCGGCCTGGTGGCGGTGCGTCCTCCGAGGTAAGGTGCAGGCTGATGCCCTCGGCCTTGAAGACGCAGCGGGTGTATCCGATGAAACACGGATTGATGTCGAGGCTGAGCGCGCTTTCGAGGGCGACGTTGCCGTTGCCGTCGACTCGGAAGGACACGGGCGGCAGATCGATTTCGTAGGGCTCATCAGGCACGCGCACCCAGACCGGGGCGGTGTCGGTCCCGGTGTTGTTCGCCTTCGACAGAATGGTCGCCGGCACGCGCAGCAGCGACTTCAGCTCCTCGATGGTAAACTCGAAGCGATTTCCGACGGTGAGCGCGAAGGGAAAGGCGGCTCGACCTTCGTCAGGTCCGATCACGAAGGCCAGGTCGTCCATGCCCGGCGCGGCGAGCGCCACCTCGTCGACGAAGATGAGGCGAAAGCTGAGCGTTAGCTCGCCGGCGCCCTCGTTGACCTCCGCGCCCAGCCGATCCAGCCCCACCTTGTCGAGGAAAGTGCCGGACTCGATGCCGAGGTCACCCAACGGGAACAGGGAGCCGGAGAGGCTGAGAGGGAGGAAGGGCTTGCTCGGCATCAGAGCTCCAGCGGTGTTCCCGGCACGATGGGGTGGTTTGTGCGAGCTCCCGTCTCGTCGATGCGTTCGGTCGAGCCCGGAGGCGCGATCGATGATGCGCGATCGACATCAATCCGAAGTGGCATGGGTCCGATCAGACCCACGGTCACGCCATCGTCCCAGGGCGAGATCGTGTAGGCGTGCTCGTCTTTGCGCCCGTGAACCGATGGGAACGCCCCGCCCGTATTCCCGCTGACTGTGACCTCCCGCAGGACCAGCTCAGTACGGCTGATGTGCGTGAACACGCTGTGCAGCACCAGATCGTAGCCCGGTTTGCCGCGGATCAGCATCTCCGGACGCATCTCGACTGTAACTCCGCCACCGTTCGACGACGACGCATTGTCGGTGATGGAGCAGGTCGTGAGCTCGAGCCGCGAGGAGCGCACGTAG
This sequence comes from uncultured Pirellulaceae bacterium, assembly GCA_964415245.1. GTDB lineage: Bacteria > Planctomycetota > Planctomycetia > Pirellulales > Pirellulaceae > CAYQAJ01. Next base: position 10,092 of record CAYQAJ010000107.1, on the reverse strand, counting down.
ATCCCGCCACCGAACTCAAGCGCGTTGTTTGCGCGGATTGTCCCACCGTACACGATGACGTCACTGCCAAAAGTGACTCCGATCCCGCCGCCCCGCTCCCCGGATGCCGTGTTGTCGATGATCTGGTTCTCGTGTAGGCGCACGAATGCACACACCGTCGCGTAAACGCCGCCACCCGACAGGTAGGCCGTGTTGTTGCGAATCTCGTTGCGGACGATGGCGATCCGATACCTCCGCGCGGCGTCGAGATCCGGCGTATCGTAGGTGTCGCGAACCCAGCCGGGTATGTCTCCTGCGTGAACAAGGATCGTCGTATCCCACATGTCTTCGAGGCGACTCGCGAGTGCTCTCGCGCGCGTTTCGTTAGGCGGCGCCTGCAGGATCCCGATCCCGCCACCGTCGCCCCCATGATGCCCACTCTCCCACCCGTGAGCGACGTTGCGGCTGATAACATTGTCTAGGATGCGCGGAAACGAATATCGGTGAATGCCAATGCCGCCGCCTTGAAAGATCGAGTGGTTGAAGCTGAGCAGGCACTCGCTGATCACGGGTGACGCCTGGTTACACATGACTCCACCGCCTTGCATCGGCAGATCGATGTTCGTCGAGGCGCTGATGCGATTCGAAGTGATCGCGCAGTGATGGAGGTGGACGGCGCTGAAGCCGCTACCGAGCAGGGGCCCGACATCGTCGCCGGTTCCCGGGTCGTAGTACTCGCCTTCGATCAACACCCCAGCACCGCCGAGGGCCGTGCGGTGCTGTTCAGAATCGGCATCGAGGTGATTTCCCGAGATGGAGAGGCCGGCGAGGTAGATGATCCCCGATAACGCGCCGCGCATCGTTCGGCGCAACGCGCCCTGCTCGTATCGAATGCGTAGGCCGCGCCATCCACTAGCCGCGCGGATCGTTGGATAGCGGTGCGAGAGCGCGGTCGTCAAACCTGCTTCGGGCTCGTTCTTCAAATCGCGCGGATCGTCGTCACGGGCGACGAGACCCAGAATTGAAACGTACTTGGTGACCCGGGCGGCCACCGCGTAATGCGCCTTGTCCAGGATCAGGATGACGTCGTGCTCGAGAGCCGCGTGCAGCGCGTCCTGGATCGTCGGATGTTGCGTTGCCGTCACCGCGGGGTCCGGCATCTCGCGGACGAAGTGCACGCGGCCCGACGTAAGCGGCGGTCCAATGCTTCGTCGGCGGCACTCGATCGGGAAGCGGTCGTAGTCCTCAATGATGCGAGACCAGCTGGAGAAGTAAAAAGCGGGGTCCATGTACAGGTTGGAGTCGATCTCAATCGTGCCGGAGTCGTCCGTCCCTGAGGTACTTGGGTGCAGCCAAAACCGGACGTCCTCTCCCGCCGGCAGCCGAACCATCACTTCGCCTGCCGCTACGGGCAGGCCCGAGGTGAGCCTCCTAGCAATGAGCAAGTCGACGATGTTGGAGATGCTGTCGGACTCCGCAGGTTTATCGAGGGATAGAGCGTTCCTCACGGGGGCTAGCCGCCTTTGATTGCGCTCCCGTCGGGCCCGGACGTCGTCCGTGACTGATCCGTCGATCGAAATCAGACGCCCCAGAACGGCTTCGTCTTCCGTGAGCAGATTCGTTGCCATGTCACGGACTTGGGCTGCGTTGAACGGACCGTATCGGGCGTAGTCCGGCATCGGGTACCACGAAGGGAACCAAGCGATGGGACGGATGGGAGGCGCTGCCGCGATCAGAATGTCGATGAAGTACTCTGCGGTGGACACGTCGTGATAGACGAACACGAGACCAGTGAAGGCTGCAGTCAGGCGTGCATCTACGGCAAACTGCAGCTCCCAGTTTGGGGAGAATCCCCGCCCTGCATCGTCGAATCCAAACGGTGTGAAGTGACTCGGCGTATCGTCGGGATGCACGGGGAAGGTCACGTCCCTCCGTTCGCTCATCCATCCGTTGAGCAAGTCCTCCAAGCTCATGGCGCCCCTCCGCTCTGAGCGCGTTCCACCCGCTGGATTTCGAAGCGCCGATTCACGTTGCCGCCCGCCGTGCGCAAGAGCAGGCGGTAATGGTGAGTGAGCTCGGCTTTGGCGCTCGCATCGCGCCACGCTGTGTCACTTGGCGGCAGCGCTCCCGACACATCCACCCACGCGCCGGCGGGACTCTGGCGCTGCACCCGGATCTCGGCCACGGAGGGCCCCGAGGGATCCACCGCTTCCCACACAAGCGCGACTCCATCGGGTCCTGCTCCGCCGTCCTCCACCCAGGGCGACTCCGAGCCGTCGGAAGCAACGCGCACCCATTGCCCGCTCACCCACGGGGGCGGGGTGGGTGGCGTGCTGTCCGTGGATCGGGCGTGCAGCACCTTGGACGGCAGCGACGCGAGCCCAATGCCATCCACCGCGGTGAGCACGTAGTAATAGTCCGCGCGACCCACGAGCCCCGTGTCTACCAAGACTCCCGGCGCGAGCGTTCGCACCTCCCGGTCCGCGCCCGTGCCGTTGCGGAAGACCACCGCCACCGGCAAACCGTCGCGTACAGGGCTCAGGCCTTCGATGCGGCCGGTGCTTGCGTCGAAGCGGCTCGGCGCCCCCAGCGCTCGCGTGGTGCGGAATAGGTTGAAGGGGCGAGGCGGGCTCGTGGAACCCTCCACCGCCACGTCCGCTAGTCGATACACCGCGACGATCTCCGCTGCTTCAAGCTCGAGGGGAAGCGCCAGCGCATTGTCGCGCACGCGCAGCAGCGGATCTGGGATCCGAAGCGAAACGCGCTCCGGTGGAGACTCGGTCCACCAGCGCACGTCCTCCACGCTTGCACGATCGACGGAGCGGTAGATGCGGTACTCGGCCAAGTCGAATTCGTCTCTCAGGGCGAAGTGCAGGGTCACCTGGCGATCCGCGGCTTCCACCTTCGTGAAGGACGGCGCGGGCGGTGGGCGTGTCTTGGGGGCGAAGGCCGCGGAACTGACTCCGCCCCACCCCGCGCTTGCCACCAGCGCGGGGCTCTGCGTGCGCAGCCGATAGATGTAGGCGTTGCGCACGTTGCCGTTGACGTCATCCACGTAAGGCCCTGCAGCGACTGCGCTGGGCGCTACCAGCGAAAACGCCGCCTCCATTCCTGGACGCTCCGCGATTTCCTGCAGCTGCGAACGCTCCCCGGCGCTGGCAGCTTCCAGCGTCAGCCCAGCGTGAAAGCGGGTGCTCCAGGCGCGCCAAACCACTGACGCTTCGGCATAGCGCTCCCAGGCGCGCCGCCACTCGGCGTCTTGCCCGGGACGCGCGAACGACTCGGGTTTGGGCACGAACAAGCGGGTCTGCCAGCTGTCGGCGAAGTTCGGGAAACTTTCGGCAATCCAACCCGCGAAGTCGCGATCGTCGGCGACGATCTGCTCCGGGGTCAGGCCACGGTAGTACCCGCTCCGAGATCTTCTGAGCTCCACGTCGCGCGCGTGCACCGCGCTGTCCACTGCGCGGTAAACTAAGTATGCGGGCGCCGCGCGGTCGCCCGATGGCGCGACATCCCACTGGACGGTGGCGCGCGATCGCCCATGGACGTTGGCGCGCTCGATCGACACCCAAGGGACGGGCGGGTGAGGTGGACGCCTTCGGTCTACGGCGACCAATGAAGCTCCCGCCCCCGCATCGCTCTCCAGGGTGCGTGTGTCACGCCGGGATACGGAGCGCACGCAAATCTCGTAGGCGACGGTCGGCTCGCTAAGGATTCCAGTATCGATCGCCGTTAGTGTCCGATAGCGCTGTCCCAGATAGAAGCGGGCGCCGCGCAGCAGCAGCGTTGCGTCGGTGCGCTCGGGTGCGCGCGCTTCTTCGGCCGAGCGCTTGCGCGTCAGGAGCAGCGTCCAGCCGCGGGATGCGTCCCATTCGTGCCAGTGCACCTGAAAGACCTGCCAGCCGGGTGGCTGCGCGGTTTCGTCCAGCGCAACCAGCGCTCCGGGAACGAAGGTTTCGGGATTGGCATCCTGGGGCGGAAGACGGTGCGGCGAAGCGCTGAGCGCGCCTAGCTCGGGCAGCAGCAAGCGATACACCGCCGTTCCGTCCGCACCCGGTGCGGGCTCCGGCAGCCAGCGGAGCCCCCGCTGCTCTCGCTCGTTGCCCGCGAGCGTCTGCCACTCGTCGTGCGTGATGGGCTCGGTGCGCAAGGGCGCGGCGACCGGATCGCGCGCGATGACGTCGTCGACCAGCGCGAATTCATGCGCACCGCCGGGCGCGGACCAGGTTTTGGTGCCACGCCGGCGTTGCGCGATGCGAAAGGCAAAGACCTCGGGGGCAAACAAGCGCTGCGCGCCGGTCCACGTCCACTCGACCCGCACTTCATGGTCGACGGGGATCTCCAGCGGCCGGTCGACGTCGGCGGTGGCCTCCAGCAACGAGAAGGCGGAGCGGCGGACGCTGAGCTCCAGGGCATCGCCGGCGGTTTCGGCGGCGAGGATCTCCAGCGACTCGGTGTGTGGCGAGGCCGCGCCGGTGATGGCGTTGATCAGGCCGGGCCGGATCAGCTCCAGGTCGTAGCCGACGATGCGCGCGACGGGCAGCGTGTCCAATGCGGCCCGCGGCAGCGAGATCCGCGTACGAGGGTCTTCATCGCTTGGCAGCACCACGCTGCCGACACGCGCGCGGACCGGAAGAAAACCAGCGCGCGCCGTCGTTGGCGCCGGAGGTTTGCGGAAGCTGTCCAGTGCGGTGTCGGCATAGGACTTGGGTCCCAGGCGGCCGAACAGATCCACGCCCCGCACCCAGAACCGATAGAGGCCATCTTCTATATCGTGGGCTGCGAAGTCCGCGGCAGGCTCGAGCCCTTCCGCGCTGGGCAGGGACTCACCGCGCCGCGGCAGCCGATCCCAGATCTCCATGTCCGCCAGTCGTCCCACGAAGGCGCTCTTGATCGTGAGCTCGTCCGGGTCGACCTCGCCCCCGATGCGGAAGATCTGCCCGGGTGCCGCCCCGATCGGCCCGCGCCGCGCCTCGATGCCATCGGGTCGATCCGGCTCGGACCGTGCATCCACGAAAAACTTCACCGTCGAGCCATCGTAGAGCGCGGCGACCCGCGACCAGCTGTTTGGGGGAATGAGAAAGGTCGACGCGTATTCCACTCCCGCCAAGAACAACGTCGGCCGGTAGCTCGCCGTCGGGCCCACCCCGTGGGCCTGCAGCCCGAACGCGAAGCAAGTTTCCTTGTCGGCACTCAAAATGGTCATCGTCGGTCGCACCCGATGCGAGGGGTCGCGAGGATCGAGCGATGGCGGCGCAATCGGACTTGGAAACACCCGCGCCGCCACCAACAGCTGCTCATCGAAGGCGTAGAGCTCCGGCGCGCGACCAAGCACCTCGAGCACATGGTTGCCATCGAGCTCGAGCACTCGCCGCTGCGCATCCAGCGGATGCCCCACAGCGTAGCGGACCGTGCCCCGCTCCGAATCTTCCCGCTGGCTGATGACATCGAGGGGCTGTCCATCCAGCGGCCACGCGGCGCGCAGGCCCCCGTAGCGCGGCTGGTCTGCGAAACCGCGAGCCTCCACCGAAGGCGCTTCGAAGCGTCGCTGGCTGCGTGTCTTGTCGATCAGCGGCACTGGAGCCGCCGGCCCGCTACCATCGCCCGCGGGGACGGGAAAGCGCTCGGGAATGGGGATGTGATGCCAGATGCGCAGATCCGCGAGGAACCCACTGAAGGCGTAGTCTGCGGAGCCGGCGCGCTGCGGATCGGCGCCGATGCACAGCGTGCCGCGTGGGTTCTTTTGCAGCGGACCGTGCTTCGCCTGTGTGCTCCCCGCCGGGATACCCTTGACGAAGAAAGAGACCTGGGCGCCGTCGTAGCTCAGACGGACGCACGACCACGACTTGGCCGGGATGAGCACGCTGGCCTGGTAGGGTCCCTTGCCGTTGATCCAGCAGCGCGGGCGATAGCCTTTGGGCTCGCGCGAAAGCCCCAGCCAGAAGCTGTGCTTGTAACTGGAGCCGACTAGCGTGGGAAACTTCTCGGGACCTTCGACGGGCGCGGCCCAGATCTCGACGTGGATATCGTCGAGCTTGCCCTGCAGTGCCGACAAGGCGGACAGCGGCGTCTCCAAGTAGCCCGGTTTGGACAGTTCTCCTTGCGCGCCGCTGCGAGAATACAGCTCGAGCGCGGGGCGTGTCACATCCAGCTCGTGAATAAAGGCGGAACGATTCTTGGTGAACGCGAGCGAGCCGCGGGTGGTGAGGGCGGGCCCGTTACTGGAGGGGGGCTTGTCGAGGGACCATTCGACGATGGTCATTGCTTGATGGCTCGATGACGACGAGCCGGTCAGACGCACTTCGGGGCCGGAGCCATCGAGCGGACGCACGCCGACGTCGAGCCGCACGGCGCGCTGATTGTCGGCGCCGCTTTCTTGCCTGGGCTGAGGGCGGCAGACGATATCGGCGCGAGAGACATCGACGCGTACGCTGCCGTCGTCGGAGCGCAGGCTGGGCGGCTTGGTGCCCGGACGCACGGTTGCCAGCGGAGGTGTCTGGGCAGCGTGCGCCAGCGGAAACGAAACGTTCTCTTCGTCGATGGGCGAGTTTTCCAGCGGAGTGGCCCGAGCGACGAGGCTCATGCGATTGCCGACGATGCCGCGTGCGCGCCGTGCATGTACGCCCGCCAAGTGCAGCGTACTAGGCAGTGTGCCTCCCGCGGGCGGAATCAGTGTCAACTCGTCGAAGCGCTGCGCGGTGGTGGCAGGTCGGATGAATAGGCTGCTCCCCTGCCGCTGCAGGTTGACGGAAACGTCGGCGCCCTGCCGAGCGGCGTTTTCGACTCGCCATTCGCCTGCGGTGGTCCCGGGTGCAAGCTCCAGCTCAAGCTCCCCCACCGCGTACTCGGTGAGAAAGCGCAGGTTCGCACCGGACATCCCGGTCACACGCAAGAACGCTTCGCTGGCCTCGTTGGTATCTGCAACGCAGGCGCACGAAGTGAACAGCGTGAGCCAGTCGAGCCGGAAAAATCCCGTAGCTGCAAGTTGGCGCTGCGATAGCAGGGCGTCGAAGTACACCGAGCGTTGCGGCCAGGGGTTCACTCCCCATCTGCCAGTCACGCGATAGTCCGCCGGAACGCCGGCGCGGAGGGATCCGTCGACCAAGTACAGGCCGAGCCCCCGAGCAAATCTGGGCTCCAGCGCGCCCAGCAAGAGCACATCGAGGGGACGCACGTCCGTGCGCACGCCGCCCCCATGCACAGGGGTACTGCCGACCGGCGGGATGTCTCCGGCCTGCTCCAGCAGCTGCATCAAGCTATCCAGGTGCGCATCCACGTGTCGCACTACGTGCGCCGGCGCGCCGCCCACCATCCGAGAGCGCAGTGTGTTGCGATTGAGGCCCAGCGGGCTGGCCAGCATGCCGTGAGGCAACACTTCCCAAGCCTGCGGGGTCGCGTACAAGAACTCGTCGACAGAGTAGAGGCGCCGCTCGACGACGAAGCCTTGATGCGGGAAGCCGAGCTCCGGGTCGAAGGCCCAACGCAGGTGCACTCCTGGCGTCGTCAGCGATCCCTCAGCCTGCGTTTCACCGCCCGGCGTGGGCAGCAGCGTGAGCCAGATCACCGGTTCCGTTTCGACCAACGTGGATACGTCGACGATGTGCGGGCCAAGCCGCAGGTCACGCAACCGCAGATGAAAGCGATCGCGACGAATGACGCCAGGGAAGACGTACGACATATGGCGAAAACTGGTCTGCGGGAACCTACTTCCGCCCCTTATCTCATGAACAACTATCTTTAGTTTAATAATTGTAAGCCACTAAGAGCTGCTGCACCAGCACTTGCATAACAGCGACGAGAGCCCGCTTCGCACATTTCTGGACCGGTAGGATCCAGGACACTGTCCCGGCGGCCGATCGTCGACACAGACAAGCTGTACGACCTTGTGGTACTGATTTAGTTCACCGCTAGGCCGTGAACTCATAAAGTCTGTTGGAGGACCGGAGCCCGCTTGGTCGAGACCTAGCCGGCGCTCGGCAATAGCGGGCGCGGCCTCCACGCTTATACATCATCGCAGCAGTCCCAATTCGGCATCAGCAAGGCCCTATCGCAGGAGGAAGCTATGCGACGTGATCTTCTGATCATGGTTTTGGCAAGTCTCGGGGTCCTGCTAGGGAGTCCGCCGGCATTTGCTCAGCTTGGCTATTATGCATTAGCCGACAGGCCGCAGGAGGCGAAGTATCCGGCGACTGCCTATTACAATCCCGCCGGTGGAGTGACTGTGTTTAGAGGGGGCGTCGGAAAATACCTTGTCAGATTCTACGGACTTGGCCAATACAAGCTCGGCCTGGTTCAGGTAGCGGCGTATGGCCCAAGCGTTGAGTACTGCAAGTGGAGTGGCAATTTGCGCGTCGAATATGATGCTTATGTCATCGACGTCAACTGCTACTCTCCCGATGGAAGTCGAGCAGATAGTAGATTTACGGTGTTGTTAGGTTCGCCAAGCTTTGAATCAATCAGTAGCCGTCACGCTACCCTTCGGCCCGTTGAGCGCCCCCAACTACCAGAACCAAAACGATGTTCCGGCGGCATATGTCGACATAGCTATGAAGGCGACGTGGCATACCTTCGCGACTACGCTGATGCCATCCGCGACTACGTTGTTGCCATCGCCCAGGAAGTAGAGGAGATTAGGGTAGAAATAAATAAGCTTGCGGAGCAATAAATTGCCATTGCGCGTTTTTCAGGAGTGGCAGACTAACATTGCTAGACCCGTGGTTGTGGCTGTTGTTGCCACGTTTCTGACCACAGCTGGTGGAGTTTTTCTAGGATATTTATTGGGATCAAGGTTTCCTTACTATCCACTGCAATGTTTTGCAGAACCTTATCGCACAGAGGACATGAAGTCCGATGAGATGCTCGTCGATTTTTATATCGTCAACCCTGGCAAGGAAATAGATCGTGACACCCTACAAGCACGACTAAACTCATCTAGTGCTTCGGGCTATGTCTCTCTGCAACCGGATACAATACTAAAGATGAATACTGCAGGAAAAGTTGAACGTGTCGATAACCACGAAGAGGACTTCAATCTGCACAAGGGTCACGTTACAGCCTCCCACGGCGATCGTTTCGTCAAGATACAAATTTATGAGTTAGGTCAACGTTCAATTTGGAAAACGACAATCAAGTTCTCAGGCTTGAGTCGAACAAATCTGGTTTCGCGCGCAGCGACGGTTGCTCTCCCCTTTGACTACGGAGAACCCCAACAGCACTGCTATGGGTCAACCTAGGGGAAATAAACGTTCCCTACACAGAGCACATTGGCACAAGCTGTAGCCCCGGCCTTAACGAATGCCTGATACTGGGCGGGGCGCTTGTGTCAGGTGTGAGGTGGCTATCCCAGGCCAGCGCGGTAATCGCACTCCGTTTTCCCTTGCGGTTTTTCTCAGTGCCTTTGCCACGTTGCTCTCCAGCGGCACTTCGAGCAGAGGTTCAATGCTCAGGTGATAATTATCTCTCAGGCAAAAATTGTATGGGCTCGGACCTCTCCACGTTGCGGGCGGTCAGAGCCGCGCTCAGCCGTGACACCTTCTCAATCATCATCGATGCAATGACTGATGCAGAGGTAAAGTCGCTCGTTGGCAGCCTTGACAAGTACCATCCCGATTTCAAAGCAAGCAGTGCCGCATGGCGCCGCGTCCATCTCCGCGCGCTTGCGGACGGCGAGGCAGAGCCATCCGAGAAACCGGCGCGCGCGACTAAGACGAAGGGCGCGCCACGAAAGAGGGCGCCGAAACGCGAATGTCTGGACCTGCAATCGATGAGGGTGACGAGAAGGCGTCGCTCTTGAGCTGGGTTATCTATCCAAGTTGTCGGGCACTGATAGGAAGCACCAAGAACCGGACATTGACCGGTACGAGAATTTTGCAAACGGAATTGCAAACGAACCAGGCGTCACAGCAAGGCATAGAACATAACAAGGCCGGATCACGGGACTGAAATTGGCGAACCAAAGCACACGCTTAGCGACCAGGCGGCACATGCCGACACGAGAACCTTAGAACTCGAAAACCGTTGTACGGGTAACCGTACCGTGGGTTCGAATCCCACCCTCTCCGCCAAAACCTTCTCAGCATGCTGGGTAGTGTCCGCTTTATGCCGCGAAGCGGA
>CAYQAJ010000106.1:5618-16065 GCA_964415245.1 uncultured Pirellulaceae bacterium | reverse complement strand
ATGCCGCGACCGAGCTCTATGTGAGTGTGTGCGTACTTCGCCGGCTCGACGAAGTCCTGCGGCACGCACACGGCGCTGAAGCGCACGCCTATGACGGTGAAGCCGACGCCCAGCTCAAGCGCGAAACCGGACGGTACTACTTGCGCACCGCCGACCGCCGCATCCGCAAGAACTTCGCCGACCTGTGGGACAACGACGACGAACAGTGCACCGCGCTGGCGAGAAAGTTGAAAGTTGAAGACTGAGGTCGGACGCGGGCAGGCATAGGAGCGGGACGGGTGCAATTTCCAGGTGAGGGAGTGAGAGTCCTTCGCGTTTTCGCCGACTCCACAGCGTCGACCTGTTCCGTCTATTTGCCGAATTGAGGTCTCCATGTTTTCCGAACGGGTTTTCGCAACCCTACAGTCGTGCGGCTGGACCCCGGAACGGCGAGTGTCGACCGAAAGCTGGGTTAGTCAGCTTACATCTGAGGGATTTACATTTATCCCGAAAGCAATCGCTGTATTGGAGAACCTCGGGGGATTGGAAATAAGACCTCTCAATATGGTAACCGATGCCTTAACCGCTGGAGTATTGCGTTTTGATCCGATTCTAGCCGCGTCCGGCGAGTTCGATCGAGTTGACTATTGGCAACGCCAGCTATCCACCAAGTTGTCGCCAGTCGCGGAGACAAGTCGTGGCGGCATGCTGCTACTCGCAGAGGATGGACGGGTTTATGTAACCTCAGACGGCGCGCTATGGCTGTGCGGAGAATCTCTTGAGGATGCCTTCGAGAACACGTTGATCGTACCAAAGCGGATGGCGATCGAAATCGGGCGTATCGAAGAATAGGGCGGCTGGAGTAGGTGGGCTTCGTGAGACCGCATGCGAAGAGTCGGCCGCAGCGCCAGTGCGAACGATAACCGGTGCCGTACGACAGTCCCGTGCCGCTGGTCTTCCGGCTAATGGCTGACGGCTGAAAGCTGACGGCTATCCCTTCGCGTGCAGCGTGTACTTGGCGCTGCCCATGCGACTCTTCAATGCCTCTTCGTCGCCGATGTAGTACACGTTGGCGGCTACCAGGGCGCGGCGGGCCGATTTGATCTGCCGCACGTCCCACACCAGCGTGCCAATCGATACGGCCAGCCAGATGACGGCCGGCAATACGCCCCGCAACAGCAACAGGCCGCCAAACGGAGCGGCGATGGCGGCAATCCAGGCGACGGTGTAGGCCCAGCCCGCCCAAGTGATCGGCGTCAGGCCCCAGCCGACTTCCTTGTCGCGGAACCAGTCGGGCCGGCCAAACATGAAGCTTCCCTTATCCCATGACTGGCGTACCTGCTGCTTGTTGGGGACTTTATTGCGAATCCACTTGGCGACGTTTTCTTTCGACATGGCGAGGCACTCCCTTTTTTACTCGGTGCACCCCTGTAATTCGCCCGGGCCGAGGCGATCTTGGGAGTGGCAGAACATTTCGGAGCACCAGCAGCCGGGAGCGGGTCGGAGTTTAGAGGGTGAAGCCGGGGTGCACCCCACGGCGCTATAGCGCAACTCGTGTTAGCTCAATGGGTTCTGCCGCGCTACCGCTCGATCGCCTTGATCCGCGTGCCGTCGACGATGCTGCTGTCGGGGGCCAGGATGACCGATTCGCCGTCCTTCAAGCCCCCAGTGATTTCGACCTGCTGGTCGTTCATCAGGCCGACTTCGACGGGAGTGCGCGTGGCTCGCCCGCGCCGCACGGCGAACACGTTCCAGCCGCCGTCGGCGCCGCGGAACACCGCCGGCCGCGGCACGACCAGAGCGTCGCTGCTGGTTCGCGTGAAGATGCGAACCCGCACGCCGTAGCCGACGCCCATCTCGCGCGATCTGCGCAGCTCGTCGAGCACGCCGGGCGCAAAGTTGATGATTACCTTTACACGCTGCTGCTCGACGCCCAGCGAGCTGATCTTGGTGAAGCCGGCAGGATAGACGCGCTCGACCGTGCCTCGCACGCCGCTGCCTTCTTCGGCGCCGATGGCCGGACCATAAACCTCGACCTCGGCCTCCTCGCCGATGCCGACAGCGTCCTGGCTGAGGATATCCGCCTCGACTTCGAGCCGCTCGATCTGGCCGATCTCCAACAGGATCGTACCGGCGGCGAGGTACTGTTCGTCGTGGACGGGGCGATCGAGCACGGTGCCGTCGATCTCGCTCGTCATCGTGCCTCGCTTCTGCCGCGTGAGAACCTGGTTCAATTTCGCGGTCGCCTCGGACTTTTGTTTCTCGAGCACCGCGCGGCTAAGGTCCTTGCGATCGATGTAGTCGGTAACCATTTTGGGCAATAGTGCCGTGGCCGCCTGAATCGATCGCATCGACTCCAACAGCAACACGTCTTGCCGATAGCTCACTTTTCCCTCAACGTAGTCGACCTCCGCCCGGTCGACGTCGTCCTGGGTCTTGGCCCCGGTCTTGAGCAGGTTGCGCACGGTGGCCAGGAACGATTCGGCGTAGTCGAGTCGCTTGCGGGAAGCCTTTTGCTGTTCGTCGGCGGCTTGCACCGTCGTCACCATCGACTCGACGAACTTTTCGGCCTGCGTGCGTACGCCCGACTCGACCGAGATATCGTCGTTCTCGGCGATCGACGCGTCGAGCCGGTCGACGGCGGCCTGTGCCTCGGCCACCTCGTCGGCCAAATCGTCGGGCACGACGCGGGCCACGGTGTCGCCGGCGCGGACGCGATCGCCTACGTTCAGGTCGATCTGCTGGATGCGGGCAGCAAAGGGCATGGTGACGAGATACGTCTCGGGCAGGCGCGTCTTGCCCTGCTCGTCGACGTACTCGCGGATAGCGCTGCGGCGTACCTTGGCTACTTGCGCCGGCGTGCGCCCCGAGAAGAGCCACATAGCAGCCAAAGCCGCAACGCCAACAACCGCCAGCACGGAAACCACGATCCAGGTTCTCATCACACGATCCCTTTATCTGTGTTGTGGCCGGTCTCCTGACCGAGCCACAGTGCGCGACCGAAGGTCTCAATGCTGGCGACCTGTGGTCGATCCTATCGGCGGGGTCGGGAGACCCGCGCCGAACAGTAATTATTCTTTCACGTTGAGGGCTTCCAGGTAGTTCATGCGGTGGATGTTCCACTGCACGACGGCGTGGGCCATGAACGTAAACGCCAGTGCCAGTGCCAGCGTGGCCAGGTAGATCCAAGCCGACGGCACGACCGGGAAGCGGATCAAGTCGTTTTCACGGTACGACCACGCGGTTACCACCATCAGTCCGTAACCCACCGGCAACCCCAGCAGAGCCCCGGTAACGTTAATTAGAAGGCTTTCGCGCAAAAACATATTGCCGATCCGCCATTTGTCGTAGCCTAGCGCGAGAAACGTAGCCACTTCGCGCTGCCGCTCGGCCAGGTTGACCATCGACGAGTTGACGATGCTGCCGAAGAACACGACGCCCGAGAACGTAATCAACAGTCCAATGAAGATGAATTGATGCTTGAGCAGTGTGTCGGTGATTTGCTCGATCAGGTCGTGCCGCGCGGTGACCGATGCCACGGCCGGGGTATCGCGAAGCTGACGGTAGAGCTGCGCCTGGTGTTTCGGGTCGCCGTCGAGGGCGAGTTGCACGCCCGTCGTGACGAACTCCTCGTTCATCAGACGACTCAAGTAGTGAATGTCGGCATACGCCGTGACTCCCAGGTAGCTATCGGCCACTTGGGCCACGGTAGCCTGGGCCGGACGGCGCTCCCCGACGATGGGCTCCAGCGTAATCGTATCGCCAGGCTCGGCGTGCAGAATGTCGGCCAGTCGGCGGCTGAGGACGAGTCCCGAGGCGGGCATAGGAATGGGCCGCCCCTTGGTGTCGCGGGGAATGGTCAACCTGGCGTCGGGCGCGAGGCCCGTAACGCCTCCCTTGCGGCGGTACGGTCCATTGACGAACGTGCACGCCAAACCGAACTGCGGCTCGGCCCAGTCGACGCCGGGGAGCCGGGCGGCTTCGTCGAGGGCGTCGCGTCCCAGTTCGTCGTGGAAGACGATGTCGACGTCGCTACGGGCCACCTTGTAGAACTGAAAGTCGATCAAAAATACCTGACCCTGCCGCATGAGGAAGCCGGTGCACAACAGTCCCGCCCCCATGGCGGCGGCAAACATGCCCGCCGACGAGCGCAGCTTGTGCCGGATTACCGTGCGCAGGGCCAATCGCCACGGGGCGCTCAGCATCCCCCATAGGCGCTTGAAGCGTTCGAGCCAAATGGCCCCGCCGCGCCGGGGCGGTTCGGGGCGCATGGCCTCGGCGGCCCCCAGTCGCAGCACGCTCCGTGCACCGAGGTAGCTCCCCGCCAACGAGCACAGAATGCTGATGGCGATGCCCGAGGCGTGCGTCTGCCAATAGAAGCCGCTCGCCAGATTGGGGAACTCGAAGAAGCGTTGGTAGACCAGCGTCATGCCCACGGACGACAGGTAGCCCAGCGCACAGCCGGCGACCCCGCCGATGATACCGACGCTCATGCCCTGTTTGAGGAAGTGCGAACCGACCTGCCAGTTGGTGAATCCCAGGGCTTTGAGCGTGCCGATGGTGGTCCGCTGCCGCCGCGCGAGGCGGGTCATGAGCACGTTGAGCACCAGCGCGGCGACCACGAGAAAAACAGTGGGTACGATGAGCGCGATATTGCCCAGCCCCTCGATCTCGCTCGACAGGAACTGGTTCGACATTTGTAATCGCTGCGGTGTGGCATGGAACACGCCGTACGGTTCCAGCACGATCTCGGCCTGTTCGAGAACCGGATCGGGCTGGTCGCGCACTTCGGGCGCGAGCCGCCCCACGATCTGATTGGCGGCCCCGTGAAAGTCGAACACCTCCTCGGCAAACCGCTGCCGCACGTAAAACACGCCGAAGTGCTCGGGATCGGGCAGGATCGCGCCCGGCCCCAGCATGTACACGAATTCGCTGCTGATGGCGGTGCCCACGATGAACAGCCGCTGCCGCCGGTTGTTCAACAGCACGTGCACCCACTGGCCGGGGTACAGGTTGTGCTTGCGGGCGAAGGAGTCGCTGACGATCACCTCCTCGGCGCGGCGGCCGGTGAAGTAGTCACCCTGCCTGAGCACAATGTCGTTGAGCGGCGTGTCGCGCGATTCGGGAAGCGAAATGACCATCGCGGTGATCGGTTCCTGGTTCTCTTCCAGGTCGACCGTGGCGGAAAACTGAATGCGAGGCTGAATCTCGGCGACGCCGGGGATCGACGACACGGCCGATAGCTCGGCCAGCGGCACTTTTTTCACGTCGATCCAGAAGTCGGCCATGCGGCACTTCCGGTAGTACCGTGCCTTGGCCTCGCTCAGATTTCGATACGACGACGTCAGCGCCACGTAGCAAGTGATGCCCACGGCGATGATGCTGGCGATGGCCGCCAACAGCCCCGCCGAGCGGCGAAGATCGCGCAGCAGCTTACGATCGAGCATGCTCACCACACGATTTCCTCCGGCGCCATGGGGGAATCGTTGATCGACTCTTCGCTGATCCGCCCGGAGCGGAGGTGGATCACGCGCCGCGTCACCTGCGCCAGGGCGTGGTTGTGCGTGATGATGACCACGCTCGTTCCCAACTCGGCCTGGAGATCCACGAGCAGGCGAAGCACGCGCTTGCCGGTCTCAAAGTCGAGCGCTCCGGTCAGCTCGTCGCACAAGAGTAACTCCGGGTTCTTGGCAATGGCGCGCGCGACGGCCACGCGCTGCTGCTCGCCGCCGGAAAGCTGGGAAGGGAAGTGGTCCACGCGATCGGCGAGGCCCACCATGCCGAGCACGCGGTCGACATCAAGCGGTTTGCTGCTAATCTCCGCGGCCACCATCACGTTTTCCCGCGCCGTGAGATTCGGCACGAGGTTATAGAACTGAAAGACGAAGCCCACCTCGTCGCGGCGGTAGCGAGTCAGCTCCGCGGGCGACGCGTTCGACAGCTCGCGTCCCTTATAGGAGATAGTGCCGCTGGTGGGGCGATCCAGGCCGCCGATGAGGTTCAAGAGCGTCGTCTTGCCCGACCCGCTGGGGCCGACCATCGATAGGAACTCACCCTTGGCAATGTCGATCGAAACGTCCTTGAGCACCTCGACCGACACGTCGCCCATCTGGAATGTGCGGCAGACGTGCTCCAGGCGAAGCAGCACGTTGTCCTGTCGGCCATCGTTGTCGGACATGGGTCGCCGCCGGCATAATTACGGTAATCGGTCCACTCTTCGATTGTAGCACGGGCACCCTCGGTTCGACCGGCTCACCGCGCCAACCGCAAGCAACTACGGCGCAATGGGATACGGCTCGTCCGGTGGCGCCGATAGCGTAAGGTGGGGCACGGCGCTTCGCGCGGCTGGGTGACGCGGGAAACGCTTGTACCGATCAACGAGCTTTGATATGATTCGGGCACGCCGCCGATCTATAGCAGTAGAGCGGCTGCTGCGCTAGCTGCGCGGCTGTTCCTTTCGGTGCGCGCAGCGATGTGGAACTCGCAGTAACGTAGGCCACAAGGACTCCTGCCATGCTGACGATCTACGGCAAAAGTGACGGCAAGCGCGATCGCTTCTGCGACGGTCTCTCGCGTCGCAGCTTTCTCAAGATCGGCGGCCTGGTGATGGGTGGTTTGACGCTGCCGCAGCTTTTGGCTGCCGAGGCCAAGGCGGGGATCGGCCGATCGCAAAAAGCGGTGATCAACGTGTTTTTGCCCGGTGGGCCGCCTCACCAGGACATGTGGGACATCAAAGTAGACGCGCCGGCGGAAGTCCGCGGCGAGTTCCAGCCCATCGCTACGAAGGTGCCGGGCATCGAGATTTGCGAGTTGTTCCCTCACATCGCGGCGATGATGGACAAGTTTGTTCCCATCCGCTCGATGGTCGGCTCGGAAGGCTCGCACGCCTCCTTCCAATGCCTTACCGGCCATCCGAATCGCAATCCGCCGACTGGCGGCTGGCCGACGATGGGGGCGTGGATATCGAAGCTCGAGGGGCCCGTTGTCCCCTCGGTCCCTCCGAACCTGAGCCTGTTCTACAAGACCGATCACGCGCCGTGGGGCGATCCCGGCGACGCTGGTTTTCTGGGCGTGGCGCATGCCCCCTTCCGTCTGATGGGAGGAAAGAGCGAAACGACCAAGACCGAGAACATGGTGCTGCAGGGCGTTACGCTCGAAAGGTTGCAGGACCGCAATAGCCTGCTGGCCTCGCTCGACACCTTCCGCCGTGAAGCGGATACCACCGGCGCCATGGGCGGAATCGACGCCTTTACGCAGCAGGCCCTGGGCATTCTCACGTCGTCGGCACTGGCCCAAGCCCTCGACCTGTCGAAGGAAGATCCGGCACTGGTCGAGCGGTACGGCAAGGGGGAGCCCCAATTCCGGGCCGACGGCGCCCCGAAGATGACCGAAAACTTCTTAATAGCTCGAAGGCTCGTCGAGGCGGGCGCCCGCTTCGTCTCGCTGAACTTCAGCCGCTGGGACTGGCACGGCGGCAACTTCAACCGCGGCCGCGAAGATTTTCCGATGCTGGATCGAGCCGTTTCGGCACTCGTGGAAGATTTGGAGCAGCGCGGCATGCTCGACGACGTGTCGATCGTCGTGTGGGGCGAATTCGGCCGTACGCCCAAGATCAACAACAACGCCGGACGCGATCACTGGCCGCAGGTCTGCGGAGCGCTAATGGCCGGCGGCGGCATTCGCACCGGCCAAGTCATCGGCTCGACGAACCGCCTGGGAGAGTATGCCAAGGACCGGCCCGTCACCTTCCAGGAAGTCTTTGCCACCCTCTACCACAACATGGGGCTGAACGTGGGCACCGTCCGTGAGTTCGACTTGCGCGGGCGTCCGCAGTACCTGGTCGACGGGGGAGTCGAGCCGATGCGCGAGTTGGTGTAGGCGGCGCAACTCTCGGTCAACGGCTGTTTCTTCACAAGGCACGAGTGGCCTTGTTGTGCGCGCGGAGCGTTTAGCGCGTCTGCGGCGTGCGGCGCGAGCCGTCGGTGAGAACGTCGATTGCGAGCAGTGCGCCAAGCACTACAACGATGGGAATGACAATGTACATGGCAGGCAGCTCGAATCGTGTGGGTCAGGTAGCCGGGGGCGTTTTCGATCAGTAGGCGTCCGGTGAGTTGCCACTCGGCTGTGCCGCGTCACATTTCGACGCACGACGCCCGCTGCGCATGTACCACGAGTCGACACGGGGCTGCGCCGCAACCGATTGGTGCGGAACTGCTTAGAGCGCCGGTCCTCGCTTGCGGTTTAGCGAGCGCTCAGCTCGTGCACCGCGTCGACCAGGGCGATTGCATTTTCCACCGGCGTCTGGGCGAGAACGCCGTGGCCCAGATTGAAGATGTGACCCGGGCGACCGGCGGCCTGATCGAGAATCTCCTTGGCGCGGCTGCGGATCGTCTCGGGGGAAGACAGCAGCACCGCCGGATCGAGATTTCCCTGCACGGCTCGGTCGTAGCCAACTGCTTTCCATGCGTCGTCCAGCCGTACGCGCCAGTCGACGCCGATCACCGTACCCCCCGCTTCGGCCAAGAGCGGCAATAACGCCGGGTTGCCCGTGGCGAAATGAATGACGGGCACGCCGGGGGGAATCGCTTCGATGATCTTCCGCACGTGGGGGAGCACGTAGCGGCGGTAATCGTCAGGCCCCAGACAGCCGACCCACGAATCGAAGAGCTGCACGCACTGGGCGCCCGCCGCGATCTGGGCGTTGAGATAAAGGGCGACCGCGCGAGCCAGGCGGTCCATAAGGGAGCGCCAGGCCCCTTCGTCGCCATACATGAGCGACTTGGTGTGCAGGTGGTTGCGGCTGCCGCATCCCTCGATCGTGTAGCTGGCCAGCGTGAACGGCGCTCCGGCGAAACCGATCAGCGGAATACGCGGCGGCAAGTCGCGGCGCGTCTGGCGGACCGTCTCCTCGACGAACCGCAGAGCGTCCATGCTCTCCAGCTCACGCACGCGATCCACGTCGCCGCGCGCGCGCACCGGGTTGTGAATCACCGGCCCCTCGTCGCGGGCGTATTCGAGCGCGAGCCCCATGGGTTCGAGAATAGGTAGCAGGTCGGAGAAGATGATCGCCGCGTCGACTCCGAGACGCTTCACGGCGGTACACATCACCTCGCTGCACAAGGGCGGATTCTTGCACAGCTCCAGAAAGCCAGTCGAGGCCCGCACCTGGCGATACTCGGCCATGTACCGCCCCGCCTGACGCATGAGCCAGATAGGCGTCACGTCGGTCGGCTCACGTCGGCAGGCCTTCATGAAGGGGCCGTCGTACCAAGCGGGCCGATCGGCGGGAGCGGATGGATTCGCGCCTTCCGCCGCTGCGCCAGGCGACGTGACGCGAACGACCGGTCGCTTCGCTACGGCGGGCGGATCATCGCTCTTGTCCTGCGACGACGGGCGCTTGCGCTTTAAGAGCTCGCCACTTTGTTCGGCCGCCGCCACCACGAGCTGCCCCATGCGGGGATGTTCGGGTTCCAGGTCGACGGGCAGGTCGTGTTCGCGGAGCATTTCGCTGGTGGTGGGCCCGATCGAGCACACGGCCATCGAGCGCATCCGCCGCAAGAGGTCGTCGCATAAACCGATTCGCTCGGCCATCCGCAACAGGTTGGTCACCTGGTGAGCGGAGGTAAACAAAATCACGTCGCGATTTCCCGCCGCCACGGCCCGCACGTTCGATTCCAGCGGCGCCGTGTCCTCGGGCAAATCCCACTTGTAAACGGGCACCGTGACGACGCGGGCCCCTCGTGCTTCCAGCCCCGCCACGAGGCTCGGGTTGGAGATGCCGTACTCCTGCACGGCGACGCACTGATTCGTGATGCGCAGGTGCTGGTCGATGGTCGTGAGTATATCGCGCCACGTGTTGGGCTCGGGCACGCGGTGCGTGGGAACCAACCCCACTTCCTTCATGGCGGCCACGGGCTTGGGTCCGCGGGCGACGGTGACGATGTCGGCCAGGGCATTGAGGTAGCGCTGACGATCGACACCGCGCTCGACGACCGCCAGCAAATGACGAAAGCCGACTCCGGTCAGAAAGATGACGCAGTCAATTTCGCCCGTGATCAGCCGATGGGCGAAGTCGATAGCCGCCGCATTCTCGCCCAGTGGCACCTCGCGCATCGAGGGGGTGACGAAGGGTTCGCCGCCGTGCCGCTGAATCAGTCGGGCCATATCGTCGGCCCGGCGGCTTTCCAGGGCGGCCACGCGCAATCCTGCGAAATCGGCGCTCGATTCACTCATGCGTTCCATCGTAGCAGGGGCACGCCGCAAAGCGAAAGTGCGGGCGCATCGTGCGAGACGCAGCCCGCGATTTCTACGGCATCATCGGCGCGTCGCTCGGGGCGTGCTACCATGGGGATCGGAGACACTGAGCGACAATTCCGTCAACGCGACGAGCGCGGCTGTCTGTCGCGCCCTCTCGCGGAGCGAGAGGCGACTTTGGGAGCGAGAGGCGACTTTCGCAGCGAGAGGCGAC
>CAYQAJ010000106.1:1241-5518 GCA_964415245.1 uncultured Pirellulaceae bacterium | reverse complement strand
AGCGAGAGGCGACTTTCGCAGCGAGAGGCGACGAGGGCACCACGCACGGAGCGATCTGCATTCCATGCCATCGACCGATTTCGAACAATTGCAGCGGAGTATGCAAAGCGGGGGTGTCCAGGCGACGCTCGACTGCCTGGCCGAGCGGTTGCGCGCCGAGAAGAAGTACCACGAGCTGTTCGAGGCGCTGAAGATGCGCACGCGGCATCGTCTGGGGCTTCCGCTGTTGTACGATGATGCCGGCGACCAGCTCGACAATGCCACGCGAGACCGCCTGGAAGACGGCCTGTTGGAAGCCTGCCGAGACGTGGGCCTCTTGCTGTTGCGCGAAGGCGCCATCCGCGAGGGGTGGATGTACCTGCGCCCCGTCGGCGACAAACAAGCGGCCGCCGCTGAGCTCGAAAAAATCGCCGTCACCGACGACAACCTCGACGCCTACATCGAAGTGGCGTTGCACGAGGGGGTCGACGCCGCGCGAGGCTTTCGCATCGTGCTGGATCGCTACGGCACGTGCAACGCCATCACCACCTTCGAAGCGGTCATGCCCCGCCGTACGCGCACCGAGCAGCAGGAGTCGGCAGGCATGCTCGTCGAGCAGATCCACGGCGAGCTACTGGCCAACGTGCGGGCCGACGTCGCCCGAAAAGAGGGGACCGAGCCCACGGCTACGACGCTGGCGGAATTGATTTCCAGTCGGCCCTGGCTGTTTGGCGAAAACGCCTACCACATCGACACGTCGCACTTGTCATCGATCGTGAGGTTCGCCCGCCTCTTGGACGACGAGAGCCTGCTGCGTACGGCGCTCGATCTGACGGAGTACGGCCGGCGGCTCTGTGCCCCGCTGCAATACCACGGCGAGGAACCGTTCGTCGACGCTTACCCCACGCACGCGCTGTATTTTCGAGCGCTTCTCGGCGACGACGTGGATGCGGCGCTTGCGCATTTCCGCGACCGGGCCGAGAATGTCGACCACGCGCGATACGGCACGGCGGCCATCGAGGTCTACGTCGATCTCCTCTCGCGCCTCGGCCGCTACGACCAGGCCATCGAAGAGTCGATCCGCCTCACCCCCCCCGACATGCCCGTCCTGGGCCTCGGCCCCTCGCTGGTCGAGCTATCGAGGCTGTCGGGCAGCTTCGCGCGAATGCTCGAACACTGCCGCGGTCGAAACGACCTGCTGGGTTACGCGGTGGGATTGCTGCTGTCGCAGAGCGACGGGCGCTAGGGAGCGCAGGGCAAATAAACGGGACGACGGCTTCTCGCTGATATCGATCGACAACCTCGGCCCGCTCAGGTCGCTTGGAACCGTATGCCGCACGTGCTCGGTTACGGCTGCTTCAGCCGATCCCAGTCGAGCTTGCTTAGCTCGATGGCCTCCCTATGCACGGCTTCGATCTCCGTTTCCAGCTTTGTGGCTTCCTCTGCGGCGGAGTCGCTTAGTGATTGAAGCACGATCGCCAGCGCCGCCCAGGCCGCGCTACCACTTATCGGATAGTACGTATGGCGACGGGCCCAGTCCCAGAGTGCGCCCAGGAAGCGCTCGCCCGCGGGCAGCGGTTCGACGGCGACTCTAATGGGGTGCCGCCACGCAGACGCCTCGTACGCCTCGTCCGACACTCGAATCGATCCGGCGGCCGTGACAGCCGCAATCGACGACTCCTTCCATGTGTAGGTGAAAGATATCCAGGCGTCTCGGATTGCTGCCCAGGAACCGGCCCCCATCAGAAGCTGCGGCAAGCGCCCGATGTGCATCTGCAGCCGGCTGCGCTCGCTTTGCAATAGTCGTTCACGCTGCATCGCTCGATTGCGCGCCAGCTGCAGCGTAGCGTGCGCCTGGGCGTCCCACTGGATGTCGAGTGCCTTGGCGACGTTTTCCAACCGCTTCTTGGTTGATTCCTCGCGGATCAGGCTCAGATTGGCGACCTTTGTCGCTACGTCGGCCAACTTGCCGGCAATATCGGCCTCGGTGGTTGCGGCCTTGAGCCGTGCGTCGTTCAGCTTGATGAATCCGTCCAAGTCAGGCATTGCCGACTCCCCTGTGAATCCAATTCGTTCGACCGGGCTCCCGTAGACTGGCAACTGCGCAGAATGGACCAGAATGTACGTGGCGATCGTGCGATTCTGCGTTGTCCAGGTTAGACCGGCAGTCAGTCCGTCGCGTCGCGGACATCGGTCACTTGCGCGGGTCAATCAGATTGGGCAAGTGAAAGGCGGGGCTACTCACTGGCTTCCCGCGACAGCCTCAGGCCCAACGCCGTCAGTCTTGCCGTGTTCGCGCCGGCGTGCCATCGCCTGATCAGGCGATGCCGCTGCACAGAGTCTTACTCGCGGCCCAGCAACTTGACGATAAGTTCCGCGCGGGAATGAACGCCGGCCCGCTGGAAGATGGCCCGCACGTGGGTATGCACGGTGTGTACGCTCTTTCCCAGTGCAAGCGCGATATCAGGCTCGCTCTTGCCTTCCATAAGCAGCGGGATGATCCGGCGCTGGGCAGGGGTAAACGTATTCACAATGGCTGTGTCGTCCTCGAACTTCGACCGCGGAATCCGGAACGTGGTCACGTCGGCGGACTCGTCTCCAGGCAGCCACGCGTTGGCCGACACGGCACAGGGAACGCTGCCGAATCGCACATGGTCGCCTAGCTTTAGCTCGCTGAAAGAGACCCCCGTCTCGTTCACGAAGATCCCGTTCGAACTGTCCAGGTCTTCGATCGTGAGCAGGCAGCCATCGTACTTGAGAAGGGCGTGACTTCGGGAGATCGTCCGCTCGCAGATAGCGATGTCGGCGCGATTCGTCCGTCCGACGACGAATGCGCCGCGCTTGATCCAGAAGGGAAGGTTCCCCTTTACGGTGTTGACGCTGAGGAGCCACATCGCGCTGCCTTCCAATGCGGGGACGCGCGCCGAGATGCAGGTCGCGCCCGATTGATTATAACGATCAGAATGACGAGCGGTGCGCGTTCCAGCCAGACCGCTGTGTCCGAAGGATAACCGTCGTGCCCTGGTTTCTTGCCGCCGGCGCGACTGTCGTCGACCGGCCTTTTCGCTTGTTTCGTATCCGACGAACACGCGACGATCATCAGCGGCAAGCAATTGGCGATTATCCAGCGTTTCATGGCGAGCGGGCAAATGAACGGGACCGGTCCAATTTCTGGCGGCTCGGTGGCATGTGCACGCCGCAGCGCCGTTCTCGACATTCAGGAAAGTCGCTCCCTTGTGCAGGAATTGGACTTGTCCCGTTTAGCTGCCCCCATGCTCCGCGACTCCATAGGGGTCGTTCGACCGCGCGACTCTGAACGGCCCCTTCAGGGCCGCCGTGAAATCAACGGGTGGTAATGGTGTGGGCGTTTTCTCGTTACCCAGGCCTCCGTTCCTCCGGCCTGAGCTGACGGAATCGGCCCTTCAGGCCGGCGGACGGCACGGCGGAGGGTGGCGCTGCGCGCGAAAGGTGCGCGGTCCATGGATACGAGTTGACGGAATCGGCCGTTCAGGCCGGCGGACGGCACGGCGGAGGGTGGCGCTGCGCGCGAAAGGTGCGCGGTCCATGGATACGAGCATGGTCCGATCTTCTTCGACTCACGCACGTTGTGCATGTCGCCGGGTCGCGACATCGGCGGCCCATGCAAAGCAATTGCAATGCCCGTCGCATCGAATGCCGCGCGTCTCGGAGAAGGGGACAGGCACATTTTGCTCCGAGGACTGCGCAAAAGGAGCCAGTCCCCGACGCGTTGGAAACCATCGGCCAAGAAAAGACGAAACGGCCTGCTCGAACTTGCATTCGAGCAGGCCGCTTGGCGTCGCATTCGTCGAAAGCCAAACTTAGCGGACCAGGTTGGCGCTGACGACAGTCCGGGGGCTCGGCAGGAAAGCCGAGGGATCAACGACCGGAGCCGGAGGCATGGGGCCCATGTCGTCGCCACCGTTCATTTCGATTTCACCGCCGCAACCGCAGGCGCTCTCGCAACCGCATCGGTTGTGGCTGTGGCAGCACTTGTTGCAAGCGAAGATGCGGTCGAGCAGGCAGCCCTGGTGGCACTTGCTCTTGCAGCACTTCTTCTCGCAGCCGCACTTGGGAGCGCGGTCGCAGCAGCCGTTTCCGTTGCCGCAGCACTTCTTCTCGCAGCAGCCGCGATTATGGCCGCAGCACTTCTTCTCGCAGCAGCCGCGATTATGGCCGCAGCACTTTTTCTCACAACCGCACGTGGGGGCCGGGTCGCAGCACGTGCGCTCGCAGCCACCGTCGCAACGGCTCTTGCAGCATTTCTGCTTGCAACACTT
>CAYQAJ010000106.1:0-1141 GCA_964415245.1 uncultured Pirellulaceae bacterium | reverse complement strand
TGCGCTCGCAGCCACCGTCGCAACGGCTCTTGCAGCATTTCTGCTTGCAACACTTGGTCTCGCAGCAACTCGACTCGCAGCCGCAGGTGCCGACCATGCGGTCGAGCAGCTCGAAGCCGAATCCTTGGGTACAGATGCCCAAGCCGAGGATCAACGATCCGATAAGAATGTTCCACTTCATGGAGCCACGTCTCCTTAACGATGGTACTGTCGAACTGGCGCTTCCCGTTCCGGCCAACGCGAGCCAACGTTGCCAGCGCAGCATCGGCGCCGGTTCCGTCTTCGGCCTAGCCAGGCTCTCCGGCAAGGGGAGAACCAGAGGTTGGGGTGCAGTGGGGTGGGGTCGGGTGGGGAAGGTGGTCGCAACCCAAGGTGGGGGCGGTGGGTTGCGCCAGAACCGGTCGAGCCAATCCTTGGCCCGATTTTTGTCCGCTCCGGTTGGCTGACGCGTACTGGCGTTCCGTTGCCGGCACGCGCTTCGCGTCCTTCTTCACCTACCGTATCGGCCCACCTCGCGCGAACGCTTGAGTGCCGGTAACCAATTTTCAGCGAGCGGTTTAGGTCAAACTGTTGAGTAGACCCTGACGCCCGTATGGCCTTGCGCGACTATGACGGTTGCACCGCGCCCAGGCAGTGGCCGGAGCCGGCCCGCGCTGCTAAGATGAATCCGCCCGAAGCGATCCGCCAGCCTGCCAGAACCCATGCCACGCCCTGCTCCGGCCCCCCCGATTTCCGACACGCCGAATCGCGGCTGCGAGATCGTCGATTTTACGAGCCTGAACGCCGTCGCGTGTCCTTGCGGCATCGCGCGGCGGGCTTTCGCCGATGTCACCGATTTTCCCGCCACCATCCACGTGACGGAAATCTCGGCCGACGCGCGACTGCACTACCACAAACGACTGACCGAGACCTATTACTTCCTGGAGTGTGAACCGGGCGCGCAAATGCAGCTCGACGAAGAGCGCATTGCCGTGCACCCGGGCCTGTGCATCCTGATCCGCCCGGGAGTGCGACATCGCGCCCTCGGCCGGATGAAGGTGTTGATCGTAGTCGCTCCCAAGTTCGACCCGAGCGACGAGTGGTTCGACTAAGAGCTTATCCAAAAACCGTCTCAGAGAAGGGGACAGGCACATTTTGCTCC
>CAYQAJ010000105.1:8285-16119 GCA_964415245.1 uncultured Pirellulaceae bacterium | reverse complement strand
CGTACAGGCAGATGCCGTCGGTGTGCCGGAACTGGGTGGCGGTACGCGGGTCGGATCGCACGCTGGCAAATACGCGCACGGGATCGCCCAGCAAATATCGAAAGGTGTCGAGATGGTGGATCGACATGATCCGCAGCGTCACCCAGCCCAGCCGCTTCTGCCAGGGCATCCAGTGGGGAATCGCTCGCATGTCGATCGTGGCCAGCACGGGCTGACCGAGGTAGCCGCGCTCCAGCAGGCACTTGCACGCGCGGATCGACTGGTCGTACCGCATGTTCTGATTCACGGTCAGCGTGATGCCCGCGCGGCGACAAAGCTGGACGATTTGCCGTGCTTCGTCGTACGTGGCGCCGAGCGGTTTTTGGGCCAGGATGCCGCGGACGTGGTCCTTGTGCCGCACGACTTCGCGGACCACGTCGAGCTGCACGTCGGGAGGTACGGCGATGTCGATAACTTCGATGCTCTTGTCGCTGAGCAATTCGTCGTAGGTGGAGCAGAGGCGCAGATCGTGCCGCTTCGCCACTTCTTCCGCTCGCTGCCGGGTTCGCGACGCGATCGCCACGGGATTGAAGCCGACGCCGCGATACGCCACCAGGTGGCAGTCGGCCATGATGAAGCCCGCCCCAATGCACCCGATCGGTACGTCCATGCGGCGCGGCATTTTGGGCAGGTAGTCCAGATCGAGCGAGATGTCACAAGCGGTCATGGAGTCTCTACCGAATGAGTTGCCTTGTTGCTAGCCGAGTTTCCGATGGACGTGAACACGATGTGAGTTTTCAGTGTTCCGTTTTCAGTTATGGACGGCAAAACACGGACGCGCACGGACGCACACCGACTTCGGAATGCCAGCAACGCGCAACCGGTAACCAACAACCGACCACCAACCTCCGCCTACTGAAAACTGAACACTGAAAACTGAAAACTTGCGTTCCGCAGTCGCCCTTTCGCGTTATCGCGGTTGCAAGTCGGGAGATACGGCATCGCAGTGAGGTCCTAGGGAATCCTCTTCTGCCCGCCCGTTGTCTGATCGACTTCCTGCCGCACGTAGCGCTGCGCCGCACTGCTCGGCCGGGCGCCTAACTCCTTGATCGCCGAATCGGGCACTCTCTCAAGCGGCGTGTAACGCGGGTGGTGCGACTCTTTGTAGGGATCGTTGCGAGCGGCGTTGTAGCAGCACAACAGCCCCCATCGCGGCTTGTCGCTCAGGTTCGGCTCCGAGGCGTGCAGCAGGTTGCAGTGGAAGTAAAAGCCGGTGCCGGGCTCCATCTCGCAGTACACACGCTCGAGCCGCTTGAGCGCTTCGGCCACGCGCTCGGGATCGGCCCCCGTCTGCTCGCCCACGCGACCGTGATCGATCCGCCCCAGCTTGTGCGAGCCGCGCAGCGCCTGCATGCAGCCGTTCGCGCGCGTGCAGGGGTCGATGGCGATGAACACGCTGGCCATGTTGGGGAACAGACAGCCGTTCTGATACCAGTAGCCGTAGTCCTGATGCCATTCCCACGCACCGCCGACTTTGGGGTCCTTGGCGCTCAGTTTCGAGTGGTAATGGTACACCTCGCCCCCGAGCAACTGCTCCATCGCCCCCACGATGCGTTCGCAGCGGGCGATCGTGCCGTAGATGTCGTCGCCCGGGTGATTCCACAGCGAAAGGTTGGTGCGGCGGCCCGACGAGTCGCGGACGTCCATGGCGGCCTTCTGCATAACGGAATCGGCGCGGGCGGCCTCTTGCAGAAGCGCGGTTTCTTCGGCGTCGAGAAGGTGCTCGACGAACAGGTAGCCGTCGCGATCGAAAGCTTCGACCTGAGCAAGCGTAAGAGGTTGGTTACCCATACATCATCCCCGCAGGCCCGCGCCTTGCAGCAGCTTGTCGGTTTCGCGATACGCCTCCGTAACCCACTCCACGATTCGATCGGGCTCGGGCGAGTACTCCAGCTCGATCGAAATCGCGCCGTCGATTCCCAGCGCTTTGATCTCTTTCAAGTACGGCTCGAACGGAACCACGCCGCGCCCCGGGGGCAAATCGCCGTGCCGCTTGCCGTCGCAATCCGAGATGTGTACGTGGATCGCTTTGCCCTTCAGCCGTCGCAGCTCCGCGGGCTTCACGTCGGCCAGGAGTAGGTGCGAAACGTCGATGTTGGCCCTCACCGCCTCGTGATCGCAGTCGTCGATGAATCGCACCATGTTGTCGACGTTGCCCAGCAGCGAGAGCTTGAACGGCTCCAGCTCCAGCGCGATCTGCACGCCAAGTTTGGCGGCATGATCGCCCAAGCGGCGGCAGTTTTCGACGCCCATTCGCCACTGCTCCTCGGGGGGAATGACCTCTTGATTCCAGATGTACTCGCCCAGCACCAATAGCACGTTCTTGGCCTGGTACTCGTACGCCAGGTCGAGGTACGCCTTGACGCGATCGACCTGAAACCGCTGCACCGAGGGATTGAAGTCGACCAGCCCCAGCGCCACGCAGGCGATCGAAACGATGGGCAGATCGAGCCGATCGCACTCGTCCTTGATGAGCCGCCTCTCGCGAACGTCGACGTCGAGCGGATCGACGAAAACGTCGATGGTGTCGAAGCCGATCTCCTTGGTTTTGCGCAGTCCGAACGTGGTGGGCTGGTTGGCCTGCACCCAGGCCGAGTTGATGAGGCCGAGTTTCATCGTGCCGGTTCTCCCGAGCGCGGCAGCGCCAGAGGCGGCGCATGCCGTAGCGCACACCGCCGCGGATTCATGTCCCGCGGTCGATGATACCGGTCTGAAACGCAGATGCAAGCGGCTACACGGCAGATGCGCGATGCGCGGAAATGGACGATATGGACGGAATGGACCCCGATGGGCGATCATTCCCCCTGATCTGCCGCCTTGGCTTCGTCCTTGTCGATAAAGCCATCGCCGTTGGTGTCGATCTTGTTGAACAGCTCGGCGTCGCCCAGGAATTCGCGCGGCGAGATGTCGCCATCGACGTTGCGGTCCATGCGAAAGAACCACTCGGGTCCGTCCGGCTTTTGCTGCTGGCCAGGGCCGACGGCTCCGCCGCTGGAAAAATTCCGCACCTGACGGTAGTCGTACAGTCCCTGATAAGCGTACGGTCCCCGCGCAAGCGCGACCCGTACATTGAGGGGGATTTCCACCGCGGCCACTTCGCCGTTGCCGTCGGTATCCAGCGTGGCCAGCCTCTCCGCCGCCGCGTGCATCTCCCGCAGGCCGATGCGTCCGTCGCCGTTGGCGTCGATGGTCGCAAAGAGCGCGTTGCCCTGGTCGGCGGCACCGGCCGACACCCGCTTGAACGTGTTGGCCTGCAGTTTCTCGTACGACGCCTTGATCTCGTCGGCGAACACCTTGCCGTCGGCGTTGGCGTCCCAGGCGTCGAACTGCTGCGCCAATCCCTGCTGCAGCTCGTCCTTTTCCAGGTAGCCGTTCTTGTCCTTGTCGTACTGATTCATCATCGCCGTGACCGACTGATCGTAGTTGGCGTAGGTGGGCGTGACATTCGAGGCGCTGACTTGCACCCGCGCCCCCGGCACGTCGAGCACGAACTGCTCGTTCTCCGTCACCTCAACGGGCGATCGGAGCCGCTGACGCAAGTCCTCGGTTACCGACACCACGCGCAGTCCCGCGGGGAGGGCGCCCGTTTCACCCAGGTTCAGCTCAAGCTGCAGGTGGGGGAAGATCGAAAGCAGGCCGGCCAACTCGTCTTTGTCGATCGACGAATCGCGGTTGATGTCGAGACGCAGGCCGAGGCCGGGCACCAGCGCAAAGCTCTCGATCGAGAGCGCGCCGTCCTTGCCGTAGCGCGCGGCCAGCACTTGATGCAGGGCTGCGAAGTCGGTCGACGACGTGACGTGATAGAGTATCTGCTCCCGTCTCGCCACAGCTCCACGCCGCTGGACGCCATACGCCCCACCACTGGCCAGCAGCTCGTTCTGATCGAGCACGTCGTTGTCGTTGGCGTCGCGGCTCTTCAAGCGCGCCTCGACTTCGGCCAACTCCTCGGGCGATAGCTCGCCGCTCGAGTCGGTGTCGAGAAGCTCCTGCAGCGGGCCGGACAGGTTTTGCGAGTAATTGTAATTGAGCAGCGCGAACGAGGCGCCCCCCGTCGATTGGGCCACCAGCCGCCGCAGCTCGCCGCGATCGATGAGCGAATCGCCGTTGGTGTCGTACTGCTGAACCAGGCGATCCCGAACTTGCTCGTTCTGGGCGGTGTACGCCATGCGGCCGTCTGCAAAGCGGGGGTTGGCCAGTGCCTCGGCCCAGGTCGTTTTGCCTGCGTCGTCGGGATCGATTACCTTTTGCCACTCATCGACGATCGCTTCCAGCGGCACCTGATACGGCCACCCGTCGATAGTCATGGACACGTCGAACACAATCGGCCCGCCCGGCAACAACAATAGCAGCCGCACGACGTTGTCGCGCGGATCGACCTCGTCGGGAACGTCGGCGCCGGCACCGACACCTTGCTGTTGCACGACCACGGCGCCGCCGGCGCCCACGTTCTGTACAACTACCACTTTACGCGGCTCACCCGGCGCGTCGTCCCGGTCCTTGATTACGACGACGGCCTTCTCGCCGTTGACCTCGATTTGCCTCAGCCGAACGACCAACCGGTCCGGTTCTTCTGTCGCCGGCCGTTCGTCGCCGCAGAGTCGGCCCGCGGAAGACACCGCGACCACAAGACAAGCGACCGTCGAAATCGTTACGCGTCTGGGCATGATTCTGCTCCCCGTTTGGACTGGCGGACGAATCGCACTCTGGCGCGACTCCGTCACGCGAGGACTTGCTTGATCGGCTCCCCTTCGGCGAGGCGAATCGGCCGGCCCATTTCCGAAACGTTCTGGTGGCTCGGGTCGACGCCCAAGGCGGAGCAAAGCGTCGCCAATACGTCGCCCACGTCGACCTTGCCCTCTTCCACCGTGGTGCCTTCGGCGCTGGTGCGGCCGTATGCCTGACCGCCCGCGATTCCACCTCCGGCCAGCACGGACGTCCAGGCGGCGGGGAAGTGGTCGCGCCCCGCGGCACGGTTGATCTGCGGCGTGCGGCCGAACTCGCCCATCCACAAAATCGTGGTCGATTCCAGCAACCCGCGCTCCTTGAGCTCCGCCATCAGCGTGCCCCAGCCGGCATCGAGCTCGCCCGACAACTGCTTCACCGCGGGAAAATTGTTCTGGTGTGTGTCCCAGCCGATCGACCCGGCGAACGTACCCAGCGACACTTCGACAAACGCTACTCCCTGCTCGATCAGCCGCCGCGCCATCAGGCAGCCCTGGCCGAACCGACCGCGGCCATAGGCGTCGCGCACCGTGTCGGGCTCCTCGGAAAGGTCAAACGCGCGGGCGGCGGCGCTGTTCATCAGTCGCAGGGCCCGCTGGTACACGGTGCTATGCGTGACCGGGGCCGGGGCGCGGTGCGTCGCCAAAAACCCCTCTTCCAGCGAATTCCATAGATCGAGCCGGCCGCTCTGCCCCTCGCCCGACAAGGAGCCGAGATCGTCGACGCGCAGCTCGGCATAGGTGTCGGGATTCTGCTGCGCCTGCTGCTGGAAGACGTCGGTCGCCCCTACAGACAGCGGCGCGTAACGTGGCCCCAGAAACCCGGGGCCGAATGCCGCCTGGTTGAAGGCGCGGTACGGCGCGATGCTCACGAAGTTAGGCACCTCGTCGGTCTCGTGCCCCAGCTCCTTGGAAATCGACGCCCCGATGCTGGGATAGCGGATCGGCCCCATAGGCTGGTGGCCGGTTCGCATCAGGTAGGTGCCGCGTCCGTGGTCGCCTTCCTTGGTGCTCAGGCTGCGGACCACGGCAAGCTGGTCGGCCATCGTCGCCAGCTTGGGCAGATGCTCGCTGAAGCGGAGACCAGGGGCGTTCGTTTCCACCTCTTGGAATTCGCCGCCGTTCTCGTGCCCCGGCTTCATGTCGAACGTGTCGGTTTGCGTGGGCCCGCCGGTCATCCACAACAGAATGCAGTGCCGCCGCCGCTTGGGGTCATTGGCAACTTGATCGGCCAGCACGGGCAGCCACCCGCTGGCGCTGTAGCCCAACACACCCAGGCCCGCGGCCTTGAGCAACTGACGACGGTTGAAGTTTGACATAGCGCTCACCTTGGTTAGTGTTGCCGTTTTGTATTCGTTGCGACGTGTAGGTTCCGCATCGCGAGTTTTCAGTTCGTGATAGCCTTCCGGCTGAACACGGAAAACTTGCGTCAGTGATTCAACGTAAACTCCGCCGAGTTGAGCAGCGCCCACAGCACGTCGGCCAGTGCTTGGTCCTTCTCCTCGCGCGTCGAGCGCAAGTTGACGTAACTCAAGAATTTCTCGCGCTCAGCGTCGCTTGGCAATCGCGTGAGCGTGGCCAGGAACAGCGTCTCGACGCGATGCTCGTCGTTGAAGAACGGCGCCCGCAGCGCCGCCAGCACGTCGCTTTTCTCCAGGTCGACCGCATCGCGCATCACGCTGCCGTTCATCAGTGTCAGCGCCTGGGGAATTCCGGCGTGGTAGTCGGTGGGCCCGGCGGCGGGATCGGAAAACTTCGACAGAAACGTCTGCCGCGACGCATCGAACTGCCGACCGTTGAATTGCTGCGACGCGGCCGCTTCGCGCCGGCACGTTGCCACTTCGAGGCAGTCGTAAAGCTGCTCGGCAGTGAGCGACTTGATCGCCATCCGCACAAAAAGGTCGGCCGGCACTTGGGTCCCGTCGGGCGACGCGCTCGTGAGCTGGTAGGCCTGTGTGTTGGCCAGCACGCGGATCAAGCCCCGCAAATCGTAGCCGCTCTTCACGAAGTAATCGGCCAGTTCATCCATGAGCACTGGATGGCTTACCGGATTGTGGTCGCCCAAATCGTCGACCGGGTCGACCAGCCCCCGACCGAACAGGTGCGCCCACACGCGGTTGACCGCCGCCTTGGCGAAGTACGGGTTGTCTGCGGCGGTGAACCAGTCGGCCAGCTTCTGCCGACGCGTGACACCCGCTTCATCGGGCACAATGCCTCCCCCCAAAAACTGCGGCGGCACCACCTCTTCGGTGTCGGGGAGTTTTACGTCGCCTTCCTCCGCGTCGGCCACCACCGTCAGGAATTGCTGCTGCGCCTGTGGAGGCGCCAATCGGGCGAAGAACGCGGCATAGCCCCAGAAATCGCGCTGCGACCAGTGGTCGAACGGGTGATCGTGACACTGGGCGCATTGGATCTGCACGCCCAAAAACGCCCGCGACGTGTTGGCGGCCAGCTCCTCGGGCTTGCCCTGCACCGCGCTGTAGAAGAGCAGGGGCCCGGTCTGGCCGCCGTTCAGGTTCCCCTGGGCCAGCAGCAGTTCGCGAACCATTTGGTCGTAGGGCTTGTTGTCGGCGAAGTTCTCGCGCAGCCATCCCTCAAAGCCGAACGACCCGCCGAACACCTGCACGTTGGTATTATCGGGGAGCAGAAACTGCCGCCACGTCGCGGCTAGATGCGTAGCGTGGTCGGGCTTCTCCAACAGCGCGTCGATGAGCAGACGGCGGCGATCGGGCCGGGTGTCTTCGAGAAAGTCGCGGGCTTCGTTCACGCGCGGGATGCGGCCGGTGAGATCGACGTACGCCCGCCGCAGAAACTCTGCATCGGATGCCAGCGGAGCGGTTTCGACACCCTCGGCGTTGGACCGCTCGGCCAGCCGCTCGTCGACGCGGCGAGTCATGGCGGCCGCGTCCCAAGCGGCGGCACCAGTGTCCGTTGTGGCGGCCGCCTCGGGAGTGGGGGCAGCGCTACCCTCCGGTTCAGCGGCCGGGGCGGCCGGCACGAAAAGCGCCGCGCTCATCGCCGCGACGACCAAAGCTATCGACAAAGCCGACCGCTTCATCGACCACCCCCTTTCT
>CAYQAJ010000105.1:0-8185 GCA_964415245.1 uncultured Pirellulaceae bacterium | reverse complement strand
GCAAGCAAATCTTCTCGTCCTAAGTCGCCGCCGGGTAAGCAAATCGGCTGAGCGAGACCGATTTCCGGCTGCTAGGGACTCCCAAATTGAGACTTCGATACCCGGCCCATCGGTTCCGGCACGCTTTTTGGTGCCCCCGGGCTGGACAAAGGTTCAAAGCGGGTGGGGTAGCAGCGCCGATCGCCTCCATGGCCGCAACGCTGGGGGCGCGAACCGCTCGTTGGCTTCACCGAGTGCGATAAAGCGAGTACGCGACGTGCCGTGAAATGCGTGACACTGAACTCGGCAAGGGTTATCATCCGATGTTCCGCGTCATGTTCGTTTCGCGCTCGACCGCCGCTTCCCTCGTTACCCGGAAACTGCTCAGGATACGACTTGAGCATGCAACTGGGGAGAAAAAAGCATGGCACGTACCGCCCTGGACAAAGAGACGAAACGCGCGCTCCTCGACGCGCGATCCATGATCGAAGCAGCCGAGAGGGCTGATTGCAATGAGGCCGAAACTCGGCGTCGGATCGAACGGATATTTGAATCCATCTTGGGATACGATGCCTTCAGGCACCTCTCGCGCGAGCGTGCCGTGCGTGGGGCGGGGGAAACCGAACACGTCGACTTCGCAATTCAGCTTGGCGATGGTGAATCGGCCAAACCGGAGATCATGATCGAAATCAAGCGAGTCTGCGTCGATCTTGCGCCGAAACACCTGAAGCAGGTGTCGTCCTACGCCATCAACGCAGGCTGCGAGTGGATTCTCCTCACGAACTCCAAGGACTGGAAACTCTACCACGTATCGTTCGGACAACCGCCAATTACGAAGTTGATTCACCAATGGAACTTGCTTACCGACGATGTGTCGTTAATCGCGGCACGATTCGATTTGATTTCGTATAAGCACGTCAAGAAAGGAGGGTTGGATGATCTTTGGCAAAAGACGAACGTCCTTCACCCCCGAAGCTTGCTGCAGGCAATCTTGTCGGAGTCTTCGCTTAGTGCAATCCGGAGAAAGTTGAGAAAGGATTCGGGCGTCCTGCTGTCGCCCGAGGAAATTGTGACCGGAGTGCGCCGTCTGCTCAACGAGACAGCCCTGACGGAAATGGAGAATGTGCGAATTTCGATCGTGGACCCGAAGCGGCAAGTCCGAAAACGGAAGGTAAAAGACACGGAAGAAGTCGCGTCATCAATTGAACACGAATCGGAACAGTCCGACGAGGAGATGACGGACGCGCCTTCGACTGCCGACGATTGCACCGAATGACCGCCTTTCGATCTCTGGCCGGCGGCCGGGTCCGACAGAAGGGCTTGACGCAACTGACCACGGACAACTGACAACGGACGATTCAGACCTTCAGCCCTTCCGGCACCATGGGCAGCGAGCAGAGGCGGACGCCCACCGCGTTGAAAATCGCGTTGCCGATTGCCGGGGCGACCGCCACGATCGGCGTTTCGCCCGCGCCGGCCGAAGGCAAATCCTTGCGGTCGAGGAGCACCGTTTCCAGCTTGGGCAGGTCGCTGAATCGCGGCACGCGGTAGTCGGAAAGTCGCGCGTTGGTAATGACGCCGTCGGTGTACTCGATGTGCTCGAACAGCGCCCCGCCCAGCCCCATCATTACTGCCCCTTCCACCTGGTTCTCCAAGTGCAGCGGGTTCACGACCGCGCCGCACTCGAACGCGGTCACGAGGCGCACGACCCGCACGGTGCCATCGGCCCGGTCGATGGCCACTTCGGCGCACGTGGCCACGCAACTCCCTTTTTCGGTGCCGCCGGCGATGCCGTAGCCATGATCGGCGGGCGGCTTCGAATCCCCCCAGCCAAACTTTTTGGCGGCCGCTTCGACCACCGCGCGAACCCCCGCATCGCGCAGGTTTTTCAGGCGGAATTCCAGCGGGTCAATGTTCGCGGCGTGGGCCAGGTCGTCGATGTGGCACTCGCGGGCGAACACGTTGGCGGTCGACGCCAGCGCGCGATACGAACCCTGCCGCAGTGGGGAGCGCGAATTGTGCGTGGCGGTTCGCACATTGGCCACGCGGTACGGCGCCTCGATGGCCGACCCGCCCGAGTTGTAGTTGTGAAACTCCCAGGCGGTGATCGTGCCGTCGCTCTTCACGCCGGCGCTAACTTCGATCACGCCCGCCGGGCGGAAGTAGGCCCAGGTGAACTCCTCTTCGCGCGACCACACGAGCTTGACTGGCTTGCCAGCCGACTTGGCCAACCGCGCGGCTTCGATCGCCGCCTCGCCGGTGTGCTTGCCGCCGTAACCCGAACCGGTGTCGGGCACGATGACGCGGACTCGCTCCTGCCCGATGCCGAACGCCTGCGCCAGGTCGCCGCGCACGCCAAAGGGTCGCTGCGTGCCGGTCCACACCGTGAGCTTGCCGTCGTTCCACTCGGCCACGGCGGCCCGCGGTTCGAGCGGTGTGTGGGCGATGTAGGCGATGGTATACGTGGCCGAGAGCTTATGGTCGGCGGCGGCGAGACCATCGTCGATTGAGCCGGTGTTCTGCCCGCCGCGCCCGCCGAATCCACCGCGTCCGCCGCCTCCCTCGATCTTCAGGTCGTCGTAGAGCGTGGCAACCGACGACTCGCGGGGCGAGGTCCACTCGGCACCAATGGCGTCGAGTGCCTGCTCGGCCGCGTGCTGACTCGGCGCGGCGACGCCGACAAATTCGCCGTCGCGGACGACGCTGACGCCATCCATCGATCGTGCCTTTTCGACATCGGCCGACACCAGCTTCGCATTCATCGATGGCGGACGCAGCACCTTGCCGTGCAGCATGCCCGGCCGGATCACGTCGGAGGAGTACTGATGCCGACCTGTGACGATGTCCCGAGCATTGACCTTGAGGGCAGGCTTGCCGATGACTTTCCATTGCGCCGGCGGCGTGAGGGCCACGTTGGCGGCCACCGTTTTGGTCAGCTTCTTGTCGCGCGCGAGCTCGGCGTAGGTGAGCGAGCGGCCCGAGGCGCTGTGCCTTACTATGCCGTCCGCGGCCGTGAGCGTGCTGCGCCCGACTTCGAGCGCTTCGGCGGCCAGGTCGATGAGCATTTCGCGCGCCGCAGCACCCACGCGGCGAATTTGTGGCAGCATGGCGGGCGTCGAGCGGCTGCCAAACGTGCCGGCGTCGAAGGGAACGAGATCGGTGTCCGCGAGCACCATCCGCACCGATTCCATCGGCACGCGGAGCTCCTCGGTCACCGCCTGACTGAGCGAAGTGCGGACGTTTTGCCCGATCTCCGTCTTGCCGCAGTACACTTCGATCGTGCCCTCTTCATCGACGTGCAGCCATGCGGCCAATTCCTGTGGCACGTTACCCCGACCGCCTAGTCCACGGCCGCGCTGTGCCTGGGCCGGCGAATCGCGCAGCACGAGAAACACGACAATGCCGCCGCCGATTGTCTTGAGCACGTCGCGCCGGTCGAGCTGGAACTGATACCGCGGCGCTTCGTGCAGCTCGTAGCGCTCCGGCTCGTCGAGTCCGTCAAGCGCGAGATCGGGCGCCACCGAATCCGATTCCTCCACTGCGCCGCTCGCTGTGCCTGTCGCGCGCTCATCCTCTTGGGCCTCTCCGGCTGAAAACTGAAAACCGAAAACTGAAAACTCTCCCCGCGTCATCGCCCACCTCCCTTCCGAGCCGCGGCCGCCTGGCAAACGGCCTGCACGATCCGTGCGTACGTGCCGCAGCGACAGATATTGCCGCCCAGCGACCTCGTGACATCTTCCGCCGTCGGGTCGGGATTGCGCTCGAGCAGTGCCACGCCCGACATAATCATGCCCGGCGTGCAGTAGCCGCACTGCATGGCGTCGCACTCGATGAAAGCGGTTTGCAGCGGGTGGAGGTTGCCGTCCTGCTCCAGGCCCTCGATCGTAGTGATCGACTTGCCTTGGCAGTCGCCGACGGACGTGATGCACGACCGGGTCGCTCGCCCGTCGATCAAAACGGTGCAAGCCCCACACTGCCCCTCGCCGCAGCCGTACTTGGCCCCGGTAAGGTGGCGCACGTCGCGCAGCACGTTAAGCAGACTCTCGGCCGCTTCGACATCCACCGGCCGATTGGCGCCGTTGACGCGAAGCTCAATCGTTTGGGACACAACTTTTCCTCCGTTTTGAACTGCACGTAGGAATTGTAACTATGCGCTAATGACGAGGTTGGCCACGACGGCGGGATCCGTTTGGCTGCGGTTTCAGACTGGTCACCAACAGCCGATCGACGATCTCGATCGTCCCATCGGCCAATCCTACTTCCATGGTGTGCGCCCCGGCGGCGCGATCGCCAGCATCTCCGGGTGTTCCACGGGAAGGGAACACCCATCCGCCAGAAAAATGTCGAACGCCCGAAAAGGCCGCGCTTTGTGCATCCGCCGCAACTGCTCGATAGCCATGCCGGCATTTTATCGGCGACTAAATCCCAGGGTCAACCAAAAGCGGTCAGCAATCGGCTTTCGACCATCAGCCGACAATCGACAGAGGACGAATCACCGCGGCACCGCATCCGTCGCGAATCTCCCGCCTGCGCGGGAACGACGACAGAAAAGTCGCCTCTCGCTCCGCGGGAGGGCGTTCTTAGGCCCAGGAGAGGCGCTGCAGTTCGAGACCGTATCGCCAATTGGCCCCCTCTCGCGGAGCGAGAGGCGACTTTCCCGGAGTCAGCGATCGGCGAAGTAGGGGCCGACGGAGTTGTAGTGCAGAAGGTTGTACGGCGGGATGCGCTCCATCGGCGTTTCGCCGGGCACCAGCTCGCAGGCGATACCGTACAGCCACGGGTATTCCTGGATGCGGATTTCGCGCACGGTGTAGTCCATTTTGTTGCCCCACGCCTGGCCCACACCCACCAGGTCGAAGCGATCAAACGCGCCGCGGCGAGCGTCGTAGTGCAAGTAGCCCAGCACGCGCACTTCTGAGCCGCGGCTGTCGCGATTGCGCGTCGGAGCGCCGTCGAACTCCTTGCCCAGGCGGCTGTAGCCATCGAGCCGCAGGGAGATGCCGTCCGCGTCAGCGCGCTCGACCCGCAGCGTCATCGCCGTCTCGCGCGCCGGCAGCGAGTTGACGCTCCCTTCCATGTAATCGATGCCGATCGTGGTGAAGAACCGCTCTCGAATCGCCGGCGCGACTTCGATCACCTGGCCGACGCGCGGATCGGACGGCACGAGCGACTTCCACTCTGCCTCGGTTAGCCAGAGCGTGTCGCTCTGCGTCTCGGCGGCCCAGCGATCCGGGTTCTCCTCGTAGTAGAAGCGCTTAGCGCGCTCGATGTCGCCATCGTCCCCGCGCTGGAGATACGTGCAATAGCCGCGAACGATCAGGCCATTCTCGGGCGGTGCGGGAACCGGGCGCTTCGGCGGCGTGACATTCTCGCCCAGCACCAGCGACGGGTTGCGCTCGGCGTCGGACAACCGGCGGTACTCGTCGAGCACGGGTTCCAGCTCGCGCCGCCGCATGCGCAGATCGTGTTGATCGGCTCCCAACTTTCTGCCGGCCGCAGTCGTCACCACGAGGTGGTTGCCCCCGGCACCCACCGATTCGCAGAAGGCGTACTCCTCGGAGTTGCCGCGGAAGTAGGTATCGAGCGCAACGGCGATGAAATGTTCCGCGATGAAATCAGGCTCGACCTGGGTCCCGGTGAACCACCGGGCGCGATTCGAGGTGCAGGCCCCTCACGTCCGCGCGAGCGGGCTGCCGTCGGCCGCCGTGAAGATGACCAGCGGTTTGTCCTCGGCCAGCGCCCGCCGGCGAGCCTCGGTAATGTTGGTCAGCCAGGGAACGTCGCGCCACGGGCTTTCGCCTTTCTGGGGCTTGACGGCGGCCTGGAGACGGGCAAAGTCATCGGCCGGAATCTCAGCGACTCGTTGAGGGGCAGAGTTGTCTGCCTGATCGGCTTCCGCCGCGACGGTGGGTGAGTCGTCGGCGGCAACTTCGCGGCGCTCCTGAGCGACACTCAACGAAACGCAAGCGGCCCAAACGGCCCCGATCGCGAAGGAGGCCCAGAGCAACTTCGTGCGATGCGACATTGCCATATGGGTATCCTTTTCTGCCTTGCTGTTCAACGCATTTGCGCCGCGCAACGCGAGGTCGGTCGCCAGCGAACATGCCGGTCAAGCGGTAGATGGCATGTGCCGGATCGCCTACTCGGCCGCAACCTTGCCCGTGGCTGCCCATTCCACGCAGCGGACGAGCAGCTTCTGGTACGACTTGTTTCGCTTCGAGTCCAAGGCGTGGCCCAGCACGTTTTGCACAACGCGCCCCTTGCCGTGGGACTTGACGAAGACAATCGGCTCGACCTTATCGCTCCAGTCAGAATAGGCCGTTGCCAGTACTTGGATCTCTCCTTCGCCGCTCAGCTTGGAATAAAGCTCGTCTTCGGTCTTGAATTCTTTCAGGCCTTGCGTGATGGGATGTTCGCCATCCTTAATGTTCACGGTGAACTCGCCGTAGGGGCCGTGGCCGCCCACGCCCTTCTTCCACACGCGGCCCAGCAGCGCTTCGTATTCCTTCCAGTCTTGAAAAGAGCTGCAAGCAAAGTGTAGCGCCACGACGCCGCCTCCGCCGTTGACGTAATCGAGCAGGCCCGCTTTGGCTTTGTCGCTGGGGTCGGGCTCATCCCAGAACCCGTAGTTCAGCACGACGGCGTCGTAGCCGTCGAGGGCAGCAAAGTCCTCTTTGTTCTGACTGATGGTGACATCGAACTTGCCGCTCTCGTTCAGGATAGCCTGCACCAGCTTGGTCGACTCTTCCCACTGGTGAGACGCAACGTCGAAGCCGGTCACGATCAGCACCTTGCTTTTCTCGGCGGCATTCAAGGCGCCGACCATGAAGACGACAACCAGCGCGATGGCAGAGAGACATAGCCATTTGAGTTGCACGACATTCTCCTCGCGAACAATAGTGAAACAGAAGGTGTGCGGTAATTGGTAGTGCTCAGCAACCAAACGTGGCTGCACAAACCGTCGCACTTGTCGCATCGTAACCCACCGGAATGGATGGATCAATCGACGGCAATCCGGTTCGATCCTGGAATACCAAAGGGTGGGTCCCAGGATTGAGATTCGCGGGCTCCGCAACACTACGCCAACTTGCGGCCCGGCAAGGTTGCGTGTTGCACCTGGGAATTGACATCGCCGCTATCGGATGGCAACGGGATTGCCGGGCGAGCCGGTTGCGCCTTTGAGCCGTAGGGGGCTGAACACAAAGCAGAACTCGTACACCTTGTGGGCAGCCAGCTCTTCCAGATCGAGATTCTCGAGATGGTAAGCGCCGCTTTTGGTCAGGTCCCATTGGTGTACGGGAAAGCTGAGGTCGTCGCGTTCGTGAGGAACCGCCTCGATGGCCCAGTTGTCGGCGCCGATCAGGGAGACCTTGCGATCGGTGAGGTACTTTGCCGCCGCCAGCCCGATGCCCGGTTCCCCCGCGCCGAACGCCTCGTTGTCCTGCATCCAGAGCTTTCCATGGCCGGTGCGAATCAATACTACGTCGCCTTCTTGAATCGTCAGCTTCGCCTGTTTGAGGCAGGCCTCCAATTCGTCGGGCGAGATGACATAGCCGGCCTCTAATCGGTCGGCGCCGCGGAGGGAACACACGTCGAGCAAAACGCCGCGCGTGAAAAATACGCCGGCGTTTTCGACGCCCAGCTTCTTCAAGCCATACGAGTCGCCGAACTCCGAGAGTTTGTTGCCGTTGTAAAACAGGTCTTCGCCATCGACTCGCATGCCGATGTGTCCCAACCCGTCGAACTGCGTGCCCAACTGGCCGATCTCGCCGCTGAAGAGCTCGTCGTTCCAGACCGATTGATTCGCGCCCAAAGGGCCGCCAGTCGGCAGACCCGGAATCGTGAGGCTGAAGTGCCGCTTTCCGGGAATTGGCATGCCGTGTTCGTACAGCCGCCCGAGCTGGTACGTGCGGCCCTCGGTGATCAACCGCGCGGCGGCGACGATCTTTTCGGGAGTGATCCGGTTGGCGGCGCCGCGCTGATCGTCGGGTCCGAATTCGGAAGGCCAGAACCGCTCGCCGATGACGCTGGTCGTTTCGGTCCGCGCTACCGGATCGCCGCCGGCCGACAGCGACATGCTCGCCACAATCGCCCCGCAGATGACGGCCGACAGAAACTTGCTGCAGCGAATGGTAGAGGCGTTCATGCTGTATTATCTCATGAAGTCGACTTGAGCTTCGGTCCCTTTACGATGGCACAAACGAGC
>CAYQAJ010000104.1:11778-16128 GCA_964415245.1 uncultured Pirellulaceae bacterium | reverse complement strand
CTCGAGACGAACATCTTCACCCTTAGCGACACGCTGGCCAACCTGACCGAAGCCGAGAGCTCGATCCGCGACGCCGACTTCGCCAAGGAAAGTGCTCGGCTCACGAGGGCTCAGATTCTGGTGCAGTCGGGTACGCAAGTGCTCGCCATCGCCAACAGCACTCCGCAAAACGTGCTCGGCCTGCTGCGATAAGCGGCGCGCTGAAGAACGGCCGCTCCAGCCAGCGGCAATCGCGAAACTCACACCACCGGGTCGCCTGACAAAGGCGACCCGGTGGTTTCGTTTTTACTACCAGGGGAATTGTCCCCTGGCATCCACGCGATTCGATCCGCGGGTCACGATCCCGAAGCGCAAGGCCATATCAGGTCGTTTGGGTCGACTGTAGGGGTTAGGCAGCATTCTTGAAGCGGTACACGCGCCGCGACCGAAGACAAGAAATCGGGGGCATTGAGAAGGGGCCGGCTTACGCTGCGCGCCGGTGATGCCCCCGGCGCCGGTGGCGCTGCTTTGCGCCGGTGGCGCCGCCCTTCCGATGCGCGAGGCAATACGGGCATGGCACGCATCCAGAGCAACGTCGGGCTGATTACCGGCATTCCCATCACGGATACCGTCAATCAGCTCATTGCCCTTCAGGCGCAACCTCGCACGTCGCTCATCCAGCGAAACGACAAGCTCGTCCAGCAGAGCACGGCCATCGCCGAGCTGGTGGCCCTCGCGCTGTCCGTGCAGTTGTCCGCTAAGAAGCTTACGAGCGCCGACCTGTTCTCACAGCGAACGGTCACCAGCAGCGACCCCAACAAGCTCACCGCCGCCGTGACCGGCAGCGTGCCCGAGGGCATTTATCACTTCACCCCGGTGCGGCAGGCACAAACCCACCACCTGCAAAGCTCGGGATTCGCCGCGCTCGACCAGACCTTGGGAAGCGGCACGCTCTCCTTCGGGTTCGGCGGCTTCGTCGACCAGCCCGCCAGCCTCGACGAGCTGAACGGCGGTTTGGGCGTGGCCCGAGGTAAGATCCGCATCACCGACCGAAGGGGCGATTCCGCCGTTGTCGATTTGCGGTTTGCCCGCACCGTCGACGACGTGCTCGAGGCCGTCAATGCGGCCGACGG
Source organism: uncultured Pirellulaceae bacterium (assembly GCA_964415245.1). Taxonomy (GTDB): domain Bacteria; phylum Planctomycetota; class Planctomycetia; order Pirellulales; family Pirellulaceae; genus CAYQAJ01. The sequence continues at coordinate 15,016 of CAYQAJ010000104.1, read as the reverse complement.
CATTGATGTCACCGCCGTGGCCAGCGGCGACTCCTTCCGTCTGATCGACAACACCGGCCAGACGCTCAGCAACCTGATCGTGAAGGAAGTGTCCGGCGGTACGACCGCAGCCGACTTGGGACTGGCCGGCATCAACGTGGCCGCCTCCCAGGCTACCGGGACCGACGTGCTGAGCCTTTTCTCCGGCGTGAGCTTGAACCGGCTCAACGACGGCAACGGCATCAATTTCAGCAGTTCGCTGTCCGACCTGCAGGTGACGTTTCGCGACGGCAGCCCGAACCTGCTCGTCGACTTCAACACGTTGGGCCAAGCCGATGCCAACGCCTCGGCCACGACCAACGCCGCGGGCGGTGTGAACGCGCGGATTACCTTCACCGCCGTCAACGCGGGCGGCGAGTACGACGACGTGCGCATCGTGTTCATTGACGACGGCGGCGCGACGAAGGGAAGTGAAACCGTCATCTACGACGATACCGACCCGAACGACAAAACGCTCACGTTCAACATCGAGTCGGGCCAGACGAATGCCGACGACGTGATCGCCGCACTCGCCGGCGAACCCGTGGCCAGCCTGATTTTTACGGCCGCGCGGGCCACCGGGGGTGACGGGCAGGGACTGATCGACCTGTCCGACACGGCGACCACCTACGGCGGAGCGGCCGTTGCCGCGCGGACCGAACGAACGCTGGGCGACGTGCTCAACGTGCTGAACAGCGCCGATCCGAATCGCCTCAAGGCCGCGCTTTCCGCCGGCGGCGACCGCATTGTGCTCACCGATTTGACCGTCGACGGCGGAGGCACATTCTCCACCTCCAGTCTCAACGGCGGCACCGCGGCCGAAGACCTCGGCCTGACCGGCACCGCCACCGGCAGCACGATCGCCAGCCGACGACTCCAGGCCGGCCTGAAAACCACACTCCTCACCAGCCTCTCCGGCGGACAGGGGTTGGGAACGCTCGGCCTGCTCGACATCACCGATCGCACGGGGGCGTCGAACAGCGTCGACCTCTCGTCGGCCGAAACGCTCGACGACGTCTTCGCGGCGATCAACTCCGCGGGCCTGGGCATCACCGCCAGCGTCAACACGGCACGCAACGGTATCGTACTCACCGACACCACCGGCTCCACGGCCAGCCCGCTCATTGTGGCCAACGGCGACGGTACCAACACGGCCGACAAGCTGCAGATCGCGGTCAATGCCGCGCAAACCAGCGTCAACAGCGGCTCGCTCGATCGACAGTCGATCAACCGCAGCACCCTTCTGTCCTCGCTCAATGGCGGCAAAGGCGTGGCGAAAGGCTCGTTCCTCGTTTACGACTCTACCGGAACCGCAAAGTCGGTGAATCTGTCGACGACGCCGATCACCACCGTCGGTGGCATCATCGACGCCATCAACGGCTTGAACCTGCAGGTAACCGCCCGCATCAACGACACGGGCGACGGCATCGCGCTCGTCGACACCAGCGGCGGCGCAGGCCGCGCGGAAATTCGCGACGTGGGCACGGGCCACGCGGCGGCCGACTTGCGGATCGCGGGATTCGCGGTGGATACGGTCATCGACTCGGTCCCCGCCCAATTGATCGACGGCGCATTCACCAACCACATCACTATCGACGCCGACGACACGCTGGAAGACCTGGTCGAAAAGATCAACGACCAGGGCGCGAACGTCACCGCCTCGATCTTCAGCAGCGGCTCGGGTGCGCTGCCGTTCCGCCTGACGATCCGCAGCGATGTCTCCGGCAAAGCGGGCGAGCTGCTCATTGACGCCAGCCAGGCCGGCTTCACGCTGCAGCAGATTGCGGCGGCACGCGACGCCCTGCTCTTGTTCGGCGGCTCCGAGGGAACGGGCGAGGGACTGCTGGCCGCCTCCTCGAACAACAAATTCGACGACCTGGTGAGCGGTCTGAGCATCACCGTGAACGGCGCGTCGTCCGATCCCGTGACGGTCTCCGTGTCGACGACCGATTCGAAGCTGGTCAGCACCCTGCAGACGTTCGTCGATCAATACAACAAGCTGAAAACGAAGCTGGACGATCTCACCTTCTTCAACGACGTCGACAACACCACCGGCGTACTGTTCGGTTCGCTCGAAGCCTTGCGCGTCGAAAACGATCTCGCCACGTTGCTGTCGGGCCGCTTCTTCGGCGTCGGCTCGATTCAGTCGCTGGGAGAACTCGGGCTGAGCCTCGGCGACGACGGAAAACTGTCGCTCGATACGGCCAAACTTCAAGCGAAGTTCGCCGCCGACCCCGACGCCGTAGAGGAGTTTTTCACTTCGGAGACTCTCGGATTCGCCGCCAAGTTGGATGCCCGAATTGAATCGATCGCCGGCGAGGAGAACTCGCTGTTGATCAGCCGGTCGGCCTCCCTGTCGCAGCGCATCGACGACAACCGGGCTCGCATCGACTTCATGACCGAGCGCTTGGAGCGGCAGCGCGAGTTTTTGCTCAAGCAGTTTAACGACCTGGAGCTGGCGATCTCGAAAATTCAGTCGAACCTGGACGCGATTTCGCAGATTCAATACATCCCGCCGGTATTCTCGAGTAGCCAGTAATCTCCGACACGCCAGCCGACCTCACAACACGCATTCGCCAGCGTCGCGACCATGCGTTCTTCGACGCTTGCCCGCCCAATCTGCCCGACAATCCCTTCGCCCACTCCTCGATCGTGTGCCCACCCGCTATGGAAAACACCGCTCGCGAAAAATACCTGGAATCGCAGTTGATGATGGCCACGCCGCAGAAGCTGCGGCTGCTCTTGATCGAGGGCGCTTTGCGGTTCGCCCGCAAGACGCTCGAACAATGGGAGGCAGGCGAAACGGAGCCGGCTTTCGAATCGCTGCTTCGCTGCCGCCGCGTCGTGACCGAGCTGTTGGGATCGATTCGGCCCGAGCAAACGGCGGCCGCCCGCAAGATCGCCGACGTGTACCTCTATCTGTTCCGCGCGCTCACCGAGGCGCAGATGCACGGCGACGCCGACAAGCTGCGTGACGTGATCCGCGTGCTCGAGATCGACCGCGACACGTGGCAGGAAGTGTGTGTGAAAATGCCGCACGCTCCCGATCCGGCGCTCCGCGAACAGAACAAGCCGAAGGAAATTACGGCTGCCGGCCTGGGCGTGATCTCGCCGTCGCCCCAGGAACAACCGAACAGCGGTCCAGCCGCCAACCCACGCGTCGATGAACGCTCCGGCCGCAACGGCTCGTCGGGAAGCTTTTCGCTCGACGCCTAACGTA
>CAYQAJ010000104.1:0-11678 GCA_964415245.1 uncultured Pirellulaceae bacterium | reverse complement strand
GCAGGCACGCTCCACATCGTAGCAGGCACGCTCCACATCGTAGCAGGCACGCTCCACATCGTAGCAGGCACGCTCCGTCGTGCCGTCCGCCAGCGTCGGGTCACGCGCGGTAATCAGTTCCGGCGGACGGCACGACGGAGCGTGCCTGCTACGTTGCTGTGAATCCCCACTCGGTTCTGCGGTTAGCAGTCGGTATGCTATTCTATCGCAGCACCGACGACTCGCTGCACCAACGAGGTCTCGCCGAGGAGCCGCCGTTGTCTTCGCCGCAAACGCTGATTCGCGTCGGGCACAGCCCCGACCCTGACGACGCGTTCATGTTCTACGCGCTGGCCCGGGACAAGATCGACACCGGGCCCTACCGTTTCGAGCATGAGCTGGTCGACATTGAAACGCTCAATCGCCGCGCTTTCTCGGGCGAGCTCGAATTGACCGCGCTCAGCCTGCACGCTTACGCCTACCTCGCCGACAAGTACATACTCTGCCCGTGCGGCGCCAGCATGGGAGACGGCTATGGCCCGCTCGTCGTCGCGCGCGAAGAATGCTCGCTCGAGGATCTTTCGCGTAAGACGATCGCCGTGCCCGGCAAGCTGACGACCGCCTTCCTCGCGCTGCGGCTGTGCCTGGGCAGCGAATTCGACCACGTGGTGGTGCCGTTCGACGAGATCATTCCCGCCGTCGTCGCCGGCGCGCATGACGGAAAAAAGGTCGATGCGGGGCTGGTGATTCATGAAGGGCAACTCACGTACGGCCAGGAGAATCTCAGCCTGCTGGTCGATCTGGGCCGTTGGTGGCTCGACGCGACGGGATTACCCCTTCCCCTGGGCGCTAACGCTCTTCGCAAGGACATGCCCCCATCGGCGATCGTCGACGTGAATCGCCTGCTGCGCGAGAGCATCGAGTACGGCCTAGCCCATCGCGAAGAAGCGCTCGATTACGCGCTCTCTTACGGCCGCGGGCTCGACCGCGCTCAGGGCGACCGCTTCGTCGGCATGTATGTAAACGACTGGACGCTCGACTTCGGCCAGCGCGGCCGTGAAGCCGTCGCTACGCTGCTGGCTCGTGGATACGCTGCCGGCGCGATTCCAAATCTGGTCGTACCCGAGTTCGTGGGGTAGAATGCGTCAGGCGCGTCGCGCCAAGCGGCGTGCCCAAACGTGCCTCTACCGCGACCGGGACTCCACCGCCGATGCAATTCCGGCTCGATTCACGCGAAGCGCACAGCGACGTGCCCGACGCACCGTCGCCGGTGGAAGCGCCCCCCATTCGACGCGGTTCAGCCGGCGCACCCTCTCCACCCATTCGGCCCGAGATGGCCGAGCCCCACAGAAGTTCGCGCGGCGCCTGGTTGGCCATCTTTCTGGCACTGGCCGCGTTCGCCGGAGCCTACGTCGCGCTGGTATTCTTGTCTTTGGGTTTCCTGGCGCCGTTGGTGGTGATCGGCGGGCTGGTTTTTCTTTTCACGGCTTTCCATTACCTGGTGTGGGGTTGGTGGCTGGGCCGTGTTGTGCGACAAGCGCGCGAAAACGATGGTGACGACGAGGAGACCGACTGAAGGTCGGTTGCCAAGCATGTGACCAGCCCCAAAACGGGCGTAACCGGGCGAGGTAGCCATGGCCAAACTCGAATTTCGCTCGAACGACGCCGCGACCCTGGGAATCGAGCTCGAGCTCGGCTTGGTCGACGCCACCACCATGGCCCTGTCGAGCTCCGTGCAGCAAGTGCTCAATCAGTTGCCCGGCGGCGGTGCTCCCTTCTTCAAGCCCGAGCTGATGCAGTGCTGCGTCGAGATCAACACGGATATCTGCCGCACCGTCGACGATGCCCGGGCCGACCTCCAGCAGAAGCTGCTCACGTTGGAGGAGATCACGGATCGACTGGGTCTGCGCGTGTGGTGGGGCGCCACGCATCCCTTTTCGCTCTGGGCCGATCAGGAGGTTACCCCCAACGAGCGCTACCACAACCTCGTCAATCTCCTCCAGGAAATGGCGCGACGCCTTGTCACGTTCGGGCTGCACGTACACGTGGGGGTCGACTCGGGCGACAAGGCCGTGCTGGTCTGTAACCACATCATGCAACATCTCCCCACGCTGCTGGCCCTGAGCTGCAGCAGCCCGTGCTGGGAAAACCGCGTCACGGGGCTGCTCTCCAATCGCTCGATCATCATGGGCGGGCTGCCCACCGCCGGACTCCCCACCCTCATGCGTAACTGGAGCGAGTACGTGTGGCTGGTCAACCACATGGTCGACACCGGCTTCATCAACTCCATTCGCGAAATCTGGTGGGAGGTGCGACCCCACCACAATTTCGGCACCGTCGAAGTGCGGGTGTGCGACATGCCCGGCAGCCTCGACGACGCGCTCACCATCGCCGCGTTAGTGCAATGTCTGGTGCGGGCCATTTCGGACCAGATCGACACGGGAACTTACCAACGCGACTGGCATCCCATGATGGTGCGGCAGAACGAATGGCGGGCATGCCGCTTCGGAATCCGGGCGCAGCTCGTCAACTCGTACACGCACGAGGTGCAATCGGTGAGCGGAATCGTCGAGTACCTGATCGACCGATTGCGCCCCACCGCCGAGGCATTGGGTTGCCTTTCGTACGTGGAACATGCGCTGGCGATGGCCGACGGCCCAACCTGGGCCGAGCGCCAACTTTCGATTCTGGAACAGACGAGGGACCCGGCCGAAGTCGTACGTCAATTGACCCAGGAATCGCGGGTTAGCCCGAGCAGGCCGAAGTCGCGGTCGAGCGCGGCCTCGGCGTAGATCCGGAAGTCACTGGCGGAGCCGGTCGCACACGGCAAAACTGCGTTGCGTAAGTTGCGTGGGGCCGTCCGCGCTTTCTATACTCTTGTATTGTCACGGAAGGTCGTCGGGCCAGGACGCCAAACTCACGCACCACTCACTCTGCCGAAGGGAACACTCCGCCATGCAAGCCCTGACTGATCGCCGCCAATTCCTGAAGACCACGTCGTCCGCTGTTGCCGGCACCTGCCTGGCTGCCGCGAGCCTCCCTTTGCTGGCCGCCGACGAGCCGAAGAAACCGCTGTACACGATTTCGCTCGCCGAGTGGTCGTTCAATCGCGAGTTGTTCGGCGGAAAGATGGATCACCTCGACTTCGCCAAGACCGCCAAGGAGGAATTCGGCATCGAGGCCGTCGAGTACGTGAACCAGTTCTTCAAGGACAAGGCCACCAACAAAGACTACCTGTCCGAAATGAAGAAGCGGTGCGAGGACCTCGGCGTGTCGAGCCAGCTCATCATGTGCGACGGCGAAGGAAATCTAGGCGATCCCGACGACGCCCAGCGAACCAAGGCGGTCGAAAACCACTACAAATGGGTCGAGGCCGCCAAGTTTCTCGGCTGCCACAGCATTCGCGTGAACGCCGCCTCCCGCGGGTCCTACGAAGAGCAGCTCAAGCTGGCCGCCGACGGGCTACGACGACTGAGCGAGTTCGGCGCCAAGCACGGTCTGAACGTGATCGTGGAGAACCACGGCGGGCTCTCGTCGAACGGAAAATGGCTCACGGCGGTCATGAAAGAGGTGGACCTACCCAACTGCGGCACGCTGCCGGACTTCGGCAACTTCGGCGACTACGACCGGTACCAGGGGGTGCGCGAGCTGATGCCCTATGCCAAGGCCGTTAGCGCCAAGAGCCACGAATTCGACGACCAGGGGAACGAGAAGCACACCGACTACTTGAAGATGATGAAAATCGTCGTCGATGCCGGTTACCACGGCCACGCGGGAATTGAGTACGAGGGCGGCGGCGACGAACACGCCGGCGTCCGGGCCACCCAGAAGCTGCTGGAACGGGTCCGGGGCGAGCTCTCCTGAGCCACCGGTCTCCCAGCGCCTCTTCGGTCCCGAAATCACCTCCCCAGCGTCCACCCCGCTTGCGGTTTGGCGCTCCGCCTGCGCACCCTCCGCACACCGCCAACCATCTCTTTGCCCGCGCTCCCTCCCTGGACACTTGGGAATTGTGAAAAGGGGAGGGTGCCTACTTCTTGTGCAACCGGACCGTTGCCGCGCTTGCCAGCATGCATGCCGCATTTGACAGCACGCTATCACTATCAACGTAAGTGCCAGCACTGCAATCACATCCGTGCTGAGCTTGACTCGGCTGGCACGATTGCAGTACACCTCGGCCAAACGGTCGTGGGAACGGATGTCAACGACCCAAGTCACACAGGAAGGAAGGAGCCGAAAATGGCCGAGCTAGCCCAACGCAGCCACGTCGAGGACCGAAAGCACGAAGCATTCCGCGTGGCGACCGAACTCTACCGCCAGGATCCCGACTGGGTCACCTTCTTTCGTGAGGTGATGGGCGTCGATGGCGTCGTCAGACGCCTCTTCCCCACTACGGGCGATATGGCGAACTTTGAGCAGACCCAGCAGTACGCCGAAATCCAGCAGATGGTCGCCAAGCTGCGCGAGCGAAGCGTAGCCCAAAGCGACGGTCGCGAGCCGACCCGGGTCATCACCGTGCGGCTGCCCAAGAGCCTGCATGAGTCGCTACGGGCCGAGGCTCACCAGCGGCGGACCAGCATGAATCAGCTCTGCATCTCGAAGCTGCTGCAGGTGATCGCCGAAGGGCTGATTCCCATCGAGGAATAGCCGTCGGCGGTCCGGACGATTGCGCGATACGCGGCGTGCGCGTCGCGCTTGGCAGTGCGCAAGAAAATGCCGGCTCAGGGGGTCGACCTGTAAGCCGGGTTCTGTGCACCGGCCTCGCTTGCGCTCGGCCGGCCGATGGCCATTTATCTGGGACGCCGATTGCTCGACGCCTCGTGCGGCCTACCCGGAAGTCGATATCGGGCCGGACCAGCCCGCGGGGCGACGAGTCGCCCCCTGCTCCCTGTTTGGCCTTGCTCCGGGTGGGGTTTGCCGAGCCAGCCGAGTCGCCCCGGCTGCTGGTGAGCTCTTACCTCACCGTTTCACCCTTACCCTGCGGTGGCGAACCGTGGCCGCACCGCAGTTGCCCACGGCGCGCCGCGGATGCTTGTTCCGCTAGGCGGTTTATTTTCTGTGGCACTTTCCCTGGCCTTTCGGCCGGTCGGTGTTACCGACCACCCTGTCCTTGGGAGCCCGGACTTTCCTCCCGCCCAAGCTGAGAAGCGGCTGGGCAAGCGGCCATCCGGTCGACCCCCCAAGTCGGTATATCAAGGGTACATTCGTGGGATGGAAAAGGGAAGCAGCGCTGGTCGCCGTTTCGTTGTTCGCGGCCCATATGGCAAAGCACGAATGTCGAAGCACGAATGACGAAGGAATGACGCAATGACGAAAGAATGACACAATGACCAAGCCCAAATGACCAATTGGGAGGAACGCGGAAAGCGGAAAGCGGAGATAATCATGGCCATTGCATTCTTGACGAACGACCTGTTGTTCGCCTCGAGGGTGAAAGGGGTGGCGGAGCGGCTTGGGCAGGCGCTCGAAGTCGTCGGATCGGTCGATACGCTTGTGGAGCGGGCGAGTGAGTCGCCGAAGCAACTCGTGCTGCTCGATCTGAGCACGCCGGGTATCGATCCGCGCGAAGTGGTCGACAAGCTGCGGTCAATCGATGACGCCGCGCCGCCCAAGCTGGTGGCGTACGCGCCTCACGTACACGAGGCGAAACTCTTGGCCGCCACCGAGGCAGGCTGTGACGAGGTGTTGACGCGAGGTCAGTTCAACAATCAGATCGAACGCGTTCTGGCGCAGTACGCTGGCGGTGGAGCAGCCGAGGACTGACTCAAAGACAGGGGGACGATGCGATAAATCCGTTGTCAGTGGTCCGTGGTCAGTTGCTTTTTCCGATCAGATAACGACGAACAACGCACAACCGATCCTTCCGCAACGCGAGCACTTCGGATCAGTTGTCTAACTTCGCGTCGTCGTCCGCAGGCGGCGAATCCTCGCTATCAGAATCGCTTGACCTGTTGTCGAGCGGAGGAGGCGTCGACGAATCACTGGCACCGCCGTTCTCCTTGCTACCGATCTCCTCCCCACCGCTCGTCTCGCCGCCCGTCGCCTCGTTACCGCCTTGCGAATCAGGAGTCGCCTGCGATACAGGGCTCGTCTCGGGGGTGACCGTGGGCACGCCCGCCTTGTCGATGGTCAGCGGAGGCAGACCATACCGCTCCTCTTCTTCCTCGACGTAGACTTCGTCAAACTCCGTATGGTCGACGTCGCGGCGCAAGAGCAGGTACACGGCCGAGGTGAGACACCAGAAGAAAGCGAAGCCGACGGCGGCCGCGATCGTGCGCACCAGGCCCATCCAGAACGCCAACAACCCGGTGCCGATCCATAGCGCCGTGCCGGGCTGTGCGCCGCTGGCCTGGGGCATGAATTCCGGCGGGAGATCGCCCTGCGGCGGGGCCATCAGGACGGTCATGATCTCGTTCAGGCGCTCCCTTCCCACGCCCCACGAGGCGGACCAGAAGCTTAGCGCGATTACCGTCTCAGAAAACCAGGAGATCAGCCACCATACGAGCGTTCCCAGCAGCAACGCCACCACGGCGTAAAACAGGTAATGCAGCGGGCGCTGGTACACATACGAATAGCTCCGGCTGACGGCGTCCAGGGCGTCGCTCCCTTCGGTGCTAATCGTGCCCCACATGAGCGGCCAGCCAAACAACAGCCCCAGAAGCAGAATCGCCATGATGAAGCTGGCCGACAGGACCAGAAACCAGATCAACCCAGCCAGCACCACGCCCACGTCGAGCTTGAGGATCCATCCCACGGGCACGATCAGCGCGGTCAACAGGGCAATCAGCAGCAGCGGCGCCAGCGGCGCGGCAACATAATGGCCCAGCTTGCGCGCGGCAAAGCGCACGGCTTCCACGAGTCCGATTCGTTCCTCCCGTCCTAGTTGCACCGCCGCGATGCGCGTGATGGCCCCACCGAAGAACCCCCACACCAGCAGCGTCCATAGTGCACCGAAGAAGAAGTACGCGAATTGGGACAAACTGAGCGAAACGTCGAACAGCCGCCGAAACGATAAGGTAAGGTAGTTGAATGCCATGGCCGGCTCGCTCAGCGTGTACCAAAGCGAACCGACAATCCCTCGCGGCGTGGCGCCCTCGTTCAGCGGGTTGTAGACGTTGTGGCCTCCCGGCCAGTTCCGGTTGAATCCGACAACGTTCTGAAGCGCAATATTTGCGTCGAACTCTTGGGAGGTCGCTACGGCACGTAACTCCTTAACAGGCTGAAAGACGAACTCGCTCACCCGCCATCCTAGCGGCGTGATCAGCAGCGCGACGATCGCCAGAAACAATAGCGGCAGATTGAGCGCGGTGCTGAAGGCACGCGGCAGAATCAGCCACGGGCAAAGATCGCGCCAGGAAACAGTGTGAACCACGCCGCGCTCGTCGGACATGACAGGACTCCCTGGAGGGTCGTTCTCGTTGGATTATCAATCAGCGGGATGGGCGGTCCGTGCGGAACGTCAATTATCCGCCGCCTCGGGCGGCGGCTCCTCGTCGTCCTCCTCCGTCCGCTGCACCGGCAGACCGTACCGTTCGCCAAGCCAGCGTGACAAGTCGATCTGCTGGCAGCGCTCGCTGCAAAACGGCAATGCGTCCGACGACTCGGCATCAAAGGATCGATGGCATATCGGGCAGCGGAGCCGTGTCATGGGATTCGTTACGGCTGTCGGCCGGCTCCGGCCTTGGCGACATGATACGCGGAAAACGGGCGGCATGCGCCTGGATTCCGGCGGCGGCGATCGCCCGGCGGCGGCGATCGCCCGGCGGATGTCACTCCCGGGCTTGCCGGGCAGGCTTGAGTGCGGGGACCTGCCAGGCAAACGCGACACTACTTGGCGTCTGGTTTCGGCTTCTTCGTACTTTCCGCGGACGATGCGCTACTGGCCGGTCGGTCGGCGCTCTTGCCGTCGCCCGACGAGCTTTTTTCGTCGCCCGAGCTGCTCTTGCCGTCGCCGCTGGCGTCCGCGGCCGCTTTGCGGTCCGATTCGGCACGCTTTTTGTACGACTCGCTTCGGTAATCGGTCTGGTAAAAGCCGGACCCCTTGAACATGACCGCCGCGCCGGTCCCGAACAGCCGTCGCAACTTGAGCCGGCCGCAGTGGGGGCACTTGCGCTTGGGCGATTCGGTGATCGACTGGAACATTTCCAGCTTGTGTCCGCAAGCGTCGCATTCGTAGTCGTACGTGGGCATATAGGCGATACCCCTAGTCTTCCTTTTCACTTCGCTGAATCAATGGTTCGCTGCGCGTCGACGTGCAACTGACCTTCTAATAATGACCAATGACCAAGCACCAATGACCAATGGAACGGATCGCCCGAGCACGCACCAAACCCGAGCCCCAAGGACCGGCAATCGATAACAACATCGGTCATTTGGATTTGGGGCATTGGTCATTGTCGTTGTTACGGTATGTCCACTCACAGGTCGATCTGTCGCAGTGGTTCCGCCAGTCGGCTATGCATCTTCCGCCGGAGGAGCCGAAACGAGTACCTGCGCCGGCCGCACCACTCGGTCGTGCAGGCTATAGCCCGCGCGCACCTCGCGCAGCACCGTGTTGGGCGGGTGCTCCTCGCTGGGCTGCTGCGCGAGCGCCTCGTGCCGATGGGGATCAAATGCCTCGCCCTCGGCTTCCATGCGGAGGCAGTGATGGCGGCGAAGTACGTCATCGAGCTGCACCGACACCATCTTCACTCCCTCCAACAGGCCCGAGGAATTCGGGTTCTGCTCCGCTGCCTCGATGGCGCGAAGCAGGTTGTCTTGCACGTTGAGCACGTCTTGAAGCAGCGGCATGGTGGCGTAACGAAGATCCTGCTCTGTGTCGCGAAGGATGCGCTTGCGAAAGTTTTCGAGCTCCGCTTGTGCCCGTAGCGCGCGGTCCTGGGCGGCGCTTAGCTCGGCGCGAAGCTGCTCGGTTTCGGATGCAGCGGTTCTCGCATCGTCTTGTGCCTGGTGCTCGGAAGCCGGGACATCGCGGGCGGCAAGTTCCGACTCCGCGCCGTGCTGACGCGACGACGGAGAGGTTGGCGAATTGGGCGAGCGAGCGTTTCCCTCGCCCCGCGATGAAGACGAAGCTTCGTTCATTTCTGTGTTCCTTCCTCCGAGCTGCCGCTGGAAGTGCCGGGGGCGAAGTAATTGCGGAGCACCTCGAGGAAAGTCTTGCGGTGGGGGGTAACGTCGGTCTTTTCCAGTTCGGCCAGCTCGCGCAACAGCTCTTCCTGCCGGGGCGACACCTTTTTGGGTGTCTCCACGTACGTCTGCACGAGCAGGTCGCCCGGGGAACCTCCCCGGGGATCCGGCAGGCCACGACCGCGCATGTGAAACACTTCGCCTGACTGCGTGCCGCGGGGAATTTCCAATACGTCGCGCCCTCCGAGAGTGGGCACGTGGATCATCGCTCCCAGCGCCGCCTGGCTGTAGGAGATCGGTATCCGCAGAATGAGGCTGGTGCCTTCGCGCTGGAAGAGCGGGTGTCGACGCACCGACACGATACAGTAGCAATCGCCCGGCGGTCCGCCCTCGGGGCTGGGATCGCCTTCGCCGGCCAGCCGCACACGCATTCCGTCTTCGATGCCCGCGGGGATTGCCACCGTCAGCTTGGCGATGCTCGATACGAACGCGCTGCCGTGGCAATTGAGGCAAGGATCGGAAATCACCTTCCCCGCGCCACGGCACGAAGGGCAGGTCGTCTGCACGCGGAGGATGCCGGCCGACTGCGTGATCTGCCCGTGTCCTCCGCATCGCCGGCAGGTGGTGGCCGACGAACCGGGACGGACGCCCGTTCCCTGGCACGTTTCGCAACGGCTGTGTCGCTCGAACTGGACAGTCCTGCGAACGCCGTGGGCGACCTCTTCCAGGTCGAGCGTTACGTTACATCGCAGGTCGGCACCCCGGCGAGAACGCCGGCGACCGCGTCGGCCTCCGAACAGATCGCCAAACAACCCGCCGCCGAAAATGTCGCTGAAGGCTTCAAAGATGTCCTCGACGTCGCCAAAATGCGGCGCGCCTCCATCGACGCCGGCATGGCCGAACTGGTCGTACCGCGAGCGCTTCTCCGCATCGCTCAGCACCTCGTACGCCTCGGCCGCCTCCTTGAATCGCTCGATGGCGTTCTCATCGCCGGGATTGCTGTCGGGATGGTACTTGAGCGCGAGCTTGCGGTAGGCAGCGGCGATTCCCTTGGTGTCGGCGGTGCGGCCGACGCCAAGGACCTCGTAGTAATCGCGCTTTTCGGCCATGGGAGCCATGGGGAATTGGCAGTGAGTTTATTGCCGAATGGTAGAATTATACGTCATGGCCGGGGTCGCCGATGCGCCGATTCGAACGGTCCCATGCGGCCACGCGACGGCAGGCAAGCACGGCCTTGCGCCCTGGGAGCAATAAAAAAGGCCACCCCGCGCGAGTAGTGGCCTTCCATCGGGGCCCATCGGCGCCGCTGCGCCCGACAGCCACCTGGCGTAGTTGTCCGAACCTTCCGGACGGAGCACCAGGATGCTGTTTCGCCGCATCGCTCGCTCCAACGGTGCCGCCCCGTTCCCTCGGCCATCCACCGGTCAGCGTATGCTGCCTTCGATGGCGTGCTTCTTTTTGTCCTCTTTGTCGAGGTTGGTGACCATCGCTTCGGTGGTGAGTAGCAGCGCGGCGATGCTGGCGGCGTTGGAGAGCGCCGTGCGCACGACCTTCAGCGGGTCGATGATGCCCACCTTGTACATGTCGACGTATTGCCGCGTATTTACGTCGAAGCCAACGTTGGTCGGCTTGCCGCTCACCTCGTCGATGACGACGGTGCCGTCGAGGCCGGAGTTATCCACCAGCGTCCGGGTCGGCCAGGCCAGGGAGTGCAGCACGATGTCGACGCCGATCTTCTCGTCGCCCTTGGCCGAAGATCGGGCCTTTTCCACTGCCTCGCGGCAGCGGAGCAGTGCCACGCCGCCACCGGGGAGCGTGCCCTCTTCCACCGCGGCGCGGGTGGCGTGCAGCGCGTCTTCGACGCGGGCCTTTTTCTGCTTCATGTCGGCTTCGGTTTCGGCGCCGACGGAGATCACCGCCACGCCGCCACTGAGCTTGGCCAGCCGCTCCTGGAATTTCTCCTTGTCGTACTCGCTCTCGGTCTGTTCGAGTTGATTGCGAATCTGCTGGACGCGCTTGTCGATATCTCCTCGCTTGCCGCCCCCCTCTACGATGGTGGTGTCGTTCTTATCGACGGTCACCTTTTTGGCCCGGCCCAGTTGCTCGAGCGTGAGATTCTCCAGCTTCAGACCGATGTCCTCGCTGATGAGCGTGCCGCCCGTGAGCACGGCGATATCACCGAGCATGGCCTTGCGGCGGTCGCCGAATCCCGGCGCCTTCACGGCGCAAACGCGGAGGACGCCCCGCAGCTTGTTCACGACCAGCAGGGTAAGCGCCTCGGCCTCGACGTCCTCGGCGATGATCAACAGCGGCTTACCCGACTGGCTCACCTTTTCGAGCAAGGGAACCAGATCGCGGAGCGAGTTGATCTTCTTCTCGTGGATCAAGATGACGCAGTCCTCCAGCACGCAGTCCATTTCGGCGGGGCGCGTGATGAAGTAAGGGGAGATGAAGCCCTTGTCGAACTGCATGCCGTCGACGAACTCGACCTTGGTTTCGGTGGTCTTGCCTTCCTCGACGGTGATCACGCCGTCCTTGCCCACTCGCTCCAGCGCGTCGGACAGCAGCTTGCCGAT
>CAYQAJ010000103.1:0-16171 GCA_964415245.1 uncultured Pirellulaceae bacterium | reverse complement strand
CGCACGAAAAAGTCCTGCGTGCGACGGTGGCCGTAGGCTCCGCCGTTTCCGTGGCCGGCACCCGGGATGACGACCAGGTCGAAGTCTTTGTCGGCGCGGATCAGGGCGTTGACCACTTGCATGGTCGACGCGGGATCGACGTTGCGATCCATCTCGCCCACAATCAACAGCAGCTTGCCCTGCAGCTTGGCGGCATGCGTGACGTTCGACTGCTCGTCGTATTCCGGGCCGACCGGCCAGCCCATCCACAGCTCGTTCCACCAGATTTTGTCCATGCGGTTGTCGTGGCATCCGCAGGCCGCCATGCCCGCCTTGTAGAAGTCGCCGTGGTGCAATAGCCCGGCGAGCGCGCTTTGCCCGCCGGCCGACCCGCCGTAGAGCCCGACTCGTTCCAAGTCCATGAACGGCCGATCGACCGCCGCCGCCTTCATCCACGCGATGCGGTCGGGAAAGCCCGAGTCGGACAGGTTCCGCCAACACACGTCGTGAAACGCCTTGGAGCGATAGTTCGTACCCATGCCGTCGATCTGCACGACGATGAAGCCCAATTCGGCCATACCCTGGGCGTCGTAATAGGCACTGAACCGTTTGGGCACAAACGCTCCCTGCGGCCCGGCGTAAATCGCTTCGAGCACGGGGTATTTGCGATTGGGGTCGAAGTTGGTCGGCCGATAGATGACGCCGTAGATGTCGGTCTCGCCGTCGCGCCCCTTGGCAACGAACCGCTCGGGCGCTTGCCACCCGGCAGCCACGAGCCGTGAAATGTCTGCCCGTTCGAGCTCGCACACGAGCTGGCCGTCTTCCACGCGGCGCAGCTCCGTCACCGGCGGCATGTCGACCCGCGAATACGTATCGATGAAGAATCGCCGGTCGGGCGAGTACTGAATCGAGTGCGTGCCATCGCCCAGCGTGAGGGACGTCAGGCCGGTGCCGTCGAAGTTCACGCGGCAATAATGGACGTAGTACGGGTCCTGCTCGGCGTAAATGCCGCCGGCGCGGAACCAGATTTGCCGGTGCTT
The DNA here is from genome assembly GCA_964415245.1 of uncultured Pirellulaceae bacterium. Lineage (GTDB taxonomy): Bacteria > Planctomycetota > Planctomycetia > Pirellulales > Pirellulaceae > CAYQAJ01. The sequence continues at coordinate 15,152 of CAYQAJ010000103.1, read as the reverse complement.
TTCGTCGATGCGGTCGACACCGCGGACCACCCATTCGCCCCGCGTGATCTGGTTCTTCACTTGGCCGGTACGGGCATCGTACAGGTAGAGGTGGTTCCAACCGTCGCGCTCCGACATCCAGATCAGCTCGCCTGGGTCGTCGAGGTAGCGGAGGAAGAGCTTGCTGTTGTAGTCGATGAACGTGGGACTATGCTCGTCGACGATTGCCGTAGCGTTGCCCGCGGTATCGACGGCGACGACCCGCAGCACCTGGTGGCCGCGCTGGTTGTAGAGGAACAGAAAGCGGCTGGAATCGGCGTCCCAACGCAACTGGGAAATGCTCCACGGATTGGGGAACAATTCCTCGCTGATGGGGATTGGTTTTCGTTCGGATATGTCGAACAGCCGTGGCCGCGTGAGCGGGATGTCGTCGCCTGGCTTGCGGTACTCGAACGTGTGCAGCTTGGGCTGAACCTGGTCGCGGGGGGACGATTCGACCAGCGTGATTATGCGGGCCGGCGCGTCCTTGGTACGCAGGGATACGAGCCGCGTGGAGTCGGGCGACCAGTAGAACTGGTCGGTGTAAGCGTCGGCGTCGGTGCCGTCGTCGCTGAGGGAGAATTCCTCGTCGCTCTCGCGATCGGCGATCCACACGTTCGCATCGCGGATGAATGCCCGCCATCGGCCATCGGGCGAAACGCCGCGAGGGGCACTGCGGCGCTGTGGCCGATCGCCGTCATCACGTGCGCCGACGGGTGGCGCATTGCGCGCGAAGCGGCCGGTAATCACCGCGTTAGACGGCGTTTCAACCGCCTCAAACACCGCCAGCGACCTTCCCCGCTCATTGACGACGAGCCACACGTGGCCGGCGTACGTGTGCTGCTCGTGCTGTTGGCCGGCGGCCAGTTTGCCATAGCTTTGACGATCGCCGTTGCCGTCGAGCCAGAACAGCTCGACTTCGCCACGCGTGCGGTTGATGAACGTGAGCGACGTTTCGGGGCCGTTGCGCACGCTGGTTCGCGGCCCCTCGTCGGGCTGCTGGGCGACGAGCGAGTCGTCGCCACCTTCCGCGACCTCGCGCTCGGTCAGTTCGTAAGTAGCAAGATCGCACCGCCAGCCTTTACCGCCGGCGCGAAACAGAACGGCGTTTTCGGCCGACTGAAACTCGAGCGCTTCGATGGGCAGTCGATCGGCCTGAGCGCGGTCGACGCTCGCTTGATGGAGCGCTTCGGCAAGGCGCTGGTGGTCGAACGCGGGCTGGCGAGTTCCGGCCTCGGCGTCGACGAGCACAAACTCGCGGCCGCGGTCGGCCAGTTCGTTGCGATACCAGAACCGCCCGCCATCGTCGAACCAGTGCGGCGCGACGCTCGACCGGAATACCTTGCCGCGCATCGTTTGCGCGAGCCGCGCGGATCGCTCGTAATCAGCGCGGGTCCCCTGCCCCGACGCACGCGGCAATGCGGACGAAAGAAGCGCCGCCAACACAGCGACGAAGAGCACGATGGGAAAAAGCCAAGACAGGCGGCGCGGTCGGTTCGGCATGATGGGTCCTCCAGCATGCCAACTATATCACCGCCGGCACGCCGGATGCACCCATAAGTAGGTCCCGCTTGCCGAGCGGGACCTTGGCCGCGATGTGGGTGGCCGACCGTTGTGCGCGGCTCTCCCGACCCCGCACCGCCGCTCTCATGATGCTCCGCGGCGAGAGCGGCACGGTCGGGAGACCGTGCCACAACTCGACCTTTGCGTCCGACCGCAATCCCAATCGTTCCTGGTCCCGCTCGGAAAGCGGGACCTACCATGAGCGAACCGCGCCTACTCGTCGAAGATGCCCGCCCCAAATTGGTCGCCGCGGGAAGGGCGTTCGGCCTGGTCCGAGCGACGCGCCGACTGCTGCGAGCGCCGCGCCGGCTGCTCGTGCGGCGACTTGTGGGGACCGCGCGGCTCGACCTCGGGGGGCTGAATCTGCTGCGTGCGGCCGCCCGGTTCCGTGCGCACCGCCGGTTCGCCGCGATCCGCGGGCGATGCCGGTTCACGTAGCCCGGCTCCTTGGCCCGTTCCCGCTCGGCCTGGAATTCGGCAATGACGCGAGACTGAATCATCTCGCGGCACTCTGAGTGAATGGGGTGCGCGATGTCGGCGTACAGCTTGGTCCGCCCTTCCGCATCGCGCATCGTGCGGTCTTCTTGCAGCCGCTCGCCGCACTGGTTGCAGTAGGCAGCCCGTAGGTGATTCTTGTAGCCACACTCCGAACAGTGCGACGTGAGCTTGCGGCTGGGCATGGCCACGAACGGGCCGTTGCTGCCTTCGATGACCTTCAGGTCGCGCACCACAAACGCATCGTCGAAGGTGATGCTGCAAAAGGCCTGAAGCCGATCGTCCGAGTCGTCCATGAGCTTGACGCGAACCTCGGTGATCTTCATGGTGTTCCTCCTTGCGCTCGGTCGATGTCCGTAACGCAATCTCGTTCAAGCTGCCTCTGTTTCCGTCAGGGTCCGCCTCCCCCGCCCGGAACCCGCGCGGTCGCCACGCACCAGGTTGTTCCCAGTTTTTGGGCTGCGAGCCGGCCGGCCGTTCGTCGGGCGTGCCGCACATGCCGACAAACGGTGAACCACGCCGAACCGCTGCCGCTCATCTCGCTCCCGCAGCCACCGACCTCCGCCATGCGTCGACCAACTTCGCCCAGCCGCGGCACCAGGCTCTCGGCCGTCGGCCGCAGTCGATTCACCAGCTTCTTTCCCACGGTCGCCACGTCGCCTCGCCGTGCGGCTTCGAGCATGGGTTCAATGTTCGACGCTGCCGTGCCCGCCGACTGGCATTGCCGGTACACCTCAGCAGTCGACATGCCAAACGGCGGCTTCACCAACACCAGGTGCAATCTGGCCATCGCAGTCGGCTCGACTCGCTCGCCCCGCCCCGTGCATACTGCCGAACCACCGGCGAGGAAAAATGGCACGTCGCTCCCCAGTTCCACTGCCAAGTCGGCCAGCCGCTCGCGGGACCAGCCCGTCTGCCACAACTCGTTGGCCGCCACCAGGGCGGCGGCCGCATCGCTCGAAGCGCCGCCTAGCCCTGCTTCGACCGGGATTCGTTTCACGAGGCGTACTAACACCCCCGACTCAATGCCCGCTCGCTGGCGAAATAGCTCGATCGCCCGCCAGACAATGTTGTCGCGTTCAGCGGGGAGCGCCGCGCTTCCATCGGTTCCCACCTGCCGCGCTTGATAGCCCAACGCCCAACGACACTCCAGCCGCACGCAGCCGTCCGCTTGGGGCGTCAATTGCAGTGTGTCAAACAGGGTGACGGCCGACATCAACGTGTTTACGTCGTGATAGCCGTCGGGCCGCCGCCTGAGCACGTCGAAAAACAGATTTACCTTGGCCGGCGCAAGGACGTGAACGGTCGGACCAAGTCGACGCAGATACATGGGTGCCGGCGCTCCGCGTAACGGCGCAGATTGCCGTCGTTCGTATGCTCTGCCCACTCACCCACTCGCAAGCACTTCGCGTCAATCGATGTAACGGGCGAGATGGACGCTTCAGCGCTCTACCCCAATTGTCGATTCTACCGACGGCACCAAAGCGGTCAACTAGGTGCGATCCCATGGGGATGTCGGCATTGTTCCAGAGACTACCTGGAGTTCCTATCTTGCTTCGTCGCGCCGGCGCGTTGCCGTGTCGCCGCGCCACTTCCCTGGATTCCCGCCTGCGCGGGAATGACAATGTCGCCGCGCGCGGCGGTGATGTTAACACGGACAGGCACGGACGAGCACAGACGACCGATCGCCGGCAACCAGCAACTGACGACGGACGACGGTCAAAGGCCGGAACTCGGCGTGGTTGGTGTCGCGCCGTTCCGCAGCAAAAGCTATGATTGGATACTCGGACCGGCGGAACATCGGTGCGGCATAGTGCATTCCCGCTCGACTCGCGCCGCTGGGACAGACACGGGAACCATCAAAAGTGCTCCATACGTCGAATTCCCTTCGGCACGATGCGCTAATCGCCGCGCGAGGAGTCTGCATGGGCGCCGCCGACGTCGTTCCGGGCGTGTCGGGCGGAACGGTGGCGCTCGTGTTGGGCATTTACGAACGCCTGGTCACGGCCATCAGCCATTTCGACCGGCAGCTTCTTCGCCTGTTGGTGCGGCGCGAGTGGCGGCAGGCGGCGGCCCATGTCGATCTGCGATTCCTGCTGGTGCTGGCGTCGGGAATCGCTGTCGGCTTTCTGACCATGACCGTGGCCATGAACTACCTGCTCACGCATGGCGGCACGCGGTCGCTGACCATGGCCGCGTTTTTCGGCATGATTCTGGCCTCGGCCATCGTGGTGAGCATGTGGATCCGCTCCCGAACGCTGGCCACGGGAATCGGCTATATCGGGCTGGGGTTGTGCGGAGCCGCTCTGGCGCTGGCCGTTTCGTTGATGCAGCCCACCGCGGCAAACGACCCCAGCCTGGTTTACCTCTTTATCTGCGGCTCGATCGCCATTTGCGCCATGATCTTGCCGGGCATCAGCGGGGCCATGATGCTGCTGATCCTGGGCGTATACGTGTACCTGACCGACATTCCGCGACAGGTGTGGCAGGGCGAAAACGTCGGACAGTCGCTGGTGACCGTGCTTGTGTTCGGCTCGGGCTGCGCCATCAGCCTGGTGCTGTACAGCAAGGTGCTGCGGTGGCTGCTGACAAAGTACCGCTCGGCCACGATGTCGTTTCTGTGCGGACTGATGTTCGGCGCGTTGCCCAAGCTGTGGCCGTTTCAGATCGACACGACTCCCGGAACCGCGGAGTGGAAACACAAGGTGTTCCAGCCGCATTGGCCCGGGACATGGCGCCTGGAAGAACTGTCGGCCATCGCCGTCGTGTTGGTGGCCATGTTGTTGGTGCTGGTCGTCGATCGGCTGGTCGGCGGCAGCCGGCGGGGTTTGTTCACGACCGGATCGCCAACCCCGCGCGACTAGACGAATTCGTCACTGCCGCGCAGGCGGGAACCCGGCGCCCTGACGCGGTGACACGGCGACGCGGAGAAAGTCGTCATTCCCGCGCAGACGGGAATCCAGAGGGGATTGGGGATTGGCACCGCTGCCACAACGTGCCCCTGTTCTGCATTCCGCACTCTGCACTTGCGCCGCGCCGTCGCCGATGGCTCGGGGCTAAACGCGCGGCGATCGTCACTCCGCCGCAAGGTTCGCGCAAACGATCTCCTTATCGCTGCGGGCGAACACGTGCCGGTTGGCAAACGCTGGGTGCGACCAGCACACCCCTTTGCCGCGCCGTTCGAGCTGATCGGTCGTGGGCTCGATGAGTTTGGCTCGGCTGATTTCCTCGAAGCCCTTGGGCGAAAGCCGGGTAATAATCAGCTCGCCCCGCTCGTTGAACATCCACACGCGGTCGCCGTTTTGCACGAAGTGGATGTTGCTCCAGCGGTCGCGGGGCGTGGCGGTTTGATCTTCCCAGATTCGCTCGCCCGTCGCCGCCTCGAGGCACCGCAGCTCGCCGTAGCTGTCGTCGCCGTACAGGTAGCCGCCGACCATCAGCGGCGTGCTGATGATCGAGTGCAGCGCCTCGGTCTCCTGCTCGCTCGGCCCAACGCGGCGCCACAGCACCTTCGCGGTGAGTCGATCCTGCCCCAACTCCAGCATCAGCGAGCCGTCGTAGAACGACGTGACAAACAAGCGGTTCCCCTCGACAATCGGCGTGGCAATGCCGATGGGCATGCTCTTGGGCTTCATGGTGATGCGCCACAGCACCTCGCCCGTGGCCGCGTCGAGCCCCGCCACGTTGTCGCCGGTCCAGCAGACGATCACCTGTCGGTCCGCCTGTTCGATGAGAATCGGCGCCGAATACTGCGCGCGGTCGTTCAGTGCCCGCCACTTTTCTTCGCCCGTGCGCTTGTCGAGCGCCACGACGCAGGCGCCGTCGCTGCCGCCGATGTGCAGCACCAAGAGGTCTCCGACCACCAACGGCGCGGCAGCAATGCCCCACATGGGCATGCGGTTCTCGACGCGCTTCTCAGAGCGAATGTGGTATTCGGCGTTGAGGTCGCGCTTCCAGATGACATTGCCGTCGGTCACGTCGAGGCAGTGCAAGTTTCCCATCGCCCCCAGGGCGAACGCCCGCCCTTCGTCGATGGTGACGCACGCCCGCGGACCGGCCGTGTACCCAATCCCCTCGTAGCGGCACGCATACTGGTACGACCACTGCGGCTCGCCCGTCGCGGCGTCGAAACAGTGAACTCGCTCGATCTGCTCGGGCTCGCTTTGCCGATCGGTAATGAACACGCGGCCGTCGGCCACCGTTGGGCCGCTGTAACCAGGGCCGATCGGCTGCCGCCAGACGATGTCGATCTGCGGCTTGTCGAACTTTTCGACGAGGCCCGACTCGCGCCACACACCGTCGCGATTGGGTCCGCGCCACTGGGGCCAATCATCGCCCCGAGCGGCCGATGCGCACATCGCCGCAGCCGCGCACAGGGCCAAGACGCAGCGGATTGCAAAAGCCGACGCAGTCAGGCGATTTGGACGTCTTGCCGTAGAAGGTCCACGAAAACCGACCGTTTGGAGTTTCGACATTGGAGCTTGTTTGTGATTTGTGGTTTGAGATTTGGGATTTGCCGCCACCGCGGAACCGCCGATCTTCGGGACAGGCGACGCTAATGCGGCAATTTCCCTTCCGCGACTTCGCGCTCCCACTCGTCCATCAACGGCCAGTCTACCGCGCACGTGCCGAAGTCCGCCATGTGCAGGTAGGTCTTGAGGCGGGCGATCGTTTTATCGATCAGCGCGTTATTCTTGGCGAAGATCGGCCCGTGGCTGGGCAAGAGCCACTTGACGTCGCTTTCGCGGATGCGCGTGAGCGACTTGAGAAAATCGGTCAGGTCGCTGCCATGATGGGCGTCGATGGCCCCCACGCAGCCGTCGCGATAGATGTTGTCGCCGCTGAAGAGCAAGTCGCCCAGGCGAAACGAAAGCTGGCTGTCGGTGTGGCCGGGGGTGTGCCACACATCGAGCTTGAGGCCGCCCACTCGAATCGCGTCCCCTTCCTTGATCGCGCGGTCGATCTTGACCGGCGGCATCTCCATGTGAATGTTCTGCGCCTCGATCTCGGCGAACGTGTGCAGCTTGTCGCCCGACTCCAGCGGGCCGATTGCTTTGGGATGGGCCACGACCTCGGTGCGCAGAAGCTGCTTGGCTTTGGCCATTCCCTGCACGTGGTCGACGTCGGCGTGCGTGGCCACCAGCATCTTGCACTGCGAGAGCGGAAAGTCGAGCTGTCGCACCAGCTCAATCAGTTCCTCGACTGTTTCCTCGTAGCCGATGTCGATCAGGATCCACTCGTCGCGGTCGAACACCAGGTACACGTTGCAGCCCAGCACGTGCCCGGCCTGGAAGTTGATCTCGATGACTCCCGGGAAGACCGGCTTCCGCTCGAGCATGACCTGATCCTTCGTGCTGCGCCGAACGCGCACAGAGAGTGCCTATTCCCTTCCCTTCGCGCCGGGCCTGTCGCGATTGTAGAAGGGGCGCTTACCTGCTTCAACCGGATGGACTCCCGAGTCGTGGTTAGCCGGTGAGCGCTCCCATGGTTCAACGAGAAGCGGGGACTCACATCGACTGACCGAAAGCGGGAACAGCGAGAAACGGGCGCCTCGCGGACTGTTGAGACACCTTCTCAGCAGACTTTCTCGGAACGTGCAAAACATCGTAGAATAGGTGAAACGACCTGCCGCCGACGACAAAGGCACAACATGTACTTTCGCACATCGCGGACCGCCGCCGATTATCGGCTGAAACCGCTGGTCGGGTGCAGCATGCGCGGATCGCGGATCATCGTTCTTACCATCGTGCTTGTAGCAACCTCGGTCTTCGCGGTTGCCGTTGCGGGTTGCTCTGGCGGTAACGTCGACACAAGCGGCGCGAACAAAAGCGGCGCGGACCGACGAGCGGCGTCGAACGACAAGTTCGCATCGTCGGGCAACACTGCCAACAAGTCGGCTCCGCGAACATCGAGCAACCGCGGCGGTTCGGCGCAGGGCGCTGCCTCGCAGACCGGTAACGACACCAGCTCGGCAGCCAACACCTCGCAGCCGCCCGAACGCGAACCTCGTCGCTCGCTGGCCGACCTGCTCGAGTCGGACGAAGAACCTGGTGCGGCCAATGGCGGTGTCGGATCCACTGATTCGCCACGGACGAAGATTCCGCCTCCACCGAAAGTCGACGAGACGGCCGCGTCGCAAGCCGGCATCCGCAAGATCGAGGGTAAGCACTTGGTGCTCTACACCGATCTGCCCGAGGGCGACGAAGTCGACTCGCTGCCGCGCGTGTTCGACCTGGCCGTGCCGCAGTGGTGCGCGTATTTCGACGTGCCCGTCGATCGAGTTGACGACTGGCGACTGAATGCCTACCTCATCAAGGAGAAGCAGCGATTCCACGCGGCCGGGCTGTTCCCCGACAATCTGCCGCCGTTCCTCAACGGGTTTCAGCGCGGCAGCGAGCTGTGGCTCTACGAACAGCCGAGCGCCTATTACCGTCGCCACTTGCTGCTGCACGAGGGAACGCACGGCTTCATGATGGCCCACGTCGGCGGGTCGGGTCCGCCTTGGTACTTCGAGGGACTAGCCGAATTACTGGGCACGCATCGTTGGCAGGACGGCACGCTCGAACTCGGCTACATGCCCCCCACCCGCGACGACGCGCCTTACTGGGGTCGCATCAAGGTCATCCGCGACGAGTACGATGCCGGCCGCGGCATGTCGCTGGTGCAGATCATGCGATACGGACCCGAGGCCCATCGGCAAAACGAGCCGTACGGCTGGTGCTGGGGAGCGGCCGAGTTTTTCGAGAAGCACCCGCGATATCGCGACGCATTCCACCACATGCGCCAGTACCTGGCGTTCGACGCCGACCGGTTTGCCCGGCGATTTGCCGCGCTGGTCGATACGCCGTGGACCCAGGTCGAGGAGGAGTGGCAGTTATTCGTGATGAACGTCGATTACGGATACGACGTGGCCCGGGCGGCGATCGACTTTCGCAAAGGTGCGCCGCTCGTGGCCGAGGGAGCGGTTGTCGAAATCGCCGCCGATCGTGGTTGGCAATCGTCGGGCATCTTGCTTGAAGAGGGCGGCTCGTATCGTCTCACCGCTTCGGGCCGATACCAGGTGGCCGACGAGCCGGTCGTGTGGTGGTGCGAGCCGGGAGGCGTGACGATTCGCTACGATCGTGGCCGACCGCTGGGCATGCTGCTGGCCGCGGTGCACGACGATGACTTCGACGGCAGCACTGTCAGTGCGCTGGGATTGCCGCAGCCGATTGGACTTGCACGCGAGATGTTCATCGAGCGCAGCGGCACGCTGTACTTGCGGATCAACGAATCGGCCGGCGATCTGGCCGACAACGCGGGCAAGCTGACTGTGCGGATAGAGAAGGTCGAGCAGTAGCCTCCAACTCTCGTACGGGCTATCATCCTCGTTCCCCAGGCTCCGCCTGGGAACGCAAAGCACGCGAGGCTCCGCCTCGTGCTACCTCGACCAGCATACAATCTGGACCATCATCCAATCACCGGCGGAGCCGGGCAGACAGTGCGGTCCCAGGCAGAGCCTGGGGACCGAGGATCATCGCCATGAACCCGCTCGAAATCCAAGACCCCGAGGTTTGGGCCGCCGTTTGCGGCGAGGCCGAGCGGCAGCGCGACGGCTTGGAGATGATCGCCAGCGAGAACTACACCAGCCCCGCAGTCATGCAGGCCGTGGGGAGCGTGCTGACCAACAAGTACGCCGAGGGCTATCCGGGAAAGCGCTATTACGGCGGGTGCGAACACGTCGACACGGTGGAAACGCTCGCCCGGGAGCGCGCGCTGCGGTTGTTCGGCGGTGAGCATGCCAACGTGCAGCCGCACTCCGGCTCGCAGGCCAATCAGGCCGTCTACATGACCGCCGTGGAGCCCGGCGACGTCGTGCTCGGGCTCGACCTGGCACACGGCGGGCATCTCACGCACGGCATGATGCTGAACCTGTCGGGCAAGCTGTACCGCTTCGTGCACTACGGCGTGACGCGCGACACGCACCGCATCGACTTCGACCAGGTGGCGCGATTGGCCCGCGAGCATCGCCCCAAGCTCATCGTGGCCGGGGCGAGTGCTTATCCGCGCGAGATTCCGCACGACCGATTCGCCGAAATCGCCGCCGAGGTGGGCGCCAAGCTAATGGTCGACATGGCCCATTACGCGGGTTTGGTCGCCGCGGGTCTGCACGACAACCCCGTGCCGGTGGCCGACTTCGTTAGCACCACCACGCATAAAACATTGCGCGGCCCCCGTGCGGGTCTCGTCCTGTGTAAGCAGCAATACGCCAAGGACCTCGACCGCAGCGTGTTCCCCGGCCTGCAAGGTGGCCCGCTGATGCACGTGATCGCCGGCAAGGCGGTCTGCCTGGCCGAGGCACTCTCGCCGCAGTTCAAGACGTACGCCCAAGCGATCATCGCCAACTCGCTCACGCTGGCTGAAACGCTCGCGGCCGGTGGATTGTCGCTGGTGAGCGGCGGTACCGACAATCACCTGCTGCTGGTCGACGTGACGCGGCTCGGAATCGGCGGGCGACTCGCCGAGGAGACGCTCGAGCGTTGCGGCATCACGGTCAACAAGAACATGATCCCCTACGACGAGCGCAAGCCGGTCGATCCCTCGGGCATTCGCATCGGCACGCCCGCCATCACGACCCGCGGCCTGGGGACCGACGAGATGCGCCGCATCGGCCAGTGGATTCTGATGGCCCTCAAAAAGCCCGACGACGAAGCGGGGCTGGAGCGCATCCGTGAGGAAGTGCGGCAGCTTTGCGCTCAATTCCCCGTGCCGGCCGACATGGCAGCGACGTCGGTCGTGCCGTAGCGGGGGCCGCACTGGTCGAAGCTCCAAATCACAAATCCCAAATCACAAACAAAACTCAACTTCCAAATCTCAAAAGTCTCGCTTCACTCCGACCCTGGTCACTCTTGAGCCGAGACAATCGCGGTAAGCCCTTCGCGGTAAGTAGGGTAGCGCAGGATGATGCCGAGCTCGCGCATCATGCGGGCGTTGTTCACGCGCTTGCTCCCCGATCCGCGTTTGTGCGAAGTAGCAGTCGGCGATTCGGGTTCCGTCGGCGCCACGAAGCTTGGCGGTGGTGCGCCGAGCAGACGCGCCAGTTCGCGATAGTATTCGCGCCGCAACACGGGCGAGCCGTCGGAAACCGCGTACGTGCGGGGAACCGGGGCACGATGCGACGCGGCGTCGATCACTGCCACCGCGTCGTCGACGTGAATCAGGTTCAAGTACCCCTCGGGCGAACGTTCGAGAGGCCGCCCCGCGCGAATGTCGGCCAGGTACGGAAGCCGACTCGGTCCATAAAGCCCCGCCATCCGCAGCACGATGGTGCGCTCGCCCAGCGGATGAGCCGCAAGAAGCTGTTCGGCTTCGAGGCTCGCCCGGGCACTCTCGCGCTCCGGCTGGCAGGGAGAATCTTCGTCAACCCACTCGCCGTCCCCCGCGCCGGACACGCCGGTGGTGCTGATATAGATGACGCGGCCGGTCGACTGCGCCAGAGTGTCCAGTGCGCCAGCCAGCCCCTCGACGTAAACGTTTCGTAACGAGCCCGGGCCGGTTCGGTCGAATCCCACGGCCCAGAGAATCGTATCTGCCTGCGGGAGCGCGGGGAGCGAACCCGGCTGTCCCACGTCGCCCATGATCGGACGAACGCCCGATGCCTCGAGCTGCCGCGCTCGTTCTTTCGTTCGGGTCACGGCGTAGACGGTGTCCCCCTTCCCGAGCCAGATTCTGGCCGTCGGGAACCCCAAATAACCGCAACCGAAAATGAGCCGGATCATAGTGCGTAGGGTAGGTCCCCGTGGTAGGTTTCGCTTGCCGAGCGGGACCTTGCCGAGGGGCGCGATCGACGGTCTCGCCGCGTCCCCGCGTCACAGTGTCGCCGCGTCACCTTCGGTTCAGGTCCCGCCCGGCAGGCGGGACCTACGATCGCCCGCGCTAACGGGCTGACCCCTATATCTTATCGTGGGCAAAGAAAATGCGAGCAACGATTTGCGACATGGGGTATCATTCACGTACACTTTTTATTGGCGGCTTCGTGGAGCCGGCGCGGTCCCCTGCACCGCTTTGGTCGGTTCAATACCAGGGGCCGCCACGCACAACGGAACTCGCGGCGACCACTCGGCCGCCGCAAACCAATCAAGAGAGAGCGAGCATGAGACGCAGGCTTGGCACGACAAACTGGGCGGCGTACCTCTGGATCCTGCTGTCGACGCTCCTGCTGTCGACCGCCCTTCTCGCCCCCTGGCGACCCGCCCTCGGCGATGACCAGCCGACCGCGACAGCGGAAGCAGTCGACAACCAGCCGACCACCGCGGTCGAAACCGTCGACCTCAGCCGGGTACTCTCCGGCAAGGCCCCCGAGTCGGTAGGCGAGCTAAAAGCCCTGCAGGACCGCGTGCGGTCGCTCGTCGAGAAGTTGACGCCGTGCACGGTCAACGTACAGGTGGGCGGAGCCCAGGGGAGTGGCGTCATCGTGAGCGCCGACGGATACGTGCTCACGGCCGCTCACGTCGTAGGCGAGCCCGGCCGCAATGTGCGGTTTATCTTCGCCGACGGTAAGACGGCACGCGGTAAAACGCTGGGCGTGAATCGGGAAGTCGACGCCGGCCTGATGAAAATCAGCGGCGAGGGCACCTTGCCTTTCGCCGAAATCGGCGACAGCACAAAGCTCGAGCGCGGCCAATGGTGCTTAGGCCTGGGGCATCCCGGCGGATACCAGAGCGGCCGTAACCCGGTCGCGCGTTTGGGACGCGTGCTCTCCAGCCGCAGCGGAGTCGTCGTCACCGACTGCGCCCTGGTGGGGGGTGACTCGGGCGGTCCGCTGTTCGACATGGACGGCAAGGTCATCGGCATCCACAGCCGCATCAGCGCACCCTTAACGTCTAACATGCACGTGCCAGCCAGCCGATTCACCGAAGGCTGGGATCGGCTCGTTAAGGGAGACGACTGGGGTGCGTCGGGAGGCGATCCTACTCCCTACCTCGGCGTGCAGGGAGACCCCGAAGCCAACGAAGCCCGCATTGTCGAGGTGCAACCTGATACGCCCGCCGAACGAGCAGGCTTGAAGGCCGGCGACGTCGTCACGCACATCGATGGCGAGGCGATCCCCGACTTCGCCGCATTGGCCGCTTACGTAGTACGAAAGGATCCCGGCGACAAGGTCGTGCTCAAAGTGCTCCGCGACGGGGAGACAATCGAATTGGAGGCAGTCATCGGCCTTCGCGGCCCCTAAAATAAACAATAGTCGCCACGTTTCCGTGGCGCTCCTGACACGGCAACAACGACCCAATCGTCGCTGCGCACTCATGCCGCGCTAAGAAAATTGCGACAAGGAACCGATAGCCGCCGCATTCCTGTGGCGTTTCCGCAGTCCTAGTAACCATCGCATCGACGGAGACCAGACGCATGCGAACGACCGCCCTCCTTCGGCCGATCCACTTGGCGCTTCTGTTGGCTCTGGCACTGGCGTGGACGACGGCCGATCTCCCGTCCAACCGCGGAACAGCCTTCGCGCAACAGCCGCGCGTCGAGCAGTCGGCTCCCGATGACGATCCCGAATCCCCGTTCCGTAACGAGGACGAAGACGCGCAGCGCGACCAACGGGGACAGCGCGGCGAGCGATCGCAAGACGGCCGCGGCGGTCGGCCGTTTGGACGTCGCTTCGGCCGCTCGCGCACGCCCGGCCCCTACGAACGAAACAACGCCAGCGTGCTTTCGGCCTTCGACGTCGCCCTGGCCGCCCCCGCGCACTCGACCGCGGCCGTGTATTGCGGAAGCCGGCGGGTGGCGCTCGGCACGATCGTCGACACTGGCGGCTACGTATTGACCAAGGCCAGCGAGCTCAACGGCCCGTGCGAGTGCCGGCTCTACGACGGTCGTCGCCTGCCGGCATCGATCGTGGGAATCGACCCCACCGGCGACCTGGCCATGCTCCGCGTCGAAGCCGACGGACTCGATGCCGCCCCGTTCAGCGACGGCGACGCCCCGCCGGTTGGCAGCCTGCTGATCACCCCCGGCGTGAACCAACAAGCCCGCGGCATGGGCATCGTCAGCGTCGTCCCTCGCCAAATCGAAGGGCCGCGGGGACTTTTGGGAATCCTGCTGGAACAAGACGATCGCGGTCCCCGCATTGAGGAGGTGATGCCCGACAGCGGCGCCGCCAGCGCCGGCCTGTTGCAGGGAGACGTCATCACCAGCATCAACGATACTCCGGTCAGCACCCGCGAGGCACTCATCGAGACGGTTCGCCGCTTTCGGCCGGGCGACAAGGTGCGTCTGCTGGTCAAGCGAGGGGAAGACGTGCTCAACATCACGGCCACGCTCTCGAGCAGCGACGCACTGGCCGGCGACGGCCGGCAGAACTTCCAGAACAATCTGGGGGGACCGCTCAGCGATCGCCGCTCCGGCTTCCCCTCCGTCTTCCAGCACGACACGGCACTGTTGCCCAACGATTGCGGCGGGCCCGTCGTCGATCTCGACGGCAAGGTGGTGGGCATCAACATCGCCCGCGTCGGCCGCGTCGATAGCTACGCCCTGCCCGCCGGTGCCGTGCTGAGCGTGTTGGACGACTTGAAGTCGGGCAAGCTGTCTCCCCAAGAAGAATTCCAACGGCGGCACGACGAGCTGATCGTCGCGCTCGACGGCCTCACCAAGCGCGAAACGGCGCTGGCCGAACGGCTGACCGAGCTCCAGCAGGCTGCCAACGGCGATTCAGCGCCGAGGGGCGAGAACGCCGACCGAGAGACGCGGCAGACGCAGCAAGAGTTGGAGCGGGTCCGCGGCCAGCTTCGGCAGGCAACGGCCGAAAAGGAGTGGCTGGAAAGCGAACTCCAGTAGCCGCGCTCGGCTGCATTGCCGCTCGCGAAAGTCCCCTCGTCAGATGCTCCCGCCCTTGCTAAGGTGCAATGACCAATGACCAAATCCCAATGACCAATGACCTGAAGCGGGCCGTGAATTGGTCATTTGGATTTGGTCATTGGTCATTTTCCTACCATTGGTTCGTCACCACGTAGAGACACAAAGCCGTGCCTGAGAGACTCGACAACCTTCGCAAACTGCTGGCCGAGCTCGAAGACGAGCTGGATCGCGTCGAGGAG
>CAYQAJ010000102.1:0-16234 GCA_964415245.1 uncultured Pirellulaceae bacterium | reverse complement strand
GCACCTATACGGTGTGCAAGCCGGTCTGGGAAACCAAGACCAAGGACGTCTGCTACACGGTGTGCAAGCCGGTCTACGAAACGAAGACCAAAACGTACTGCTACAACGTCTGCAAGCCGGTCTATGAAACCTGCGAGCGCGAGGTGTGCTACACCGTGTGCAAGCCGGTGCACTACACCAAGACCGTGCAGGTGTGCTGCGGCCACTGGGATACGCAAGTCACCGAGTGCCCGGGCCGCGTCGTGAAGAAGTGCGTGCAGGAGCCGGGTTGCTGGCAGTGGGATCCTTGCTGCTGCCGCTGCCGGTACGTGCCGGGTGAGTGCAAGGTGGTTGAGACCCAGTGCCCGCCCACCAAGATTTGCAAAAAAGTCTGGGTGCCCGAGGTGAAGGAAAAGACCATCAACTGCGTCCGCTACGAGCGCGAAACGTGCACGAAGAAGGTCCCCTACACGACCTGCCGTTACGTGACCGAGCAGAAGCAGAAGACCTGCACCTACCAGGTGTGCAAGATGGTCCCCGAGACCGTCACCAAGACCTGCACCTATAAGGTTTGCAAGATGGTGCCCGAGACCGTCACCAAGACCTGCAACTACAAAGTGTGCAAGATGGTGCCTGAGACCGTCACCAAGACGTGCACCTACAAGGTGTGCAAAATGGTGCCCGAAACGGTCCACAAGACGTGCACGTACCAGGTGTGCAAGATGGTGCCCGAGACCGTCCACAAGACGTGCACCTACAAGGTGTGCAAGATGGTGCACGAGACGGTCACCAAGCAGTGCACGTATAAGGTGTGCAAGATGGTGCCCGAGACCATCCACAAACAGTGCACATACAAAGTGTGCAAAATGGTTCCCGAAACGGTCACCAAGCAGTGCACCTACAAGGTGTGCAAGATGGTGCCCGAGACATGCACGAAGCAGATTCCCTACAAGGTCTGCCGCTACGAGCATCAAACCTGCGTGAAAAAGGTACCGTACACGGAGTGCAAGCCGGTACACTACACCAAGACGGTGAAAGTCGCCCACTGCGTGCCGCGTGAGGTTCCCTACACCGTAACCCGCTGCGTGCCGAAAGTTGTGTGCAAGGAAGTGCCGGTCACCGTGTGCTGCCCTCCGCCGTGCTGCAAGATGCGGCGTCGCTGCTGCGACGGTTGCAGTTGAGCCTTCGCTGACTGACGGCGGAGAGTCTGGTCCGGCAAATGCGGAGCGGTCCGGCCCGAAGTGAATCGGGTCGGACCGCTCTTTTTTTACGCGCGAGCTCTATCGGGATCGTGTTGTGTCGCGGTCTCCCGGCATCGGGACAGGGAGACCTTCGGTCGCGGGAGTGGCACGGGCGGGAGACCGTGCCACAACGGGAGACCGCGCCACGACGGGAGACTGTGCCACAACGGGAGACCGTGCTACAACGACGCTTGTCCGAAGCTTCTATTTGTTCGCAGCGCCGCGGCGCTTCACCAGGTACCACAGCGCCACGAAGTCGTACACGGCGTGCGCGACAATCGGCGCCAGGATGCTGCCGCTGGCGATCAGCAGCACGCCCATGTACAGACCGATGAGCATCGCCAGCACCGCGTAGGTGCGTGTCACCCAGTGACATAGGCCGAAAACGACCGAGCCGACCAGCAAGCCGACGAGTAATCCGGCAGCTCCGCCGATGCCGCGCGCCAGCAGGTCTTGCAGCACCCCGCGGAACAGCATCTCCTCGCCAATGCCCGCCAGGCTCGAGATTAACGCCAACTGCGCCAGATTCAGTTGGGCAAATAGTGGCACAACCAGCTCGCGCACGAATCGCTTGAGATTGGCCAACGGCCCGATCGGCCAGCGGTCCATCGTCAGCAGCATCACGATCATGGGCACGGCGCCAGCCAGGCCCCAGGCGACGCCGATGGCAAGAGAGGTCCAGTCAGGCGAACGCAAGCTTACGCCCGGCAACGGCCAGTGCCCGAGTGGCAGGGAAATCGCCACCGCGAGCACCGCCATCGCACCTTCGACGATCAGTGCCAGGCGGAAGATGCTGCGTCGGGGCGGCTCTTGTTGCGGCGGCAATTCAGGTGGCGCGGCTTGATCTTCCAACGGACCTTTCCTTTCATCTCATTCGTGCTGTAGTGCAGGCGATCCCCAAACCGCCGAGTACGGGCACGTTAGGCTACCATTGCTGCGGCGCGAAGTGCGCTCTGTCGCCGGTATTGAGGACTTGGCTTAAGCGTGCCGAATGCCGACAATGGATGCCCGAGTTACTTTGCGGCCTGGCGGCTTGCCCGAAGGAGGCGCATCGTGCCGGCCAACACGGGACTTCTATTATTCTTGGCGGTTTGTGGGCTGGCTGCGTCGTGGCCGGCGGCGGCGGTCGCCCAGAACAGCCCAGCCGACGCGGCCGAATCGAAGCCAGAACACGAGCCGCAGTCAGATCCCGAGTTGGAGGCCGAAATCGCCCGGCTCGTTCGCCAACTCGACGCCGATTCCTTTGTCGAACGGGAAAAGGCGCAGCAGCGGCTGATCGAGATCGGGGCGGCGGCGCTTCCCCGGCTCTACCAGGCGGCCGAAAGCAAGTCGGCCGAGCAGAGGTTCCGCGCCCGGCACATTATCGAAGCGATCGAGCTGCGCGACATCACCGAGCAGTTCGCCGCACTGGGGCGGATGCGCGACGAGGACATCGACCTGGAACAAGGCATGTGGCTCATCGCCCGGCTGGTCGACTCCCGCGCCGACCGCGAGCGAATCACGCGGCAGCTCGACGCCCTGGCCGACGAAGTGCGCACGCGGCTTGGCCCGGATGTCGATCCCCGCTCGGTCGACCCGCGGATAGCGATCGACGCGCTGCGGCACGTGCTGGCGGTCGAGCACGGCCTGGCGGGCAACCGCGAAAACTACTCGCATCCCGACAATAGCTCGATCGACCGCGTGCTGACCACCGGCAAGGGGCTGCCGATCCTTCTTTCGCACGTTGTGGTGGCGGTGGCGCGAAGGCTCGACCTGCCGATTGTGGGCATACCCGTGCCGGGCCGCTACATGATCAAGTACGACGGCGCCCGCGCTCCCAAGGGTTTCGCGCACAGCGACATCATTGTCGACCCGTTCGGCGATTGGAAGACACTCACGCCCGCGGAGGTGGCGCAGATCACTTCGTTGTTCGATCCGGCGCGGCATCTGGTAAATGACACGAACCGCGCGGCGCTCTCGCGGATGCTTTCGAACCTGGCCACTCACTCCGCGGCAATCGGGGAGCCGCAAAAGGCAGCACTGGCACTGCGGTATCAGGCGCTGCTGAACGCAGAAGCGCGCGAAGAGTTCGATCCCCAGCCGCGAGCGATCGAGCGGGCGCGTTGACGGTCCGCCGCGCGACGCATTATATTTCTCGGTTCGGCGCGCTGCGCTGGACACTAACTCCGTCACGTCGCACTGCATCATCCAATCGACGAAACAACCAGAGGGACCCTGCCGCATGTCGGCTACCGCCACCAGCATCGAACAGCTTGCCATCAATACCATCCGCACCCTGGCGATGGATGCCGTGCAGAAGGCCAACAGCGGGCATCCCGGCACGCCGATGGCGCTCGCCCCGACCGCGTATGTGCTGTTTCAGCATGCGTTGGCGTACGACCCGAACGGGCCCCTGTGGCCGGGCCGCGATCGATTCATCCTGTCGTGCGGCCACGCTTCGATGCTGCTGTACGCCATGCTGCACCTGTCGGGAGTGCGCGGCGTCGACGACGACGGCAACGTGCTCGATGGGCCGTCGATTACGCTCGACGACATCAAGAACTTTCGCCAGCTCGATAGCCCCTGCGCGGGCCATCCCGAGTATGGCGACGCGGCGGGCATTGAGACGACAACCGGTCCGCTGGGCCAGGGGATCGGCAACAGCGTGGGCATGGCGATGGCCGCGCGGTGGCTGTCGGCGCGATACGATCGGCCCGGCTTCGAGTTGTTCGGCTTCAACGTATATGCCCTGTGCAGCGACGGCGATTTGATGGAAGGGGTTGGCTGCGAGGCGGCCTCGGTGGCCGGTCACCTGAAACTGTCGAACCTGTGCTGGATGTACGACGACAACCACATCACCATCGAAGGGAACACCCGGCTGGCATTCAGTGAGGACGTTGCCACGCGGTTCCGCGGCCTTGGCTGGAATGTCGTGAAGGTCGACGACGCCAACGACACGGGCGCCATCGGCCGCGCCCTCGACGCGTTTCGCAAAACCGACGACAAGCCCACGCTCATCATCGTTCGCAGCGTGATCGCCTGGGGATCGCCCAACAAGGCCAATACGCACGGGGCGCACGGCGCTCCGCTGGGCGAAGACGAGGTGAAACTCACCAAGCAGTTCTACGGCTGGCCCGCCGACGAGCATTTCCACGTGCCCGACGAGGTGTACGCCCATTACCGCGAAGGCATCGGGGCGCGGGGACGCAAAGCACGCCAGGAGTGGGAAGCGGCGCTGGCCCGATACGATTCGGCCCATCCGCGAGAAGCGGCCGAGCTGCGAACGATGTGGAGCGGCCGACTCCCCGACGGCTGGGATGCCGACATTCCCGTATTTCCACCGGACGCCAAGGGAATGGCCACGCGCGTCTCGTCCGGCAAAGTGTTGAACACCGTGGCCGGGCGAATTCCCTGGCTACTAGGCGGATCGGCCGACTTGGCCCCCTCGACGATGACAGCCTTGGGCAAAGACGACTCGGACTTCGAAGCGGACAACTATGCCGGCCGCATCCTGCACTTCGGCATCCGCGAGCACACCATGGCAGCCATTTCCAACGGGATGTCGCTCGTGGGGCTGCGTCCGTTCGCCGGCACGTTCTTCGTGTTCACCGATTACATGCGCCCCTCGATGCGGCTCAGCAGCATCATGCACCGGCCCGTGCTTTATATTCTCACGCACGATTCGATCGGCCTGGGGGAGGACGGCCCCACGCACCAGCCGATCGAGCACCTGGCGGCGTGCCGCGCGATTCCGGGCCTTCTGGTAGTGCGACCGGGCGACGCCAACGAAGTGGCGGCCGCGTACCGCACGCTGTTGCCGATAGTCGACCGACCAGCGGCCCTCGTGCTATCGCGACAAAACGTGCCGACGCTCGATCGCACGCGATTCGCGCCGGCCGATGGATTGGCCCGCGGTGCCTATGTGCTGTGCGATCCGCCGAAGGGCAATCCCCAGGTGATTTTCATCGGCACGGGAACGGAGTTGCCCATTTGCGTATCGGCCTGGGAAACGCTGACGGCCGAGGCGATTGCTGCGCGGGTCGTAAGCATGCCCTGCTGGGAGTTGTTCGACGAGCAGAGCCAGTCGTATCGCGACAGCGTTCTCCCGCCCCACGTAACCGCGCGAGTGGCCGTCGAGGCGGGAGTGGCGATGGGCTGGGAGCGGTACATCGGCCCGCACGGGCGATTTGTCGGCATGTCGAGCTTCGGCGCGTCGGCTCCGGCAAGCGCACTCTACCGACACTTCGGCATCACGCCCCAGCGCGTCGTGGCCGAAGCGAAGGAACTTTTGCAGAGTCGAGAGTCGTGAGCCTGGAGTCCAGCCCAGAGCCCGGAGCGGAGAGTCGAGTGGGCCCGGTGTCGCCACTCGAAGGTCGGGAGTGGCACGCGGGGTTTGGGCACGCGGCGTGTTCCTGAAGTCTTTGCGCTCTCTGCGTCTTGGCGGTGAAATCGCTGCGCTTTGCCAGTGAAGATGGCGTGCCGTCCCGCGCCGGCGAAGTTGCACGTGGTCCCACGCCGGGCGAGAATACATGCCCGTCGCATGTCACAGAGCACTCTCGCCCAACTGACAAGGCCGCCGCCCGTGGACTCCGATCCCGATTTCAAACAGGAGATCGAGTTTCTGGGTACGGCGGACTCGGGGCCGAGCGATCCGGAGTCGGTCGTTTCGGCGGCATATCGCGATACGGTCCCGATATCTCCACGGAAAGTCGTCGGGCTGCATCGACTCCCGCCCAGGCCGCGCGTTTGGACGAGCCTGGTGGTGGGCGTCTTTGTGATCCCACTTGCCTTGGCGGTCGGCGTGGCGGCCTTGCTGGTGTCGGCCTTGGTGATGAAAGGGACCGACGTCCTGACTCACCCGGGAGGATTCCAGCAGTGGCTGAAAGAATTCGTCGGCACCCGCGCCGGCCTGTTTGTCATGTTCGTGCCGGTGCAGATCGTGTTTTTTACGGTGGCGATGGGGGCGGCTATCCTATCGCCCGAAAGCGTAAGCCGGCGGCTGGGGTTGGTGCGCGGCGGACTTCCCATCTGGACGTGGATCGTGTTTGCATTGGCGACGCCCTTGTTGGGGTACTTATGGAGCTTCCTCCTCGCGCTTGCCTCGGGCGAGGGGGGCATGGAAAGCGATCAAACCCGAGCGCTGGCGGATGTGTTCCGCAGTCACACGGGCTGGTTCGCGGTGGCGATGATTCTTACCGTCGGCGCATTGCCGGGAGTTGCCGAAGAGCTGTTGTATCGCGGGTACGTGCAGCGCCGACTGCTGGCACGCTGGCATCCGGCGGCGGCAATTGGCGTCGCCGGGGTGTTGTTTTCCGTCGCCCATCTCGATCGGCTTCAGATTTTGCAGGTGTTACCATTGGGATTGTGGCTGGGCATTGTGGCTTGGAGGTGTGAGTCGGTGCTCCCGTCCATGCTTTGCCACTTTGTGAACAATGTCGTGGCGGTCATCGGGGTTCGAATCGAGGACAACACCAGGCTCGCACCCGAAATCGAGGCCTTGTGGACGGCCGGCTTATTCGGCATCAGTGTCTTGGGGGTGCTGGCGGCGGTGGTCGTCATGGCGGCATACGCGGGTCGGCGGGTCGAGCCGGATGCCGCGTCGGACGCCGATGCCGCTGGCAGCGGCATAGAACCGGGCATGGCATCGGGTCCTGCCGCCGCTGCCAGGTCGACCGGATCCGGCGCACTCGACGAAGGCATCCTCTTCTTACCGGCTCCGCCGGTTCCGCCCGTCGGCGATCCGCCTCCTCGCTCGGACGAGTGAGCGCCGCATGAATGCGGCGACTGCATTCTCATCGAGCGCCGCATGATTGCGGCAGTTTTCACGTGTGCAAGCGCCACATGAATGTGGCGGCTATCGTAGCTGTCATGCCGCCATTCTGCGGCGAATGCAACGCTGGCACTACATGGCGCGAGGGCTGTTAAGATATTCCAACCGCGCAATGACTGCGGAAAACTCTCATGCTTCCGATTGTACCGTGACGATGGATTGTATCGCCTACACCAGGGTTGCGGGCTGTAGGACCCGCTGATGGTCCGCCGCACATCGCGGCGCGGCCGTTTGCGCGCATAGACCCCACGATCCGCCCGTGACAGAACGACGCCTGAGGGCCTAGTCAGACGAGAATCCAGGGAGATTGATTCCATGAAGAGGTTCCTGCGCCTGATTCTTTGCGGCGTTCTGCTGAGCGGTGCGATGGCCGCCACGGCGTCGGGTCAAATCCCAGGGTTCGACGGCGGCGGGTTCATGCCCTTTTCAGCCGCCCTGAACTCGCCCTATCCCATGCGGTTCTGGGTTAGCGGCACGGCGGCCAACTCCGGTCTCGGCTACGAGGGGAGCTACTTCACGGCGGGCACCAAGGGCCTGATCGGGGAAGACGCGATCGGCGGCCGCTGGCTGCTCGAAGCGCGAGGACACGTTACCGCGGATAAGGGCCAGCTTCTCGGCAACATCGGTGCCGAGCGGATGTACTATCTCGAGCCCGCCAAAGCCGACCTGGGCATTGGCGTCTGGTTCGACGTCGACGCCGACCAGGAAGAGATCTTCGGCCACACCTTTAACGAGGTTGGCGTCAGCGGCGTCATCAAGACCGAGAATTTCGACGTCCGCGGCAACGGCTATTTCCCCATCGGCAACCGAGAGAATCTGCTGGGGGCACCGGGCGAATGCTTCTTTCAGAATCGCATCGTGCTGCAGCGCGGCATCGACGTCGCCCTGACGGGCTTCGACGCCGAAGTGCGACTTCGCCTGCCCGAAATGCAGATGTTTGCCGGCACGCTCGACATCGGCGGATACTACTACGGCGCCGATTCGATCGAGTCGTTCGGCGGCTTCCGCGCTCGACTTGGCGTGCAGACGCTCAGCGGCGTCGCCTTCAACGTCGAGTTGGACCACGACGAGCGCTACCAGAGCACGGGTTACCTGCAGCTCGTCTTCAATTTCGGCGGCAGCGCCGAGTACTCGCCACTGGGCCGCGATCTGGAGCCCACGGTGCGCAACGATCACATCGTGCGCGTGCACCAGGATCCCATCTTCGCCACCAACCCGACCACGGGCGCGCTGTGGCGTGTGATCCACGTCGACAACACGAACGCGATCGCCGGCGACGGCACCTTCGAGAATCCGTTCCGCGCCCTGACCTCGGCCGAGACGACGTCGGTCGAGGACGACATCATCTTCGTGCACCTGGGCGACGGCACCTCGAACTTCATGGACGAAGGCATCGTGCTCAAGGATCGCCAGCGATTCCTGGGCGACGGTGTGCTGCACGTCGTTCCCACCGTCGAGGTCGGCGACTTTGAGCTGTGCAACGATCAGAACGGCCTGCGTCCCACCATCAGCAATCCCTTTGGTGCGGCTGTCACTCTGGCCGACGACAACATCGTGTCGGGCTTCATCATCGAGGACGCTCAAACCGGCATCTTCGGCGGTTCGAACGTCACGGTGGCCGACGTCAATCGCAACTTGATCACCGGCGGATTGCACGGTATCCGGCTGGTCGACTCCGACGGCGATTATGAGTTTACCAACAACGTCATCGAAGATACCACGGGCCGCGCCTTCGATATTCTGGGCGTGCTGGGCACCCCCGATACGATCGTGGACTGGTTCGGCACGATCGACAACAACGTGGTCAGCCAGCAAATCATCCGCATCCAGAACATCGGTGCCGGCTCGCAGCTTAGCTTCACGGGCACGATCGACGACAACCTCGGCAGCGGCATCCTGATCGACAACTTCAGCGGTACCGCCGTCGTCACCGCCCCGACCAACCTGACCAATAGCCAGGCCGAAGGCATAAGCATCCTGAACAGCGACGGTACGATCCGTTTCGAAACCACGAATATCGTCAACTCCACCGACACCGGCGTGCAGTTGATCAACAACGACGGCGCGACCATTACGTTTGAAGATTTGGACATCACCAATGCCGCCGCCGAGGGCTATGTGGCCTTCAACAATGACGGTGCGCTGTTGCAAGTGTTCGGCAACAACTCCATCGACGTGACCGGCGGCGTTGCCCTCAGCGTCACCGGCGTCGGCGACACCACGATCGACATGACGTTCAACAACGTCAGCTCGACACTCAGTCCCGACCGCGGCGTGTCGCTCAGCAATGCCCAGGGCAGCCTGTTCATCGATGTGCTCGATATCTCCGAGTCGGCCAACGACAGCCTGGCCATTCAGGACTCCGATGGCATCGTCGCCCTGTTCCGCGTGGTCAACATCACCGGTTCGGGTGTGCCGGCCGTCAGCTTCGGCAACGGCGTGTTCCTGGAAGACAATCCCACGTCGGACTTCTTCTTCGACGTGCTCAACATCAGCACCGACAACGGCGGCGGTTTGATCGCCAGCGACAGCGGCACCGTCACCGTCAACAGCGGTACGATCGCCGCCATCGGCGGACCGGCGATCGCCATCGATCCCACCATCATCGATCTCACCTTCCAGGACGTTTCCTCCACGGACAGCGTTTCCGACGGTATCCTCTTGAACGACGCACGCGGCACGCTGCTCGTAACCGGCGCCACCACCATCGACGGGGCGCAGGGAGTTGGCATCAATGCCTTCGGCAACACCAACGGACTTTCGGCTGACTTCGGGGCGACCACCATTCAGGCAGCTACCGGCATCAACCTCGTGAACAATGGCACTGCCAACTTTATCTTCAACAACCTGAACGTGGCGACGGCCGGTGGGGCCGGCATCTTCGCCAACGACGGCGGCATTGTGCGCCTCAACGGCGCGAATCCGATCATCAATGCGGCGGGGGGTCCCGGCATCGACTTGACGAATACCACTGGTGTGACCAACGGTATCTCCGGATGGACCTTCGCCAATGTCTCGTCGACAGGCAGTACCTCGGATGGTATCCGCCTCGCCGACATGCCGAACCTCGTCGTTGTGAACGGCGGCACGCTCACCGGCGTAACCAACGACGGCATCCACGTGGAAAACAACGCCACTGGCGTCACCACCCGAGCCCGATTCTTCGGCATGACGATCGACACCGTGAACGGCGACGCGATCGACGTCTCTTCCTCCGATGGCACGGTCCGAGTGCTTTTGGACGGCAGCTCGATCACCGCGGCCGGATCGGCAGGTATGCGAGCCAGCGCCTCGGGAACAGGTACCACGCACTTCACGGCAACCAACAACGCCGTGGTGTCCACCGGCAACAGCTTGGACGCAGACGTCCATGCCGCCGGCGCGACCGTGCGTCTCAGCATCTTCGGGACCAACGATGGGGCCGGTGCGGCGCCTGCCACGCCGTTCGATCTCAACCAGAGCGCCGGGACGCTGGGCGTAGCCCAAGCCAATGCCGCCGGCCTTGCGGCGGACAATCCGAATGTCACCACTCCTGTGGTTGTGAATACGACCGGTACGATCACCTTCAATCTAGGGGCTACTCTGCCGTAACGGGCCGTGTCGGAGCCGTGCCTCGCGGCTGGCCCTCCGACAAGTGCGGGGACGACACCTGTCGAATCGCAAACCCGCGGCAACTTCGGTTGCCGTGGGTTTTTTCGTGCGCGGCACGGCGTGAATCGACCCATTTTGCGTGGTCGGAGCTGGCCGCGATAACGCCCCAGCGTGCTTCTGTTGGCACGGGGGGAATGTTAGGCTCAGTTCAGTACGCCGGTACCCAGTACACATTGCCGAGTGCTGAGTACCGCGTTCCCAAGCTCCGCCAACACGTACGGCCACGGACGTTCACGGACTTGCACGGACTGCCCGCAAACCCCAACCGTCATTTGCCAGCGCTCCGCTGCGCGTTGCGGCTAACCAAGCATTTTGTGCCACCCCAACCCCGCCCCCCACCCCCAAGTCTCAAGTCTCAATGCCCATGTCCCTCTTCCATCAGGTCGAAGCCAAGAACCTTCGTCAAGCACAGCCATTGGCGGCACGCATGCGCCCGGCCACGCTCGACGAGTTCGTAGGCCAGCGACACTTCCTGGGCGAAGGGAAGCTATTGCGCCGCCTGCTCAAGGCCGATCGGCTGGGCTCGGTGATTTTTTATGGGCCGCCCGGAACCGGCAAGACAACACTCGCGCGATTGCTGGCCAGTGAGAGTCACGCTCGATTCCAGCAGCTCAGCGCCGTAACCAGCGGCGTGAAGGAAGTCCGCGAAGTGCTCGACGAAGCCCGCAACGAGTTGGCGGCCTCGGGCCGCAAAACGCTGCTTTTCATCGACGAGATTCACCGTTTCAGCAAAGCGCAGCAGGACGTGCTTCTGCCCGACGTGGAGGAAGGCGTGGTCACGCTGGTGGGGGCGACGACGTCGAACCCGTTCTTCTCGGTCATCAGCGCCCTGGTCAGCCGCAGCCGCATCTTCCAGTTCGAGCCGTTAGCGCCCGACGACGTGAAGGTGCTGCTCTTGCGGGCGCTATCCGACCGGGAGCGGGGATTCGGCGGCCAGGACATCCACCTGGCCGACGACGCACTGGAGTTCCTCGCGCAAGTGTGCGATGGCGATGCCCGACGCGCGCTCTCGCCGCTGGAAGTCGGCGTGCTGTCGAGCGACGAGCGGCCGCTCGAATTCACCCGCCAACTCGCCGAAGAGTCGGTGCAGCGCAAAGCGGTCGAGTACGACGCCACGGGCGACGCGCATTACGATGCCATTAGCGCGCTCATCAAAAGCTTGCGGGGGAGCGACCCCGACGCGGCCCTGTACTGGTTGGCCCGCATGCTCGAAGCGGGCGAGGACGTGCGGTTCCTGTGCCGCCGGCTGGTGATCCTGGCCAGCGAAGACGTGGGCAACGCCGATCCGCAGGCGCTGCTGGTGGCCGTGTCCGCGGCGCAGGCGTGCGAACTGGTGGGCTTGCCCGAGTGCCAATTGACGCTGGCGCAAGCGGTGACGTACCTGGCGTGCGCCCCGAAGTCGAACGCGTCGACGCTGGCCATCGGCGAGGCGCGAAGCGACGTACGCGAGGCGCGACTGTTGCCGGTGCCCGTGCACCTCCGCGACACCCATTACCGAGGGGCCAAGGCGCTGGGCCATGGGGTCGGCTATGAGTACTCCCACGATGCGCCCGAGGGCGTTTCCGCGCAGGATTATCTGGGAGTCGAGCGGGAGTATTACCAGCCCGTCGACCGCGGCTTCGAGTCAGAGTTGGCGACAAGACTCGCAGCGATTCGCGCCCGGCTGCGGGAAGGACAGGCCGAACCGCGGCCCCCCGTCGTTTAGCCCGGAGCCAGCGGCGACGGCGTCTCACGACGGCGTCTCACGACGATTCTCGCGCACGCTAGCACGGCAATGCTGTCGCCGGCGTCGGCCTGGTCCAATGCTATGGCCTGAATCGCGGCAATGCGCTATCATCCCCCCGGCGCAGAGTATCGCGCGGCATAACGTCGATCAGAAGCGACCCAGCGCCAAAACGAGGATTACGGCCGCAATGCCCAAGAGCCCCAGGACGATCCACCACAGCGAACGGCCCGTCCACAGGCTGCTTCGGTGAATAACGTAGGCGCCGCACAAGGGGCACTGCTCGGCCTCTTCGTAAATGGCGCCGCCGCACTCGGGGCAGTCGACCAGCGCGGGCTCGTCGTCGGTTTCGTCGAGCGGTTCGCTGTCGCCGAGATCGTCGAAAGAGTCGTAGCGGTCGTGATCATCGTCGTCGACCCACTGCGGTGCCATCGCGAGTCGCTCGTATCGTTGCGGAAGTCGACGGAATACCGGCAGAGATTCGGCGGGCGCCCTGGCCGAGGCGCCGACGAGCCGAAAACCGAATTGTGCACAACGGCCAAATAACCGCAAGCGGCGCACGGCAGTGGGTTTGGCTGCGGGTGACACAGCTTGCCGTTGATCCACGGCATACCGAGACCGGCGACCCAGCCGCCCGGCTCGGCGGTGATTCGTCAAGGAGGACGAAATGGATACGCTAAAGACGGCAGCCGTCGTGGTCGTGTTATTGGGCGCGCTGTACGGCGTGTACGTGGTGCTCAACAAGCCGGACATGGTTGCCAGACTCCTGCCCTCGTCCAAGGAGAAAGAGGAGTCGCCCGAAGTCCAACCGCCCCGCATCGCCCCGGGCACGCACTACGTCCCGGGCGGCGTCGAAAAGGCAGGCGACGAGTTAGATCCCCCGATCTATCCGCCTCCGGGGCCAAGCGACCCGTCGGTTCCCTCCCCACACGTGCCGCCCGACGGGGGGATTGGCCAAAGATGGCGCGGGGGCGAGAACCCCGAGATTTCGCCCGAGGGCGGAAACCGCGACGATTCGCGCAACACGGAACCGTCCGACGATCGGTCGCCTCCCTACGGCGTTGCGCCTGCCGACATCCACAACCAGCTCGAAGCGTCGTGGCGGGCGGCCGAGCGATTCGTCGAGCAAGGCAACCTGCGCGACGCGCTGGCCGAACTGTCGCGGTATTACGACGAGCCCAAACTGAGCGACGCCGAGCAGCAGCGGCTGCTCATCTGGCTCGATTCGCTGGCGGGCGAAGTGATCTACTCCACGCGGCACCTGCTCGAACGGGAGTATCTCGTCGAGCGGGGCGACACGCTCGAGCAGATCGCCGCCGACTACGAAGTGCCTGCTCAACTCCTGGCCAACATCAACGGGATCGACAGCCCCTTGCTCACGCCCGGCACCTCGCTCAAGGTGGTCCGCGGCCCATTCAGCGCCGAGGTCGACATGGCGCAGCACAAGCTCACGCTGTTCCTCGGCAATCTGTACGCCGGCCGGTTTCCCATCTCGTCGGGCGACGAGGCGCCCCCACCCGGAAAGTACGAGGTGAAGTTCAAGGACCGGGGAGCCGACTACTACGCTCGCGACGGCCGCACGATTCGCGCCGGATTACCCGACAATCCGTACGGGCAATACTGGATCGATCTTGGCGGCCGTGCGTCGCTGCACGGCAGTCCTGCTTCTTCCACCGCTCCGATGGGATTGGGCTGCATCAGCCTCAGCCCGGGCGACGCCGCCGACGTGTACGGCATCCTCACCGCCGGATCGCAGGTCACCATTCGACGCTAGGCCGCACTCGCCAATCGACGTTCGATTCGCTCGCTGCGCAATGACGAATGTCGACGCCCCAATGACGATGCGATGGCGCATGCACTCATCCATGCGCCCTTGGTCATTGGGACTTGGTCATTGGGCATTCCTTAAGTCATTAGGTCATTAGGCATTCCCGGCGCCGCCGCGCCGTACTCCCAACTCGCCGGCATCCTGCTATGCTGGTGCCATGTACGATCGCAACGCACTCATCGCTCTGGTGCGCGAGAAGGCGCTCTCCTTCGGCCAGTTCACGCTCGCCTCGGGTAAAACGGCGTCGTATTACCTCGACTGCCGCAAGCTGACGCTCGATTCGGCCGGCGCCTGCCAGGTGGCCGAGGGCGTTCTCGAACGATTGGGCGAGCCGCTCCCCGACGCCGTGGGAGGCATGGCTATTGGCGCCGACCCGATCACCGCGGCCGTCATTACGCTGGCCCATCTGCGCGGCAAGAAGCTCAAGGGCTTCATTGTCCGGAAAGAATCCAAGGGGCACGGACAGAAGCGCGACGTCGAGGGGCCCGTGGTTCCCGGCGAATCGGCCGTCATCGTCGAAGACGTGCTCACCACCGGCGGCAGCGCGTTGGCGGCGATCGAGCGGGCCGAAGCGTTCGGCCTGCGCGTCGTGAAGGTGATCGGGATCGTCGACCGGCTGGAAGGCGCGACCGAGGCGTTCGCCAAGCGCGGCTATGCGGTCGAAAGCCTGCTCACGGTACGCGATCTGGGCATCGAGAGAGAGTGAAGAATGCAGAGTGCAGAGTGCAGAATACAGAGAGTAAAACACAGAATGAGGACGATACAGGCTGGTCGGAATAACGATTCCGGATTCCTCGTTCTGCACTCTGCACTCAATACTCTGCACTTCCTCCCGCCGCTTGCTCGCACAAGCGATCGAAGCGGCGGCGGTTTTCGACCGTGTAGCGCTGCGCCTCTTCCAAGAGCTTCTCGGGCGTCGTATTGCCCAGCAGGTACGCCAGCCGTTTCACCTCGGACGATTCGTGCGGTAGATCGTGTCGGGCCGTGGTGTTCATCAGCCGCAGCCGTGACTCGATCGTACGCAAGAAACGGTACGACTGGCCGAGATACTCGGCGTCGTCGCGGCTGAGGTGGCCCGCTTCCGCGAGGGCGGCGATGCCGTCGAGCGTGTTGGGCGCGAGCACCTGGGGCGACTTGGCGGCATGCTTGAGCTGTAGCATCTGCACGGCGAACTCGATGTCGACGGTGCCCCCACTGCCGCGCTTCAGGTTCTCGCGAGAGGCGGTTTCCTCCAGCCGCTGCCGCATGTGGCGAATCTCCTCGACGTTCTCGCGGCGCCACGGTCGCCCCAGGATCGCGCGTCGCACCGATTGCATGGTTTGCTCTACGGCATCGGGCGTGCCATAAACCGGGCGGGCTTTGCACAATGCCTGCCGTTCCCAAAGCTGGCCGGGCCCCTCGGAGAAGTAGCGATCGAACTCGGCCAGCGACACGGCCAGCGCGCCGCTCTTGCCGGTGGGACGCAACCGCGGGTCCAGCTCGTAGAGCCGCCCCCACGGGCCGAGCTGCGTTACCACTTTGATAATCCGCTGGCCGAGCTGGCTGAAGAAGTGCTGGTTGCTCGTGCTCTTCTCGCTACGTCGGTGCCGCGTCGAACCATCGGCGTCGTAGAGGAACACCACGTCCAGATCGCTGTGGTAGTTGGGCTCGCGCCCTCCCAGTTTGCCCATAGCCACGATCACGAGCTTGGCGATCTGGCCGTCGTTCGGTCCGCCGGCGCACGTCGGTTCACCGTAGCGTGACGCCAGCTTCTCGTACTCGCGCTCCGTGATCTGCCGCAGGCAGACTTCCGCCACGTCGGAGAGCGCCGCGTGCGTATCGCGAATGTCCTCCTTGCCCAAAATGTCGCGGACGCCGACGCGCAGGTGTTGGGCGTTCTTGAAGCTGTGCAAGATGGGGTCGATGTCGGCGGCGCCGCGGCACAATTCGCCCAGCGTCGCTTCGAGCCACTCGTGCGTGGGGAGCTTCTCCACGAGCAGCGAATCCATCAACTCGTCGATCAT